>NZ_LT707064.1:2506875-2811250 GCF_900156465.1 Pseudomonas sp. 7SR1
GCTGTCTCCACCTCAGATGCCACCCGCCAGTCCAGTGAGTCGGCGGTGCTCGGGCAGGAGCGGGTCAGCGATACCGTGGACGCCATTGGCGCGCTTGCCAGCGATGTGCAGATCACCGGCGGCCTGGTGCAATCCCTGGCGAATCAGTCACAAGACATCGGCAAGGTCCTGGACGTGATCCGGGCCATTGCCGAGCAGACCAACCTGCTGGCCCTCAACGCCGCTATCGAAGCGGCGAGAGCGGGGGAAAGCGGGCGCGGATTTGCCGTAGTGGCCGATGAAGTGCGGGCACTGGCCTATCGTACCCAGCAATCGACCCTGGAAATCGAACAAATGGTCCAGGGCATGCGCAACGGCGCCGCCCAGGCACTGGACTCCATGCAGACCAGCTCCAGTCGCGCGGCCAGTACCCTGGCATTGGCGGAGCGGGCGGGGGAAGCGCTGCAGACCATCACGAGTTCGGTGAACGAGATCCACGAACGTAACCTGGTGATTGCCAGTGCCGCAGAGGAACAGGCGCAGGTGGCCCGTGAGGTGGATCGCAACCTGGTGAACATCCGGGATTTGTCCGCTCGGTCGGCGAGCGGAGCGGACCAGACCAGCGCCTCCAGCCATGAGTTGTCGCAACTGGCCAATTCGTTGCGCACGATGGTTCAGCGGTTCCAGGTGTGATGCAGGGACAGTGTCGCCTGTGTTGCCGTCATCGAGAGCAGGGCTCGTTTGCACAGGGACCGTATCCACTTGAGGACACTTGGCCACTGTGAAGACGAGCCTGCTTGCGACAGTGGTGTATCGGCTCAGTGCAACTTGAGCCTGGGCTCGGTTCCGCGTCCGATCTTGCTGCCCAGCATCAGCATCGCTGTACGGAACATCCCGTACAGCGCCATCTGGTGCATGCGGTACAGCGACACGTAGAACATCCGTGCCAGCCAGCCTTCGAGCATTACGCTGCCGGTGAGGTTGCCCATCAGGTTACCTACCGCCGAAAACCGCGACAGGGAAATCAGCGAGCCGTAATCCGTGTATTTATAGTGCGGCAGCGCTTTGCCTTCGATCCGCAGTTTCAGGGATTTGGCCAGCAGTGAAGCCTGCTGGTGCGCAGCCTGGGCGCGAGGCGGCACGTTGCGATCCGAGCCCGGTTGCGGACAGGCGGCGCAATCGCCGAAGGCGAAAATGTTCTCGTCACGGGTGGTCTGCAGGGTCGGCAGAACCAGCAATTGATTGATCCGGTTGGTTTCCAGTCCGTCGATTTCCTTGAGGAACTCCGGGGCGCGGATCCCGGCGGCCCAGACCTTCAGGCTCGCATTGATCACTTTGCCGTCGACGGTGACCAGGCTGTCGGCCGTGACCTGGCCGACGGCGGCGTTGGTCATGACATTGACGCCGAGTTTCTCCAGGGTCTTGTGCACGGGCCCGCCGATGCGCTCGGGCAGTGCTGGCAACACCCTTGGCCCGGCCTCGATCAGGGTGATATGCATGTTTTCCGGCTTGATCCTATCCAGGCCATAGGCCGCGAGTTCATGGGCCGCATTGTGCAGCTCGGCGGCCAGTTCGACGCCGGTGGCCCCGGCTCCGACGATGGCGACGCTGATTCGCTCTTCCGTGTCGGTCTGGCCGGCGTGGGCGCGCAGGTAATGATTGAGCAACTGCTGGTGGAAGCGCTCGGCCTGTTTGCGGGTGTCGAGGAACAGGCAATGTTGCGCCGCACCCTCGGTGCCGAAGTCATTGGTAGTGCTGCCGACCGCAATCACCAGGGTGTCATAGCTCAGTTCGCGGGCCGGCAGCAGTTCCAGGCCGGCCTCGTCGTAGGTGGCGGCCAGTTGGATACGCTTGCGTTCGCGGTCCAGGGCACTCATGCGCCCTAGCTGGAACTGGAAGTGGTTCCATTTCGCCTGGGCGACGTAGTTGAGTTCGTCTTCGGAAGAGTTCAGAGAGCCGGCCGCCACTTCGTGCAGCAGCGGCTTCCAGATGTGGGTCAGGTTCGCGTCGACCAGCATTACACTGGCCGTGCCACGCTTGCCCAGAGTCTTACCCAGGCGGGTAGCCAACTCCAGACCGCCGGCTCCGCCGCCAACGATGACAATACGATGGGTCATGGGGATATCTCGCAAGGCTAAAGGAAATCGGTGCCGTTACCCGAGCGAGCGCCGGTGTCGTATCCCTCGATACCAGGCTGCTCATAGCGTCAGGTAACTGATCAATCGGCTCAACAGGCCCAGGCCGATGGTCACGGCCAGTACCACCACCAGGAGCATCCACGGCCGGAAGGGCCGGCGCTCGACTCGGTGCTGGGACAGTTGCAGGTACTCTTCGACATGCTTCTGGTCTTCGGGGTTCAGGCGGCTGGTCATAAAGGCCTCGTCAGGTAGACGTTGCAGAACGGGTAGACGTTACAGGAGCGCCGGTCGTCCAGGCGAATGGACGGGTTGTAACATCCCTGTGGTGCCGACACCACGGTTGTGTGCGGCGCCGGCGTGTTTTCACAGGCTGATCCCGACATCGAAGACGATGCTGCGTCCCAGGTTGCTGCGCAGGAAGTCCGGTGCGTCGGGATGGGCGAACAGCACCCGGGCGAAGGTCGGCCCCACCAGCGATAACGAGCGCCAGCCCTGGCGCAGATATTCGGTGGGTGGCGGGAAATGGCTGTTGAGGTCCAGCACTTCGCGCTTGAGGCTGGCGAAGGCGATGATGTCCAGCTCCCCCAGGTCCATGCCTCGTTCGGTGTAGTTGTGGGCTTTCTTGCGCAGGGTGGGCGCCAGTCGCAGCAGGAATTCGTTGGCCGGGATCCGCCGGGGCTTGGCCTCGCGGCGCACCAGTTGGCTGAGGGAAAAAGCGCTGCGGCGGCGTTGCAGCTCATCGCGCCATTCGTCATTGAGGCGACGGCCTTCGTCGAGGACAAAAAACACCTCGAAGTTCGCATCGCGAAACAAGACGTCCGGTGGTTCCCCGGCGGGGGCGAACTCATCGGCGCGATAGGGCACGTTCAACCCTTGCAGCAGCCGTTGGCAGACCCAACGCTCACGCTCCCATTTGCGGGCATTGGAGAGAAAGGCGTTGGCTTGCTCGGCCGCGATGGTGAGCAGGCGTAAATAATCGGAGTCATCCATGAGCCCAAGCTTAGCGTTCAATTGCGACAAGCTGGAAGCCTTGCGTTGATTAATACGCGTCGGCCGGGGTGTAGACTGCCGGCTTGAATTCGAAGGCGATGACGGAGTCTGTGATGCCAGGGCAAGCGAAAGGAGGAGTCCCATGATCGGTGCCGAGCTGCTCTCTTCGCAGACCCTCACGGCGGGTTGGCTGATCTATGTGCCGGTGCTCGCCTGGGCGGTCTGGCGCGCGCCCTGGGTCGAGCTGTTCACCGACAGTCGACGCCAGCATCTGCTGTTCGGGACGGTGCTCGCGTTGTTCATGTTGTGGCTGGTGCGCCGGGATTTCGAGACCGGCGTGTCGTATCACTTCATCGGCATGACCGCCGTGACGCTGCTGCTGGACTGGCCCCTGGCGATCCTCGGCGGCTTTCTGGCCCAGCTGGCGCTGGTCCTGCTCGGGCGTCAGGACATGGTGGCGGTGGGCGTCAACGGTATGCTGCTGGTCCTGCTGCCGGTGTGGGTCACCGAATGCTGCGCGATCCTGGTGGAGCGAGCCCAGCCACGCAACCTGTTCGTATACATATTCTGTTCGGGGTTCCTGGCCGCTGCGCTGTCGGCGCTGCTGTGCCTGCTGCTGGGGCTCGGTCTGCTGTGGTATGACGGTGTATTCGCCATGCCTTACTGGCTGAGCGACTTTGTCGGCTATCTCTGGCTGGTCATTTTCCCCGAGGCCTTCATCAACGGCATGGTGATCAGTGCGCTGGTGGTGTTCAGCCCCGAATGGCTGGAGACATTCAACCGTACGCGGTATCTGTCGGCTCCCTGGAAGGACAACGACAAGCCTTGATTCACATCAAGGCTGCGCGGGCGAGCGCCCGGCATGCTCTGCAAAAATTTCGGGAGCACAACCATGAGTGTTTATGAGTGGGCGAGACAGGAGATCAGGCGCAGCCAGGACGCGGCCATGGAAATAGGCTTCGATCCGGGACTGAGCCTGCGGGCCTTGCTCAGTGCGGTGGTGCAGCAGAGCAAGGCCGTGCGCAGTGTCGAGGACCTGGCCGACGAATTGGGTTTCCTGGCGGAAAACCTCGACGACAGCCAGGACTACGGTTTCATGCGCCCTTAATGATGTGAGCGGGGGTTGAAGTCTTCGCTGAACAACTCGTCCTCGGCCTCAGGGCTGACCGGAATCTTGTGTTCCTCCGACGCCCAGGCGCCCAGGTCGATCAGTTTGCAGCGATCGGAGCAGAAGGGCCGGAATTTGCTCTCCGGGCTCCATTCGACGGGGGCGCCACAGGTCGGGCAATCAACGGTTGGGTTCTGGCTCATGACTGGCCTCCACGCAAGGTAAGGTAAAAATGATGCAGGCGTTCGACCTCGCTGTGCAGCCAGGCGAGGTCGCGGTCGTTGACCACCACGTCGTCCGCATGGCTCAGGCGATCCTGACGGCTTGACTGTGCCTTGAGGATGGCCTGGACCTGTTGTTCGCTGGTCTGGTCGCGCTGCAAGGTACGTTCGATCTGCATTCGTTCCGGAGCATCGATCACCAGGATGCGCTGGGTCATGGCGTACTGTCCCGACTCGATCAGCAGTGGCGAGACCAGGATCGCATAGGGCGATTGTGCCAGTGCCAGATGATGGGCGATTTCGTCGGCGATCAACGGATGCAGCAATGCCTCGAGCCAGCGACGCTCCTCGGCATTTTCAAAGATGAGTTTTCGCAGCGCCCCTCGATCGAGGCTGCCGTCGGCCTGCACCACGCCAGGGCCGAAATGCCTGGCGATTTGCGCCAGGGCCGGGCGTCCGGGTTCGACGACCCAGCGTGCGGCGTGATCGGCGTCGACCACGTGCACGCCCAGGTCGATGAAGTGCTGGGCCGCCGCGCTTTTACCGCTGCCGATACCGCCGGTCAGGCCGAGAATCCAGGGTTTTTCCACAGGGGTATTCATTAGAAACCGACAGACTGCCAATAGAAGTCGGTTATTTGACCACCCCAGAGCAGCGCAATCCAGCCGGCAATGGCCAGATAAGGCCCAAAGGGGATTTGCGTCGACGCCGGAGCGTCACGCATGCGCAGTACAACCACGCCGACGACTGCGCCTACCAGGGACGACAGCAGCAGCGTCAACGGCAGGATCTGCCAGCCGCCCCAGGCGCCCAGCATCGCCAATAGCTTGAAATCCCCATAGCCCATGCCTTCCTTGCCGGTGATCAGCTTGAACGCCCAGAACACCGACCACAGCGCCAGATAGCCGGCCACAGCGCCCCACATGGCCTCGTTCAGCGAAGCGAACAATCCAAAGCTGTTGACGATCAGGCCCAGCCACAACAAAGGCAGTACCAGCGTATCGGGCAGCAATTGGTGCTCGGCATCGATCAGGCTCATGCCCAGCAGGCCCCAGCTCAGGACCATCACCATTGCCGCCTGCCAGCCGAAGCCGAAATGCCAGGCGACGAACGCCGATAACACCCCACAGGCCAGTTCAGTCAGGGGGTAGCGCCTGCCGATGGGAGTGGCGCAACTGGAACAGCGGCCGCGCAGCGCCAGGTAGCTCAACACCGGGATATTTTCCCAGGCCCGGATGCGGTGGCCGCAATGGGGGCACTGGGAGTGGGGCAGTATCAGGTTATAGGCCGGGCCGGGCGTTTCGGCGGGCAGGCCCAGCAAGTCATGGGCCTGCAGTCGCCATTCCCGGCTCAGCATCCTGGGCAGGCGCCACACCAGGACATTGAGAAAGCTGCCGACGATCAGCCCGAGCAATAACGCCGTCAGCACGAAGGCCAGGGGATAAAGCGCGAAGAATTCGGTCAGGGGCATGTCAGATCGCAGAGCCGAGTTGAAAGATGGGCAGGTACATGGCAACCACCAGGCCGCCGACGACCACCCCCAGTACCACCATGATGAACGGCTCCATCAGGCTGGTGAGATTGTCCACCAGATTGTCCACTTCGGCCTCATAAAAACTCGCCACCTTGTCCAGCATATCGTCCAGCGCGCCGGACTCCTCGCCGATGGCGGTCATCTGGATCGCCAGGTTCGGAAAGATGCCTGACGCGCGCATGGAGAAATTCAGCTGCATGCCCGTCGAGACATCCTGTCGGATGCGTTGCACCGCTCGTTTGAATACCACGTTGCCGGTAGCGCCGGACACCGAATCCAGCGCTTCCACCAGCGGCACGCCGGCGGCGAAGGTGGTGGAAAGCGTGCGGGCGAAGCGGGCCACGGCGGATTTGTACATCAGGGCACCGATCAGCGGCAGCTTGAGCAGCCACTTGTCGCGCCAGTCACGAAAGCCCTGGGAGCGCTTGAGGGCATATCTCACCCCGAAAAAACCGCCGACCAGCGCACCCAGCAGCAGCCACCACCATTGCTGCATGAACTCCGACAGGCCAATGACCATCACCGTGAACCCCGGCAGCTCCGCGCCGAACCCGGCGAACACCGATTCGAACTGCGGCACCACCTTGACCAGCAGGATGCCCGTGACCACCGCCGCAACCAGTATCACGGCTGTCGGGTAGGTCATGGCCTTCTTGATCTTGGCCTTGAGGGCCTCGCTCTTTTCCTTGTAGGTGGCGACCCGGTCCAGCAAGGTATCCAGGGCGCCAGCCTGTTCCCCGGCGTCCACCAGGTTGCAATACAGCTCGTCGAAGTACTGCGGGCATTTGCGCAACGACGCGGCGAAGCTGTTACCGGCTGCGACTTCCTGCTTTACCTCGTCGATCAGCTTGCGCATGTTGGCGTTGTCGAAGCCTTCGCCGATGATGTCGAAGGCCTGGAGCAGGGGCACGCCGGCCTTGAGCATCGTTGCCATCTGACGTGTGAAGAGGGCGATATCCAGGGGCTTGATGCGCTTGCCCTTGCTGAATATCGAGGTGGACTTCTTGCGCACCCTGTCCGGGTTGATCCCTTGCTTGCGCAACTGTGCCTTGACCAGCGCCGGGCTCTGGCCGGTCAGCTCGCCGGACATTTTCGTGCCCTTGCGGTCCTTGCCTTCCCAAGTGTAGGTATCGGTTTTTACTGCCTTGACCGCCATGCTCAGTCCTTGGTGACCCGGTTGATTTCTTCGAGGCTGGTCACGCCTTGCATCACTTTGAGCAGCCCGGAGGCGCGCAGGTCGTTGAAGCCGTCCTTGCGCATCTGCAGGTCGATTTCCAGCGAGTTGCCCTCGGCCATGATCAGGCGTTGCAGCTCGGGAGTGTTCTTGACCACTTCGTAAATCCCCACGCGGCCCTTGTAGCCGTTGTTGCACTGTTCGCAACCGACCGGCTCATAGATCGTGAACGAGCCGATGCGTTCCCGAGGGAAACCTTCCTTGAGCAGGGTTTCCTCTGGAATCTCGATGGCCTTCTTGCAATGAGTGCACAACTTGCGCGCCAGTCGCTGGGCGATGATCAGGTGCACGGCCGTGGCGATGTTGAAGCCGGGAATGCCCATGTTCTGCAGGCGGATGAGGGTTTCGGCGGCGCTGTTGGTGTGCAGTGTGGACAGCACCATGTGCCCGGTCTGCGCAGCCTTGATGGCGATCTCGGCCGTTTCCAGGTCGCGGATCTCGCCAACCATGATCACGTCCGGGTCCTGGCGCAGGAATGAGCGCAGGGCTTGTGCGAAGTCCAGCCCCTGGCGCGGGTTCACGTTGACCTGGTTGATCCCCTCCATGTTGATTTCAACCGGGTCTTCGGCGGTGGAAATATTGATGTCCACCGTATTGAGGATGTTCAACCCCGTATACAGCGAGACGGTCTTGCCCGAGCCGGTCGGCCCGGTCACCAGGATCAGCCCTTGGGGTTGCTTGAGCGCCGCCAGGTACAGTTCTTTCTGGTCCGGCTCATAGCCCAGGGCGTCGATGCCCATTTGCGCGCTGGAGGGGTCGAGGATCCGGATCACCACCTTTTCGCCCCAGAGGGTTGGCAGGGTGTTGACCCTGAAATCGATGGACTTGGTCTTCGACAGTCGCATTTTCAGCCGTCCGTCCTGGGGTTTGCGCCGTTCGGAAATATCCAGGTTCGCCATGACCTTCAGGCGCGCCGCGATGCGGGTCGCCAACTGGATAGGCGGCTTGGCCACTTCCCGCAACATGCCATCGGTGCGCACCCGTACCCGGTAGGATTTTTCATAGGGCTCGAAATGCAGGTCGGATGAGCCGCCCTTGATCGCATCCAGCAGCATCTTGTTGACGAAGCGCACCACCGGCGCATCGTCGGCGTCCAGCCCGGCGATAGTGTCCTGCTTGCGGTCGTCGCCTGATTCGATGTCGAGGCCGTCGAGGTCGACATCGCCCATGCCCTCCAGCCCCGTGGTACTGGACTCGAAGAATTTCTCGATGGCATCGCTGAGCTTGTCGTCCTCCACCAGGATGGCTTCAGTGGTCAGGCCGGTGCTGAACTGGATGTCGTTGATGGCCTGGTGATTGGTGGGGTCGGAAATGCCCACGAACAGCTTGTTGCCGCGCCGCCACAATGGCAGCGCGTGATGCTGGCGTACCAGCTTTTCGCTGACCAGCCCCGTGGGCTGGATGTCCTTGTCGAGGCTGTTGAGGTCCAGCAGGGCGACACCGAAATGTTCCGAGGCGATCTCGGCAACCCGGCGGCTCTGGACCAGTTTGTTCTGTACCAGATAACTGACCAGGGGGATGCGATTGCGCTGGGCCTGCTGGTGCGCCTGTTGGGCATTTTGCTCGGTGATCAGTTCGGCCAGTACCAGTTGCTTGGTCAGTCCACTGAGGGCGATGTCAGTCATGGGGATCCCGGATACGGCAATTCATGACCTATAGCCTAGTCAAGCCTCGACGCCCTACCAGCGGGGCGGGGTGACAAAAAATGTCAGATAGTGCGGTTGTTGGGGTAGGCCGTAGTGCTTTGACGGGCTGCAAGGCCTTGCCCGCGCGGCTCGGGGCGGTTGGCATGTGCCGTGCAATGACTGCTCCAACCATGAGATTTCGCCTCATGTATGGAGATGTCTATGAACAAGCAGAATGGCTTTACGCTGATCGAGCTGCTGATCGTCGTGGCGATCATCGGCATTCTGGCGACCTTTGCGTTGCCGCAATATTCCAAATACCAGGCGCGAGCCAAGGTGACCGCGGGCCTGGCGGAGATCACCGCATTGAAAGTGCCGTTCGAAGACACGATCAATTCGGGCACCAACCCGACCCTCGAGCTTATCGGCGGGACGGCAACCACCAGTAACTGCACCACCACTGCCTCGGGTGTTGCCTCTACCGGGGTCGGCACCATCGGCTGCACGATCCTCAATGCACCAGGCCCGGTGGTGGGCAAGACGATCACGCTGAGTCGTTCGGGAACCGGCGTATGGACCTGTGCCACCACGGCTGAACAGGAATACGCTCCCAAGGGCTGCACCGGTGCTGCCGCTGCAGGTAGTTGAGGCATACAGGTTGATCTGACCGGCCCCGCTTTTAGCGGGGTTTTTTTGCGTGTAGGAAATGCCCGGCAATTCAGTGGCTTAAGCCGTCGTAAAAAAACCGCAACTTGCATGTACAAAATCGGAGGGTCATGCATTTTGCATGATTCTGTAAATCGCCGTTTCGCTTAACTTATTGATTTAAAAGAAATTATTTGAATTTATAAAACTGGCACAGCCTTCGCACTACTCCTGACAACCCTGCCGGAATGCATTACCCCGGCAGTTTCTGAGAAAAACAGGAGTTACTCGTATGAAGAAGTTCGCTATCACTGCCGCTGCAGCCACCGCACTGACCCTGACCATGGCTAGCGCTTTCGCCGAGACCACTCAAGCAACTCAGGCTCCAATGATGCTGGCTGCGGGCGAAGTGACAGAGGCCAAGGAAGCCACCTCCGATACCTGGATCACCACCAAGGTCAAGGCTGACCTGGTCACCGAAAAAGGTATTCCAGGCACCGATATCAAAGTAGAAACCAACAAAGGCGTCGTGTCCCTGTCTTCCACTGTTGCCGTGACCGAGGCTCAGAAAGACACAGCAGTGGCAATCGCCAAGAAAATCAAAGGCGTCAAGGCTGTATCGGCTGATGGCCTGAAGGCCGAATAAGGCCAAGACTTCTCCGCCTGAACCGGGAGAAGGCACGGCAAGCGGGCCTAGTCATACGTTTGCCGTTGCTTAGGGTTCATGCGAAAGGCCACATGGATGTGGCCGTCCCAGGCCCTCGGCGTTTGCCGGGGGCCTGTCTATTTTGGGCAGGGTGTTGATCGATCAGATGGGCTAGCGCCCGCGTTTGCTGGTGATCTGCACCAGGCGATTGCCTTCGAAGCGCAGGTACTGGTACATGCCGCTGTTGGGGCCGTAAGTCCATTCCTCTACCGGATATTCTTCGCGGCGATTGACGCTGCGCTTGTAGCCCAGGTCGTCTCGAGCCGTGGGTTGTCCGCATTTGTGCAGCACTTCACTGGAACGATCGCCAACGCTGATCAGCTGGCTGCCGCAGCGCAACGTGTCGGCCGCCAACGCCGGGCCGGCAACCAGCAGCAATCCCAGGGAAAGCCATTGGAAGCGGTTCATGTTATTCGGCATCCAGGTGCATGGGGGTGATCACGCGTCCATCGCTTTCGGCCTGGCCGAGGGTCGCGTCGATGAAATACACCCGTTCGTCAGCCAGTTGGCCCTTGTCCACCAGGAAGTCCTTGATGCTGCTGGCTCTCTCCTGCCCCAGTTCACGCAGCAGAACGTCACTGCCGCTCCAGAACTTGATGACCCCTTCACGCAGCTTCTCGATACGAGCCTTTTTATCCAGTTGCGACCATTCGGCCGGTGGCTGGGTCTTGAGGCGGGTGCGGTAGATGCCTTCCAGCAGCGGGGCCTTCTCGTCCTCCGGTACCTGCAGCAACAAAGCCTTGGCCGGGACCTTGTCGCCCCTGCGTTGCAGCATCTTGTAGTAGTTGTACTGGTATTCGCGTTCCAGGCGCTGGGCGGCGAGTAACGGGCCGTCGCTACTTTCGGCGGCGGTGCCTTCGATTTCCAGGCGCAGTTCGGGACGTTTGCCCAGGGCTTCGGACAGCTTGAGCAGTACGCCCTGGTTCTCCTGGCTCAGCTCGCTGGAGCCCGGTGCGAACGACACGCTGCCCAGGTCTTGCGAGCCGCCTCCGGCCACTAGCCCACCGATGAGCTTGAACGGTGCCTGGGCCGCTCGTACCACCAGGTTGCGCAAGGTTTGCCAGACAATCGGCATGACGCTGAATTGCGGGTCGTTGAGATTGCCGGACACCGGCAGTTCGATGGAAATTCTGCCTTCGGAGTCCTTCAGCAACGCGACGGCCAACTTGAGCGGCAGGCTGACGGCGTCCGGGCTGTCGACTTTTTCCCCCAGTTGCAGTTGCTCCACCACCACCTTGTTGTCGGCCTGGAGCTGGCCTTGGGTGATGCGGTAATGCAGGTCCAGGTTGAGCCGGCCCTTGCGGATGCGGTAGCCGGCGAATTTACCGGAGTAGGGTGTCAGGGTCGTCAGTTCGACACGCTTGAAGCTGGTGGCGATATCAAGGCTGGCCATCGGATCGAACGGGTTGAGTGCTCCCTTGATCGTGACAGGTGCGTAGCGGTCGACCTTGCCCTTGATGTCGACGCTGGCCGGTTTTGCCTGGCGACTGTCGATGGTGCCGATCTGGCCGTTGAGCTGCTGGATGGCGGTGGCGAAGTTCGGTGTCAGGCTGAAGTCGGCGAAATTGGCCGAACCGTCATTGATGGCAATCGCGCCGATGTGGATGCCCAGGGGTTTTTCCTTGGAAGCCGGTTTTGCCGCAGTGTTCTTCGGGCCGCTGTCGGCCGGTTGCGGGATGAGCAGGTCATCGACGTTGGTGGTGCGATCGTCGTTGATCATGAAGCGCGCATAAGGCTGGAGCAGATTGACCTTGTCGATGGACAGGCTGTCGCCGTGCTGATAACTGAGGCCTTCGAGCACCAGGCGCTGCCATTTGACAAAGTCTCGGGTCTTGAGGGTATCCAGGGTGTGCAACTGATCGACCTGGGCGCGACCGGTGATTGCGAAAGCCAGCGGCTCGGTGCTCTTGAGATCCACTGCCAGGTCGCTGCCGAGCATGCCTGAACGCAGCTCCAGGCGAATGAACGGGTTGATATAGGCCTGGGCCACACGCAGGTCGATGTCCTGGGTCTTGACCTTGAGCCTGGCCGTGACGGGGCTCAGGTTGACCTCGCCGTCGGCGAGGATCTTGCCCTGTTTACCCAATCCGGTGTCCAGCTTGAGGGTAAAGGGTGAGCCGTTGAGGGTGTCGAAGTTCTGCAGGTCGAGATTCAGCGGGCCGACCTCCAGTGCCACGGCAGGCTGTGCCTGGCGGTCGGCCAGGTGCACCCGGTAATCGCGCAATTGAACGTCCTTCAACAGCACCTGCCAAGGCTTGCCAGGGGCTTGCGGGGCTGGCTTGGGCGAATCGGCCGCCGCCGGGGCCGATGCGGGCTCTACCTTCACCTGGGGTTTTGCCGGCTGGCTGGCGAAGAGCTTCTGCCAGTCCAGTTGTCCGTCCGCCTCGCGGGCGGCCCAGGTCTCCAGCTTCTGGCTACGGACTTTGCCTACCAACACTTGCTGCTTGGCCAGGTCCACCGTCGTTTCGCTGACATCCAGGCGCTCGAGCTTCGCCAGCGGTCGACCGTCGGGCGCCTTGATGGCGAAGGGCGCGACGCTGACGGCCGCGTTGCTGAGCAACAGTTCGGTGCCCTTGGCCAGGTTGAGCTTGTAGTCGGTGCTCAGGTTGAGCACGCCATTTTCCAGCACCAGGGGCACCGCGTCGCGTACGTAAGGCCACCAGGCTTTCATCTGGCCGTCAGTGATCTTGAGTTTGCCTTGCGAAGCGATGGGCGAAAGGCTGAAATTGCCGGTCCAGTCGACCTGTCCACCTTCAGGGCCGACGGCGACCAGGGTCATGTCGGCGCTGTCGTCAGGCAGGGTACTCAGGTTCTTCAGTTCGAAATCAAGCGTGTCGTAGAGGAACTCGATGGGTTCGCTGGGCCGGAGATCCTGGAAATGCACATAGCCGGTGGCCAGTTTGATCCGGTCGACGCGCAGGGGGAACGGCTTGGCGTCCGGATCGGCCGGGGTCGGTTCGCTGGGCGGCAGCTTGAACAGGCCCAGCAGGTTCAACTGCCCGTCCTTGGCGAACACGATCTCGGTCTTGGGCTTGTCCAGCTCGATATCGGCCAGGTGCAGGGCACCTGACCAGAGGCTGTCGACCTGCAGGTTGGCGTACAGGCGTTCGAAGCCGACCTGTTCCTTGCCCGGTTCGCCCACATTCAGTCCCCACAGGGTGACTTCGAGGCTGAAAGGATTGAGTTCGATACGCTGCAACTGAGCCGGAACCGTGGCAAGGCTGGCCAGTTGCTGGTTGGCGATCCGCAAGGCGATGCCCGGCAATATCAGAAACCCCAGCAGGCTATAGAGGGCCAGTGCGATAAGCAGTGCGGCGAAAGCGCGTTTCAATCCTTTGGACATGTGTGGCTTCGTCTGGTGTGAATCGGAGTGCCTTGGAGTATGGCATGCGTTTACGGTTCCGAAACCACTGAGATTTATCGGATTTGTCCGTTTTTTGCGTAGGTGTGCGGAGGTTGGCTCAGAAGTGCAGGACCAGTGTCTTGAGCGGTGGATTGCCATCCTTGGAGGGAAAGTCATCGCCGGGCATCAGCACGCTCCATTCCCGCACCGGTCGACCGGCTTTGCTTGCGCAGCGCAACACCTGTTCGCGCCAGTCGTCCATGGAGACTTTCGCCAGGTTGTTGCAGCAGATCAGCACTCCGTCGTCGGCTGTGCTGAGCAACGCAGGCTTGAGCAGGCTCTGGTAATCGCGCAACAGGTCGACGGTGCCGAAGGCGCTCTTCGCCCACGCCGGTGGATCGAGCAGCACCAGGTCGTACTGGCGTTGTTCCAGGCGCACATAGCCGGGTAGTTTCTGCCCGCGTCGCTGGCTGACGGGCAGGCCGGCCAGTTGCCGGATCGCCGGGAAATAATCCGATTGCACGAATTCCATGGCCGGCAGGCCGGGGTTGAGCAGGCCGTTCTCCTGTCCCACCGCGAGGTTGCCTTCGGCAAAGTCCAGGTTACACACCTCCCGCGCGCCGCCGGCCGCAGCGCTCAGGCCGACACCGCAGGTATAGGCGAACAGGTTCAGCACGCTTTTGTTGCGGCTGTTTGCCTTGACCCAGCCACGGGCATTGCGCAGGTCCAGGAACAGAAGAGGGTCTTGTCCGGCGTGGCGCCCGCGGACGCGATAGTTCAGCCCCCATTCGTGGCCGACGAGATCCTGCAGGGCGGCCTCTTCGGCCTGATAGACGCTGTCCTGGCGGTCGATCCGCGAATTGCCCCGCGCACGGTCGTTGTAGACCAGCAGGGTGTCCAGGCCCAGGCGTTCGTTGACGATGCCGTGCAGTTGCAACAAGGCTTCGCGCTCCAGTGACTGGTGAAAGCTCTGCACCATCAGTTGCGGGCCGTAGCGATCGACGGTGAGTCCGGGAGCGCCTTCCTGGCTGCCATGGAACAGGCGATAGCAATCGGTGCCTTGCTGCTCCAGGTCGTCAAGCAGGTCCCGACGCTGATCGAGGGCGGCGCGCAGCGCCTGATTCAAGGAAGACATGCCAAGCGCGCCTTAAGGAAATGAGGCGCGAGAGTTTAACAGTTATGCAAACCCGGGTTGGCGATTGCATACGGATTCGAGGTCGGGCACCGACCTGTGGCGAGGGTGGCATTTGTGGCGAGGAGATTTATCCCCTCGCCACAGAAGATGCTCCTGCCACAGACAGATGCCCGAAGAGGGGCCGGGCTTCTGGGAGGCCAAGCCGGCTGACTCAGCGATTCAGGCGCTTGTCGATCAGCCCCTCCACCACGCTTGGGTCAGCCAGGGTCGAGGTATCGCCGAGGCTGTCCAGTTCGTTGCAGGCGATCTTGCGCAGGATGCGTCGCATGATCTTGCCCGACCGGGTCTTGGGCAGCGCCGGCGCCCATTGGATCAGTTCGGGCTTGGCGAAGCTGCCGATTTCCTTGCTGACATGGGCCAGCAGTTCCTTCTTAAGATCGTCGTTGGCTTCGACGCCGTTCATTGGCGTGACAAAGGCATAGATGCCCTGGCCCTTGAGGTCGTGGGGATAACCGACGACGGCCGCTTCGGCGATGCTGTCGTGCAGCACCAGGGCGCTTTCCACTTCGGCGGTGCCGATGCGGTGCCCGGAAACGTTGATGACGTCATCGATGCGTCCGGTGATCCAGTAATCGCCGTCTTCGTCGCGACGGGCGCCGTCGCCGGTGAAGTAATAGCCGGGGTAGGGCTTGAAGTAGGTGTCGACCATGCGCTGATGGTCCCTGTAGACGCTGCGGATCTGGCCAGGCCAGCTGGACTTGATGGCCAGCACGCCACTGCCCGGGCCATTGATCTCCTTGCCCGCTTCATCCAGCAGCACCGGTTGGACCCCGAACAGTGGCCGGGTCGCGCAGCCTGGCTTGAGTTTCTGTTGGCTCACCAGCGGGCTGAGCATGATGCCGCCGGTTTCGGTCTGCCACCAGGTATCGACAATCGGGCAACGTTGCTCGCCGACCTTGTTGAAATACCATTCCCACGCTTCCGGGTTGATCGGCTCACCGACGCTGCCGAGCAATCGCAAACTCTTGCGGGAAGTTTTCTGTAAGGGTTCGGCACCTTCGCGCATTAACGCGCGCAGAGCGGTGGGGGCGGTGTAGAAGATATTGACCTGATGCTTGTCGATCACCTGCCAGAAGCGCGAGCTGTCGGGGTAGCTCGGCACGCCTTCGAAGATCAGGGTGGTCGCGCCATTGGCCAGGGGGCCGTAGACGATATAACTGTGGCCGGTGACCCAGCCGACATCGGCGGTGCACCAGAACACCTCGTTGTCGCGGTAGTCCAGCACGTACCTGAAGGTCATGGCTGCTTGCAGCAGATAACCGCCAGTGGTGTGCAGCACACCCTTGGGTTTGCCGGTGCTGCCGGAGGTGTAGAGGATGAACAGCGGGTCTTCGGCATCCATCGGTTCGGGCGGGCAATCGTCGCTGGCATCGTGCATGGCCTGGTGGTACCAGATGTCGCGGCCATCGACCCAGCTTATCTCGGCCTGGGTGCGTTCGATCACCAGGACCGTGCTGACGTCGGGGCAGCTTTCCAGGGCTTTGTCGACATTGCGCTTGAGCGGTATGGCACGTCCTCCGCGCACGCCCTCGTCGGCGGTGATCACCGTGCGGCAATCGGCATCGAGTATCCGGTCGCGCAGCGAGTCCGGCGAAAAACCACCGAACACCACCGAGTGCACCGCGCCAATACGGGTGCAGGCGAGCATGGCATAGGCGGCCTCCGGGATCATCGGCATGTAGATGCACACCCTATCGCCTTTCTTCACGCCTCGGCTTTTCAACACATTGGCCAGGCGGCACACGTGATGATGGAGTTTTCGGTAGCTGATCTGCGCTGATTCGGCGGGGTTGTCGCCCTCCCAGATGATTGCAGTCTGGTCGGCACGGTGTTCAAGGTGACGGTCGATGCAGTTGGCGCTGACGTTCAGCTTGCCGCCAGCGAACCAGGTGGCGTCGCCGGCCTTGAGGTCGTAGCGCTGGACAGTCTGCCAAGGAGCCATCCAATCGAGGAAGCGGGTGGCCTGTTCAGCCCAGAAGGTGCTGGGGTGTTCGATGGATTCCTTGTAGAGCCGCTTGTATTGGTCCTGACTCAGTTGCGCAGCCTGGCGGACGGCATCGGCTTGAGGGAACTGGCTGATATCGAGCATGGCGGTTCCTTATTCTTGTTTTGCGACAAGTCATAAAGATGCGCCCAGTAGCCGGAGGGTTCAAGTCATGCACAAATGACTGTGGGAGCGAGTCTGCTCGCGATGGTAGATCAATCAACCTTCCATTGACTGACACACCGCCATCGCGAACAGGCTCGCTCCCACAGAGGGTAATGCAGGTCAACGACTCAGCCGCGGTGACGTCCGCGGAAGTAGCTGATCAGGCCTTGGGTCGAGGCATCCTCGGCCGGGCTTTCTTCGCTGCCCACCAGGCGGTTGTAGACGCCTTTGCCCAGTTCCTTGCCCAGTTCCACGCCCCACTGGTCGAAGGCATTGATGCCCCAGACCACGCTTTGCACGAACACCTTGTGTTCATACAGCGCCACCAGCGCGCCAAGGCGACGGGGGCTGATGCGTTCGACCACCAGGGTGTTGCTCGGACGGTTGCCCGGGATGACCTTGTGGGAGGCCAGTTTCTGCACTTCCTCTTCACTCGCACCCTTGTCCCGCAATTCGGCTTCTGCCTCGGCGCGGGTCTTGCCAAGCATCAGCGCCTGGCTCTGGGACAGGCAGTTGGCGTACAGCCACTGGTGATGGTCGGCCACCGGGTTGAAGCTGACCACCGGCACGATGAAGTCGGCCGGGATCAACTGGGTGCCCTGGTGCAGCAACTGGTGATAGGCGTGCTGGCCGTTGCAACCGACGCCACCCCAGATGACCGGGCCAGTGTCGGTGGACGCCGGCGTGCCGTCCTGGCGTACGCTCTTGCCGTTGGACTCCATGTCCAGTTGCTGCAGGTGTTTGGTGATGTTGCGCAAGTAGTGGTCGTACGGCAGGATCGCGTGGCTTTGCGCGCCCCAGAAATTGCCGTACCACACGCCGAGCAACGCCAGCAGGACCGGCATGTTCTGCTCGAACGAGGCGCTCTGGAAGTGCTGGTCCATGGAGTAGGCACCGGACAGCAGTTCCTTGAAGTTCGACATGCCGATGGCCAGGGCGATGGGCAAGCCGATGGCCGACCACAGCGAGTAGCGCCCGCCGACCCAGTCCCACATCGGGAAGATATTCTCTTCACGGATACCGAAGGCCACGGCGGCCGCGTTGTTGCTCGATACCGCGATAAAGTGCCGATACAGCTCGGCTTCGGAGCCGCCCTGGGCCAGGTACCAGGCACGGGCGGCCTGGGCGTTCTTCAGGGTCTCGAGGGTGTTGAAGGACTTCGACGAGACGATGAACAGGGTGGTCTCGGCGCGCAGCTTCATGGTCAGCTCATGGAATTCGCTGCCATCGATGTTCGCCAGGTAGTGGCAGCGAACGCCCTTCTGCGCGTAGGACAACAGCGCTTCGGATACCAGTTCCGGGCCGAGGAACGAACCGCCGATGCCAATGTTCACCACGTCGGTGATCGGTTTTTCGGTGTAGCCACGCCACAGCCCGTCGTGAATGCGGCCCACCAGGTCGGTGATCTGGTTGAGCACCTTGTGCACGTCAGGCATCACGTTGACGCCGTTCACCAGCAGTTTATCGCCCACCGGCCGGCGCAGGGCCGTGTGCAGGGCCGGGCGGTTTTCGGAGGCATTGACGATTTCGCCTTCGAACAGCGCCTTGATCGCGCCCTTGAGGTCGACTTCGTTGGCCAGGTTCACCAGCAGGTCGCGGGTCTGGGCGTTGATCAGGTTCTTCGAATAATCGAGAAACAGGCCGCAGCTCGACAGGGTGAATTGATTGAAACGCTGCGGATCGGCGTTGAACGCTTCGCGCATGCTGAAATCCTGCATGGCTTTGCGGTGGTCATTCAGCGCTTGCCAGGCGGGCAGAGCGGTCACGTCATGAGGGTTTCGGTAATACGCCATCGCTGCGGGTTTCCTTTTACTTGAACGACCTTTTGTACACTAAAAACTCCGGCAAGGCCCGAGGCGGGCGTCCGGACAACTGCGTCGACACGATCTCTGGGCGCAGGGCGACTACAGTAAACCTCGCGTTGCGATCTGTCTTGACTTTGTCTGACAGGATCCCGGTACTTTTTTATACAGCCAGGGTGGGAATTGGCCGACAGACGGAAGCGCGATGGGCGCTTCCTGGTGCTCTGGCTATCGAGGGGGCGGGATTGACGCTATCGCGAGCGAGCCCGTTCCCACAGGCAAGTCCATCGGTCAGGCGACCTGGACCGGGATGGCGTTGCTGGTGTGGCTCAGTTCGTTGCCCGGCGCCATGTACAACATGCGCGGTTTGAAATTGACCAGTTCGGCTTCGCTGTAGTGAGCATAGGCGCAGATGATGACGCGGTCACCGACCTTGGCCTTGTGCGCCGCGGCGCCGTTGACCGAAATCATCCGCGAGCCTTCCTCGCCACGAATGGCGTAGGTGGTGAAGCGCTCGCCATTGTCGACGTTGTAGATCTGGATCTGTTCGTATTCGCGGATTCCCGACAGGTCCAGCCATTCACCATCGATGGCGCAGGAGCCTTCGTAATCGAGCACGGCGTGAGTGACTTCGGCGCGGTGCAGCTTGGCCTTGAGCATGATCGTGTGCATGGAGTTTCCTAGGGTCGAGTCCGAACGGCGGGCAGTTTGCCCGAAGGCCACCGAGGCGGCAATAACGCTGGAAGGCCCCGTGGGAGCGGGTTTGCTCGCGGCAAGGCCGGCATCCTTCACGTTGATGTGACAGACATCGCATTGGCGGACAAGCTCGTTCCCACAGGGTGTGCGTTAGGGGTCAGACGGGGGAGTCGAGGTCCAGGTGCAGGTTGTCGATCAACCGTGTGCTGCCCAGGAATGCCGCTACCAGGATCACCAGGTCGCGATCCTCCCTCGATGCCGGGCGCAACGTCTTGGCGTGGCGCACTTCCAGGTAGTCGGGGCGCAGGCCGGCGGCTTCGAGTTGCTTGAGCTGCTCGGCGATCAACGCCGGGAAATCCCGCTGCCCCTGGCGGATCGCCTCGGCGATGTGGCTCAGGCTGCGGTAGACCACTGGCGCCACGGCGCGTTGCTCGGGGCTGAGGAAGCCGTTGCGCGATGAAAGCGCCAGGCCGTCTTCGGCCCGGACGGTCGGCTCGCCGATGATCTGGATCGGCATGTTCAGGTCGTGGACCAGCGCCCGGATCACCGCCAATTGCTGGAAGTCCTTCTGGCCGAATACCGCCAGGTCAGGCTGGACCATGTTGAACAGCTTGCTGACCACTGTCGCCACACCTTCGAAATGCCCGGGACGGCTGGCACCGCACAGGCCTTCGGACAATTGCGGAACGCTGACCCGGGTCTGTCCGGTCATGCCGTCGGGATACATCTCTTCCACGCTGGGGGCAAACAGCAAGTGGCAGCCGGCCTGCAGCAGCTTCTCCTGGTCTGCCGCCAGGGTGCGGGGATATTTGTCCAGGTCTTCGCCGGCACCGAATTGCAGCGGGTTGACGAAAATGCTCGCCACCACGAAATCGGCCCGCTGCGCTGCCTTGGTCACCAGTGCCATGTGGCCACTGTGCAGGTTGCCCATGGTGGGCACGAAGGCGATGCGTTTGCCTTCGCCGCGGGCACGGGCCACGGCGGCCCGCAGTTCACGTACGGTCTTGACGGTGTTCATGCGGAGAATCCGTGTTCGGCCCCAGGGAAGGTCCCGGCCTTGACTTGCGCCACGTAGTCAGCCAAGGCGGCCTGCACGCTGGTTTGCCCGACCATGAAGTTCTTCACGAACTTGGGCACGCGACCGGTGATCGACAGCCCGAGCATGTCGTGCAGCACCAGCACCTGGCCATCGGTGGCATTGCCGGCGCCGATGCCGATCACCGGGATCTTCACTGCCTGGGTAATCTCTTCGGCCAGCTCGCTGGGCACGCATTCGAGCAGCAACATCGCGGCGCCGGCCTGCTCCAGCGCAATGGCATCGGCACGCATCTGCCGCGCCTGGTTCTCGTTGCGACCCTGGACCTTGTAGCCACCGAGCACATTCACCGACTGCGGTGTCAGCCCCAGGTGTGCGCAGACCGGAATGCCTCGTTCGGCCAGCAGCCGGATCGACTCGGCCAGCCACAATGCACCTTCGACTTTCACCATGTGGGCGCCGGCCTGCATCAGCTGGGCGCTGTTGGTCATGGTCTGTTCCAGGGTGGCATAGGCCATGAACGGCAGGTCGGCGAGGATCAGCGCATCGGTGTTACCGCGTTTGACGCAAGCGACATGATAAGCCATGTCGGCGGTGGTGGCCGGCAGTGTGCTGTCGTGGCCTTGCAACACCATGCCGAGGGAATCGCCCACCAGTAGCACTTCGACACCGGCCTCGTTACAGGCGTGGGCGAACGTTGCGTCATAGCAGGTCAGCATGGCGATCTTTTCACCTTTTTGCTTGAGACCTTGCAGCGTGGTCAGGGTAATAGCTGGCATGAAAAAGTCCTCATTAGGCGCTCGATACAGGCGCACCCTCTATGCGTGGTGCTTGTAAGGCCTGGATTGCGCCCCTCAACGCCGCATTGGCGGCAACGGGACGCCTATAGTCGTGAGGAGCACCGGGGAAGTCAATTGGATGTGTTACCGCCAGGTGTTACCGGGGTTACTGATGCGTTTCAGCGTAGAGGTGTGTTTCGAATCTGACTGCCTGGTCCCGATCTTGTGGGGTAGCGAGCAGTCTCGCTCCCACTTGCAAGGTCTTCGTCAGGCAGGTGGCAGGCGCTCCAGGCCAACGAATGGGCACGCTGCGAGCAGGTCCGCGAGCAGGCGTCCATCGGCCAGCCGCAGATCGGCGGGAGCCAGTTCCGCCAGCGGATACAGGACGAAGGCCCGGGCATGCATATGGTAATGGGGGACCTTGAGACGCGGCTGGTCGATCAACTGGTCGCCATACAAGAGAATGTCCAGGTCCAGGGTCCGCGGGCCCCAGCGTTCCAGGCGCTCGCGGCCCTGGCCGGTTTCGATGGCTTGCAGCGCGTCGAGCAGCTCCAGCGGCGCGAGCGGGCTGTCCAGCGCCGCTACGGCGTTGGTGTAGCGCGGTTGGCCGGGTAGCAGGGAATCGCTCTGATAGAACGCCGAAACGCCCGCCAGTCGGGTGCCGGGCAATTGCGCCAGCGCCTGGACGGCACTGCGCAGTTGTTCGGCGGGTTCGGCCAGGTTGCTACCCATGCCGATATAGATGCGTTCCATCGATCAATCGCCCGATGCGCTCGGCACACCGGCGCGCTTGCGCTTGGCGCCGCTGCTGCGACGACGTTTGCGTGGGCCGCTGGCGCCGTCATCCTTGCCGCTGAGCTCACGAATCATATCGCGGCGCTCGCTGTCGTTGGCGTCCTGGTAGTCGGTCCACCATTCGCCCAGGCCATCGGTCTGCTCGCCCGCGCTTTCACGCAGCAGCAGGAAATCGTAGCCGGCGCGGAAGCGCGGGTTGTCCAGCAACAGGTCGGCGCGTTTGCCGCTGCGCCGTGGCAGGCGTTCCTGCATGTCCCAGATTTCGCGGATCGGCATTGTGAAACGCTTGGGAATCGCGATGCGCTGGCACTGTTCGCTGATGAGCTCGTGGGCGGCCTCCTGCATGGCCGGGATCGGTGGCATGCCCCGCTCCTGCAGACGCAGCACCCGGGCCGGGAGGGCCGGCCAGAGCAGCGCGGCGAACAGGAAGGCCGGGGTCACCGGTTTGTTCTGCTTGATGCGCAGGTCGGTGTTGATCAGTGCTTCGCTGATCAAGGTGTGGGTGTAGGTCGGATTGTGCTCCAGCGCCTCGGCACTGGCCGGGAACAGCGGATCGAACAGTTGCAGGTCCACCAGCATTTCGAAGGTGTCCGCCGCGTTGCCCGACAGAAACAGCTTGAGCACTTCCTCGAACAGGCGTGCCGAAGGAATTTCCCGCAGCATCGGCGCCAGGTCGCGAATCGGCGCGGCACTGTGTTTTTCGATACCGAAATCCAGCTTGGCCGCGAAACGCACTGCCCGCAACATCCGCACCGGATCTTCCTGGTAACGCTGCCGAGGATCGCCAATCAGGCGGATCAGGCGATTGCGGATGTCGTGTACGCCATTGGCGTAGTCGAGGATGCGCTCGCTGACCGGGTCGTAATACAAGGCGTTGATGGTGAAGTCGCGACGTTGCGCGTCTTCTTCCAGCGTGCCGTAGACATTATCGCGCAGGATGCGCCCGCTCTCGTTGCGGGAAGACTGGTTGCTGTCCTCTTCCTCTTCGTTTTGCGGGTGATTGGCGCGAAAAGTCGCGACTTCGATGATTTCACGACCGAAATGGATATGGACCAGCTTGAAGCGCCGGCCAATGATGCGCGCGTTACGAAACTCGGCCCGGATCTGTTCCGGCGTGGCGCTGGTCGCCACGTCGAAATCCTTCGGGGTGATGTTGAGCAGCATGTCGCGCACGCACCCGCCAACCAGATAAGCCTGGTAGCCGGCGCCCTGCAGGCGTTCGACGATGTTCACCGCATAACGGCTGAACTGGGCCTTTTGCAGCGAGTGCTGGCTGCTGTTGAGCACTTCAGGCGTGCTGCGAATGTGTTGCGTACGACGCAAGGGAGAACGGAATGACTGGAACAGCTTCTTCAGCATGGGATGCACTGTTTGAAGGAATATTCGACCAAAAACGAAGAATGGCCGCATGATGGGCGGGGATTCTAGCATTTAGTCGGAGGATGGTGTAGGACACAGCAGTTTTGAGCTGCAAGCTACAAGTGGCAAGCCCTGTAGGCTTCATGGAAGGGGAATGTCAGAAACCACAAGGGGAGCCGAAGCTCCCCCAGAATTAGTTGCGTGCTCTGTTTTTATTATGGTTTTCGGGCTTCTTGTTTTTGTGAGTGCCCTCGCCACGAGGTTTCCCTTCGTGACCCTCCCAATCGGGAGCCAAGAGCAAACGGATTGCTTTGGTCGCTGAGTTGCAGTGATCGATCGATCCAACCAGTTCAGGCAGCTGTCTTGAGACAGTTTTTATTGTTCTCGGCCTGGTTGTGGGGCAAGCCCCAAATACAACGCCTCTCCAAAAGAATCAGTTAGCTGCGCCTCTCGCCGTCTTGTTTTTATTGTGCGTGAGTCGATTCGTCTTATTTTTATTGTCTTGTGCATTGCTTGTTATTGTTCTTGTACCAAAGCTATAGCAGGGTGCGTGCCAACTTTTGTGAGGCCCAGGAAAACCGGGAGGTTGAAGGGCTAGGCCATTTTTTCAAGACGAAAAAAAGCCGGGATTTCGTTACCGTAAACCCCGGCTTCTGTTACGTGAAAAAGCTGAGGTAACAGTTTTTTCACATAGGTATACCTTTCAGCTTCCGCTGTGGGAGCTGGCTCAGCTCTCGCTGGCCACGCCGGTCTTGCGCCGTGGAATGCCCAGGCGCTGGCGCCGTTCCCACAGGCACTTGCGGCTCACACCCAGCTTGCGAGCCAGTTCGGTCTCGGTCATATGGTCCTGGTGCTCCAGGACGAAATGCTGGAAATAGTCTTCCAGGGAAAGGTCCTCGGTGGGCTCATGGCTGGTATTGTTGGCAGCGTTACCCTGTTGCGGGGCCAGGCCGATGAATTCTTCGTCGTCCATATCGCTGAGCTCGATGTCGATGCCCAGCAGGTCGGCGGAGATTTCCGGGCTTTCGCACAGGATCACCGCCCGCTCCACTGCGTTTTCCAATTCTCGAACGTTACCCGGCCAGGCGTAATGACGAATGGCCTGTTCGGCGTCCGGGGCGAACTTCAAGTCGGTGCGGTTGACTCGCGCACTTTGGCGGGCGAGGAAGGCATTGGCGATTTCGTTGACGTCCGCGCCCCGTTCGCGCAGAGCCGGCAGTTTCAGCGCGATGACATGCAAGCGGTAATACAGGTCTTCACGGAACTGGCCGATCTTTGCCAGGCTCTTGAGGTCCCGGTGGGTCGCTGCGATCAGGCGTACATCGACTTTCTGCGACTGCACCGACCCGACCCGACGGATCTCGCCTTCCTGAAGCACCCGCAGCAAACGTGCCTGGGCTTCCAAAGGCAGTTCGCCGATTTCATCGAGGAACAGTGTGCCGCCATCCGCGGCTTCCACCAGGCCGGCGCGTCCGGCGCTGGCGCCAGTGAATGCACCTTTCTCGTGCCCGAACAACTCGGACTCGATCAGGCTTTCCGGGATTGCTGCGCAGTTCACCGAGATCATCGGTGCCTTGGCCCGGCGAGACAGGTTGTGCAGGGCGCGGGCCACCAACTCCTTGCCGGTACCGGATTCGCCCTGGATCAGGACGTTGGAGTCGGTCGGCGCCACTTTGCGGATCTTGACGTATAGGTCCTGCATTGGAGGGCAGGAGCCGATGATGCCGATTTCACCGTTGGCATTGCCGGCGACCGTTTTCGCAGAAGTCGCGGCTTTACCGTTCGTCGGTTCTACCGGATTGTTGGCCGCCGTCTGTCGGTCACGCAGGATCCGGGCCACGGCCTGGAGCATTTCATCGTGGTCGAACGGCTTGGCGATGTAGTCCACCGCACCCATTTTCATGGAATCGACCGCCGAGCGCAGGCTGGCGTAGCTGGTCATGATCAGCACCGGAGTGCCCTGGCCGAGCTTGATCAGTTCGGTGCCGGGGGCGCCGGGCAGGCGCAGGTCGCTGACGATCAGGTCAAACGTGGGAATGCTGAAACGCTCTTGTGCTTCCTGCACGGAACCGGCTTCGCTGACCTGGTACTGGTTGCGTTCCAGCAGGCGGCGCAAGGCGGAGCGGATAATTGTTTCGTCTTCGACGATCAAAATGTGCGGCATTGATTCGATTCTCTCGACGGTCTCAGTTCACAGCGGACGTCGCTTCGACATGACGCGGCAAGGTTACCCGAATACGGGTGCCGCGCTGGCTTTGAACATCGGCCGGGCTGTCGATGGTGATTTGTCCATAATGCTCTTCAACGATGGAATAGACCAGTGCGAGGCCCAGTCCGGTGCCTTCGCCAGGATCCTTGGTGGTGAAGAAGGGTTCGAATAATCGATCCATGATGTTCTGTGGGATACCGCTGCCTTCGTCTTCGACGATCAGATCGATCGTGTGTTCGCTGGCTTCGCTCTTGACTCGCACGGCGCTGCCGGCAGGCGAGGCGTCGCGCGCGTTGGACAACAGGTTGATCAGCACCTGGGCGAGCCGCTGGGGATCGCCGTCGACCCAGTGGTCCGGGTCGCACAGGTTGAAGAACTGCACTTCGAAATTGCGCCGGTTGAGGGCCAGCAGACCAATCGCATCCTGGGCCACTTCGGCCAGGCAGACGGGCTCATCGTTGTGCTGGTGGCCGCCGGCATGGGCGAAGCTCATCAGCGATTGGACGATACGCGACACGCGTCGGGTCTGTTCGAGGATCTGGCTGCTGATTTCCGTGAGTTCGGCATCGTCCTCGCGCTCTTCGCGCAGGTTCTGCGCCAGGCAGGCGATGCCGGTGATCGGGTTGCCGATTTCGTGCGCCACGCCGGCGGCGAGCCGGCCGATGCTTGCCAGTCGCTCGGAGTGGACCAGCTTGTCTTCGAGCATCTGGGTATCGGTCAGGTCTTCGACCAGTAACACCAGGCCGCTGTTGCCGGGCGCCAGCGGCTCATCGATGGCGGCTTTGTGAAGGTTCAACCAGCGGGTCTGGCCATCGAGGGCCAGGTGCTGCTTGTGCAAGTGTTCGTCCGGAAGGTCGATGAAACCCTGCAACAGGCCTTTCCAGGGTTCGCCCAGGGTGCTCAGCCGCGAACCGACCACGCGCTGGGCGGCGATCCCGGTCAATTCTTCCATGGCCTTGTTCCACATCAGAATTTCCTGGTCCTTGGCCAGGGAACACACGCCCATCGGCAGTTCCTGCAGGGTCTGGCGGTGATAACGACGCAGGGCGTCCAGTTCGGCGGCAAGGCCCGTCAGGCGCGAGTGGTAGTCTTCGAGGCGGCTTTCAATGAAGTGGATGTCCTCGGTGACATAGTTTTCCCCGCCCGCCTTGTAGGGCAGGAAGGTCTCGACCATGTCCTGGGCCACGCTGGGGCCCATCAGGCCGGACAGGTTGGCTTCGATGCGGTCGCGCAGGCGGCGCAGGGCATAGGGGCGGCGTTCGTCGAAGGGCAGGTACAGGTCGCGCAGGGCTTGTTCGACTTCCTTCTGAGCAGCCTTGGCACCCAGGGGCTTGGCCAGTTGCGTGGCGAACTCCTGGGGCGAGGCGGCGTGCAGTTCGCGGCGCTGTGGGCGGCGGACGTTATCCACGGCGCAGGCTTCGGCGGCGCTGGCCTCTTCGCTGCTGGCGTTGGTGAACAGGGAGATCAAGGTGAACATCAGTACGTTCGCCGCCAGCGAGGCGATGGCCGCCATGTGCCAGCTGGTGTCGTCGAGCACGTAGATCATGTTCAGCAGGGGGATGTAGAAACCCTGCAAATTGCCCAGCAACGGCAGCAGCATGGCGACCAGCCAGACCAGGATGCCCGCCAGCAGGCCGGCGATGAAGCCGCGACGGTTGGCGGTGGGCCAATACAGCACCGACAGCACACCCGGCAGGAACTGCAGGGTGGCGACGAAGGCGACGATGCCCAGGTTGGCCAGGTCCTGTCCGTCCCCCAGCATCAGGTAGAACCCGTAGCCGGCCATGATGATCGCCACGATCAGTGCCCGCCGGGTCCATTTCAGCCAGCGATAGATATTGCCTTCGGCCGGCGGCTGGTAAAGCGGCAGCACCAGATGGTTGAGGGCCATCCCCGACAGTGCCAGGGTGGTCACGATGATCAGCCCGCTGGCCGCCGACAACCCGCCGATATACGCCAGCAAGGCCAGGGCCGGGCTGTTGGCGGCGATGCCGATGCCCAGGGTGAAGTACTCGGGATTGGTGCTGGCTCCCAGTTTCAATCCGGCCCAGAGAATCAGCGGCACTGCCAGGCTCATCAACAGCAGGAACAGTGGCAGGCCCCAGCTTGCGCTTACCAGTGAGCGCGGGTTGAGGTTCTCGGTGAAGGTCATGTGGTACATGTGCGGCATCACGATCGCCGAGGCGAAGAACACCAGCAGCAGCGTGCGCCATGGACCTTCCTGCAAGGGCGTGTGCAGCGCGGCGAGGGCAGTCTGGTTCTGCAGCAGCCAGAGTTCGAGCTGTTGCGGGCCATCGAACACGCCGTACAGGGCATAGAGGCCGACCCCGCCGATGGCGATCAGCTTGATCACCGACTCGAAGGCGATGGCGAACACCAGGCCTTCGTGCTTTTCCCGGGTGGCGATATGCCGGGAGCCGAAGAAAATGGTGAACAGGATGATCAGGACACAGAAGCTCAACGCTACCCGGTGCTGCACCGGCTCGTGGGTAAGGATGCTGATGGAATCGGCCACGGCCTGCATCTGCAGGGCCAGCAAGGGCAGCACGCCCACCAGCATGAAGATCGTGGTGAGCGCGCCGGCCCAGGTACTGCGAAATCGAAAGGCGAACAGGTCGGCCAGGGAGGACAGTTGGTAGGTGCGGGTGATCTTCAGGATCGGATAAAGCAGCACCGGCGCCAGCAGGAACGCGCCCGACACACCGAGGTAGCTCGACAGGAAGCCGTAGCCGTACTGGTAGGCCAGCCCGACCGTGCCATAGAACGCCCATGCACTGGCGTAGACGCCCAGCGACAGGGTGTAGGTCAGCGGGTGGCGGATGATCGCCCGGGGAATCATGCCCCGTTCACTGATCCAGGCCACGCCGAACAGCACCGCCAGGTAGGCTGCGCTGATCAGGATCATCTGGGTCAGGCTAAAGCTCATCGGCATCTTTTTGGCTCTGCAGGATGAAGGTCACGACGATCAGGATCAGCCAGAGCAGATAAGGCCGATACCAGGCGCCCGTGGCATCGATCCACCAATCCATGATGGCCGGGGAGAAAAGGTAGATCCCCACTACCAGGAGCAGGACCAAGCGATAGATGTACATCCCGGCCTCTCTTTTTTAAGCGCGTGCCCGAAAACGTGCGGCGATGGTAACGGATGGGTGCCAGGCTGCAAGAGCCGTCAGCGTATTTGCGCTTCGGGCAGGGTCAGTGTGCGCGGGATCTTGCCTGCGTCCCAGTGGCCAATGCCCCAATCCAGCAGTTCCCGGGGGCTGGCGTCGACCAGTTCCGCGGGCGGTTGTTGACCTAGCGCCCGCAACGCCCGCAGCAGCAGCGGCGCGGCCTGGTCCGCCGCCAGCGGTGGCGAACGATAGGATTTGCCGAGCTTGTGCCCGTCCGGCTGAGTGATCAACGGCACGTGCAGGTAACGCGGCTGCGGCAGTCCGAGCAATTCCTGCAGGTATAGCTGGCGTGGCGTGGAATCCAGCAGGTCGGCGCCACGCACGATGTCGGTCACCCCTTGCCAGGCATCGTCCAGGACCACCGCCAATTGATAAGCATGGAGCCCGTCGCGACGACGGATCACGAAATCCCCCACCTCGCGGCCCAGGTGTTGGCGGAACGGACCTTGTACCCGGTCGGTGAAATGATATTCGAGCTCCGGTACCCGCAAGCGGATCGCGGCATCGGCGGTGTCGTGCCCGGCGTTGCGACACAACCCCGGATAAACACCCTGATAAGCCTCCAGTTGTTTGCGCGAGCAGGTGCAGGCATAGGCGAGGCCCTGGCTGAACAGGCGATTGATGACCTGATCGTAGGCTTCATGGCGTTCGCTCTGGCGAACCATCTCGCCGTCCCATTCGAAACCGTAGGCCTCCAGGGCCTTGAGAATCGCCGCCTGTGCGCCAGGCTCTTCCCTGGGCGGGTCGAGGTCTTCCATGCGCAACAGCCAGCGCCCACCCACGGACCGGGCGTCCAGGTAAGAAGCCAGCGCAGCGACCAGCGAACCGAAATGCAGATGGCCACTCGGGGTAGGGGCGAAGCGGCCGATGTAGGCAGAGGTGGCGGTCATGGGAATGGTTACTGTTGTTTAAGTCAGGCATGGCCTTGTTGCGAGGGGATTTTATCCCCGTTGGGTCGCGAAGCGGCCCCATCCAGACGGCACGGCCTTCTCGGTTTCGGGTTTCAGGGCTGTTTCGCAGCCCAACGGGGATAAAATCCCTCGCCACAAAATGCCAGGCCTCGTTATCCCGTATTCAAGCCAGAAACAAAAAACGGAGCGTGTGGACGCTCCGTTTTCATGACAGCCCGGGCAATTACTTGCCGACCTGTTTTTCCTTGATTTCCGCCAGGGTCTTGCAGTCGATGCACAGGTCGGCGGTCGGGCGGGCTTCCAGTCGGCGGATGCCGATCTCGATGCCGCAGGACTCGCACCAGCCGTATTCTTCGTCCTCGATCAGTTGCAGCGTCTTGTCGATCTTCTTGATCAACTTGCGTTCACGATCACGGGCGCGCAGTTCGAGGCTGAATTCTTCTTCCTGGCTGGCACGGTCGGCCGGGTCGGGGAAGTTGGCCGCTTCGTCTTTCATATGGTCCACGGTGCGGTCGACTTCCTGCATCAGGTCCTGTTTCCACTTGTTCAGGATCCTGGTGAAGTGCGCGCGCATGGGAGCGCCCATGTACTCTTCGCCCTCTTTAGGGACATAAGGCTCAAACCCGCTGAGCGACTGGTTCTGATTTTGCTTTGCTTGGGTGGGCATGAATGGACCGCCTCTACTCTTGTAATCCACTACGCAGGATTGCTCCATCACCGACACCTGCCGGCCCTGCGGCTGCAAGCGGGCGAACTTACCAGATCGAATCGGGCCGCGCTACTCCCGGTTGTCGAGCCTGCGGTGCGTGGGGCTTGCAGGAACTGGCCGGGGGCGGTGCGGTGAAGTGGTAATCCTGCTCAATGCTTGATTCTAGTCAAGCCTGGGTCAATCGCCGGACTCATTTCTTGCGACAGGGCTCTGACAGCTTTGGGTTCGCGCTCGTTCCCGGGTTGGGTAGAATCGGTTCTTTTTCCTTTGCAAGGAAGGCCAATGGCTCAGCCCTACAGTGCGCGTAGCCGCGCCATCGAACCGTTCCACGTCATGGCACTGCTGGCCCGGGCCAACGAACTGCAGGCCAGCGGCCACGATGTCATCCACCTGGAGATTGGCGAGCCGGATTTCACCACCGCCGAGCCGATCATCCAGGCTGGCCAGGCCGCGCTGGCGGCGGGCAAGACCCGCTACACCGCGGCCCGTGGGATCCCCGAGCTGCGCGAAGCCATCGCCGGTTTCTATGGGCAGCGCTATGGCGTACAGATCGATCCCCGGCGCATCCTGGTCACCCCGGGCGGCTCCGGCGCATTGTTGCTGGCCAGTGCCTTGCTGGTGGATCCGGGCAAGCATTGGCTGCTGGCCGATCCCGGCTATCCCTGCAATCGTCATTTCCTGCGGTTGGTGGAGGGGGCGGCGCAGTTGGTTCCGGTGGGGCCGGAGGTGCGGTACCAGCTGACGCCTGACCTGGTGAACCGTCACTGGGACCAGGACAGTGTCGGCGCACTGGTGGCCTCGCCGGCCAACCCTACCGGGACGATCCTCACCCGGGACGAGCTGGCCGGACTGTCCAGGGCCATCAAGGGGCACAATGGTCATTTGGTGGTGGACGAGATCTACCACGGCCTGACCTACGGCACCGATGCCGCCAGCGTGCTGGAGGTCGACGACGAGGCCTTTGTCCTGAACAGTTTTTCCAAGTATTTCGGCATGACCGGCTGGCGACTTGGCTGGCTGGTGGCTCCTCTGGCCGCTGTCGGGGAGCTGGAAAAGCTCGCGCAGAATCTCTACATCAGCGCACCAAGCATGGCCCAGCACGCCGCCCTGGCCTGTTTCGAGCCGGCCACCATCGAGATTTTCGAGCAGCGCCGGGCCGAGTTCGCACTGCGTCGCGACTTTCTGCTGCCGGCCTTGCGTGAGCTGGGCTTCGGCATCGCGGTCGAGCCGCAGGGCGCATTCTACCTCTACGCCGATATCAGCGCGTTCGGTGGCGATGCCTTTGCTTTCTGCCAGCATTTCCTGGAAACCGAACACGTGGCGTTTACGCCGGGGCTGGATTTCGGCCGCCATCAGGCCGGGCACCATGTGCGTTTCGCCTACACCCAGAGCTTGCCGCGCTTGCAGGAAGCGGTGGAGCGTATCGCGCGCGGGCTTCGGAGCTGGCAAGGCTGATGCGTTTTTCTCCTGCACTCGAAGAAGGCCGGTTGATCCGACGTTACAAGCGTTTTCTCGCCGATATCGAAACCGCCGACGGCGAGCAATTGACCATTCACTGTCCCAACACCGGTTCGATGCTCAACTGCATGTCGCCAGGCGCGCGCGTCTGGTTCAGCCGTTCCAGCGACCCCAAGCGCAAGTTGCCCGGCACCTGGGAAATCGGCGAAACCCCTCAGGGCAGGCTGGCCTGCATCAATACGGCGCGGGCCAATGCCTTGGTCGAAGAAGCGCTGCGTGCCGGCGTGATCAGTGAGCTGAACGGCTTTGTCGGGTTGAAACGTGAAGTGGCTTACGGTGTGGAGAACAGCCGCATCGATTTTCGCCTGGACTATGAGCTCGGCTCGGCCTGGGTCGAAGTCAAGAGTGTCACCTTGGGGTTCGATGGAACGGATGTCGCCGCGTTTCCCGATGCGGTGACCCAGCGCGGGGCACGACACCTGCGAGAACTGGCGGGCCTGGCCCGGCAGGGCGTGCGTGCGGTGCAGCTGTATTGTGTGAACCTGAGTGGCATCCAGGCCGTGCGTCCTGCGGGGGAGATCGACCCGCTATACGCGGCCGCGCTTCGCGAGGCCGTGGCGGCGGGAGTGGAGGTGTTGGCTTATGGGGTCACGTTGACGCCCGAGCAGATGTGGGTGGATCGTCCGCTGCCGGTGCTGCTCGAGCCGCTACAGCTTGACCCAGATGCCTTGCTCGTCCTCCCGGCACTCTAGAGCGACCAGGAACTGGCCGGCACAAGGGCCGGCCACGCACTCGCCGCTTTCGATCAGAAACAGGGCGCCATGGGTGGCGCATTGGATCAGGCTGGCGCTGGGGTCGAGGAACTGGTCGGGTTGCCATTCCAGTGGCACGCCGCGATGCGGGCAGCGGTTGAAATACGCATGGACCTGGCCCGCGCGACGTACCGCTAGCACCTTTCGCCCATCGATGTCGAAACCGCGACTACTGTTGTCAGGTAGTTCGACGGCGCTGCAAAGAAACTTCATGGATGTCCTGATATTTCATGGCGAATGGAACCTGTCTTGAACGCGAGTCTCGGAGCGCTTGACGGTCAAATGAAAACAATTATCAAATGGCGCTTCCTTCGCAGCAGTGAGGATACTTGGCCTGACGGGTCTGTGCCCGCACCTGCGAACAACTTCTTTGAGGAAGCTGCCTGATGCGCCTGAATATCCGCGTTGCCGTACTGTTTGCTGCGTTACTGGCCAGCCAGTGGGCCAGTGCAGCGCAGGCGCCACAGCGCTGGGTCAGTGCCGGTGGCGCATTGTCTGAGTGGGTGAGTGCGCTGGGAGGGGAGTCGAAGCTGGTTGGCGTGGACACCACCAGCCAGCACCCCGAATCCCTGCGCGCGCTACCCAGCATCGGCTACCAGCGGCAGTTATCGGCAGAGGGTGTGCTGAGCCTGCGGCCACAGATCCTGGTGGGCACCGAGGAAATGGGCCCGCCGCCTGTATTGGCACAGATTCGCAGCGCCGGGGTGCAGGTCGAACTGTTCTCGGCAACCCCTGACGTCCCGACCCTCAAGGAAAACCTGTCACATCTGGGCCGTTTGCTGGGCGCCGAGGCCAAGGCTGAGCAGTTGTTCCAGCAATATCAAGAACAGCTTGCGGTGCAAAAAGAGCGAGTGTCCCAGGCTCAACTCAAGCAAAAGGCGCCCGGCGTGCTGCTGTTGGTGGGGCACTCGGGAGGCAAGCCATTGGTCGCTGGCAAAGGCACTGCTGCCGATTGGCTGTTGCAACAGGCCGGAGGCCAGAACCTGGCGACCCACAGCGGTTACAAGCCGTTTTCGGTGGAGACCCTGGCCAGTCTGAATCCTGAAGTATTGGTGTTCGCCGATCGAGTGCTCAGTGGCGAAGAAGCCCGTGTGGCGCTGTTCAAGGAAAATCCGATTCTCGCCTCGACCCGTGCCGCCAGGGACGGGCGTGTGATCGAGCTCGACCCGACCTTGCTGGTCGGCGGGTTGGGCCCACGCTTGCCGCAAAGCCTGGCAGCCCTGGCCGCCAGGTTCTATCCCGGGCTGGTCGAGACACAATGAGGCCGCAGGTCCAGCCGCGCGTCCTGTTCATCGGCCTGAGTCTGTTGTGTCTATTGGCGATCTGGCTGTCACTGGCCCTGGGGCCGGTAAGCCTGCCGTTGCTCGATACCGGGCGTGCCGCCTTGCATCTGATGGGGTTGCCGGTGGCTGCCGACAACCTGGAGCAGGCTGAACTGATCCTTGGCCAGATCCGTTTGCCGCGCACGTTGCTGGGCCTGGCGACAGGGGGGGTACTGGCCTTGTCCGGCGTGGCGATGCAGGGGTTGTTCCGCAACCCGCTGGCGGACCCGGGACTGGTCGGAGTGTCCAGCGGCGCGGCGCTGGGCGCTGCATTCGCCATTGTCGGCGGGGCCGTGATGGGCGGGCTGCCCGAAGCGTTCGGCCCCTATGTATTGTCGCTGTGTGCGTTTCTCGGTGGGCTTGGTGTCACAGCACTGGTCTATCGCCTGGGCCGACGCAACGGCCAGACTCACGTCGCTACGATGCTGCTGGCCGGCATTGCCCTGACCGCGCTATCGGCTTCGGCCGTCGGCCTGTTCACCTACCTGGCGGATGACGCGACCCTGCGCACCCTGACCTTCTGGAACCTGGGCAGCCTCAATGGTGCCAGTTATGCGCGGTTGTGGCCGTTGTTGCTGGTCTGCGCTGGCGTCGTGGCCTGGCTGCCACGTCGGGCCCGGGCCCTCAATGCCCTGTTGCTGGGAGAGTCCGAGGCTGCTCACCTGGGGATCGACGTCGAGCGACTCAAGCGCGAACTGGTGTTCTGCACCGCCCTGGGCGTTGGCGCGGCAGTGGCGGCAGCGGGCATGATCGGTTTTGTCGGGCTCGTGGTACCGCACCTGGTGCGCCTGATAGCCGGCCCTGATCATCGCATCCTGCTGCCGGCCTCAGTACTGGCGGGTGGCAGCCTGTTGCTGTTGGCCGATCTGGTGGCGCGCCTGGCACTGGCTCCGGCGGAATTGCCGATCGGCATTGTCACGGCGTTCATCGGCGCGCCGTTCTTCCTTTATCTATTGGTGCGAGGGCGTGCCTGATGCTGCGCGCGCAGAACCTGCACATTCATCGTGGCCGGAAAACCGTATTGGCCGGCGTTGACCTGGCGCTTGAGTGCGGCGAGGTGCTTGGGGTACTCGGCCCCAATGGCGCGGGCAAAAGCACGTTGCTGGCGGGCCTGTGTGGCGAGTTGCGTCCCAGCCAGGGGCAGGTCTGGCTCGATGAACGGCCCCTGTCCCAGTGGGACGGCTCCGAACGTGCCCGTCGCCTGGCGGTATTGCCGCAGTCGTCGACCCTGGATTTCGCGTTCCGGGTGGAAGAGGTGGTCGGCATGGGCCGCTTGCCGCATCGCAGCGGTCGGGTGCGCGATGGACAAATCGTGGCCTCGGCGCTGCAAGCCGCCGACGCCGCGCATCTGCATGGCCGCAGTTACCTGGCATTGTCCGGGGGCGAGCGCCAGCGGGTGCATCTGGCGCGGGTGCTTGCGCAGTTGTGGCCGGGAGAGGCGGGACAAACCTTGCTGCTGGACGAACCGACCTCAATGCTCGATCCGCTGCACCAGCATACGATCCTGCAGGCGGTGCGTGAATTCGCCGATCGCGGCGCTGCCGTGCTGGTGATTCTGCATGACCTGAATCTGGCGGCGCGTTACTGTGATCGCCTGTTGTTGCTTGCGTCCGGCCGTCCGGTGGCGCTGGATACACCGCAACATGTGCTGCGCCCGGAAACGCTCAAGGCGGTATTCGGCCTGGAAGTGCTGGTACAACCCCATCCGGAGCGCGGGCACCCATTGATCATCGCCCGCTGAAGGGCTCAATGAGGATGCAGCTTGTGCGCCTGATCCTGATTCTATTGCTGAGTGTATTGTCAGCCTGCCAAAGCATCTCGCCACCCCCGGTCGCCGGGCGTATTCGCGATCTGCACACAGGCCAGGCCGTCACGCCCCAGGCGTTGGTCGAACAGTTGGCGATGGCACCGCGGTTGATCGTGGGGGAGCGACACGACAATCAGGATCACCACGCCTTGCAAGAATGGTTGCTCCAGGCCCTCGGCGCACAACGGCCTCAAGGCAGCCTGTTGCTGGAAATGCTGACACCGGAACAACAGCCGCGGGTCAATGCGGTGCGCAAGTCATCGGTATTGCCTGAGGATTTGCCAGCCGCGCTGGGTTGGTCGCCCGGCTGGGACTGGAATCTGTATGGACCGGTAGTGACGTTTGCGCTGGCTCAACCCTATCCACTGCTGGCCGCCAACCTGGACACCGTCGAAATCCAGCGCTTTTACAAGCAGGCACCGGGCCTCACTGGGCCTCGCTCCAACGCGGCGGTTGTGAAAGACGAACTGCTGGGACAGATCAGGGAATCCCATTGTGGCTTGTTGCCGGAGTCGCAGATGCCGGCGATGCTGGCTGTCCAGCAGCAACGTGACAGGCGCATGGCCGAGCGATTGCTGCAGGCGCCGACGCCTGCATTATTGCTGGCTGGCGCCTGGCATGGCCGCAAGGACGTCGGCGTGCCGCTGCACACGCTGGATCTCGGCGCGGCAGAAGCGCCGCGGGTGCTGATGCTGGCCGAGGAGGGCAGCGAGGTGACGTCGGCCATGGCGGATTACGTGTGGTACACACCCGCCACGCCACCGGTGGACTACTGCGCGCAGATGCGCGGAGAGTCGTAGGCGCGAGCACCTGTTTCCGGCAGGCAAAAAAAGACCCGGCAAGAGCCGGGTCGAATAACCGTGATTAGCCTGATGAGGAGATATCTGAGAGTCCGAACCAAGGGCTGTTCAAATATCGACCAGTCTCGCGACCGGATGTGGTAATCATAGCGATTCTCATTACCAAGTCAAACTTTCTTTTCCTGAACCTTCGAAATAATCCGAGCGACATGCCGGGTGCCGCCAGCCAAGTGGTTCGATCAGGCTTTGTGACGTGTCGAAATAGCATCCAGCTGTTGGTTCAGGGCCTCCTTGCGTTCGGCGGGGATGTCGTTCCAGTGCACATCCATCAAGGCCCCCTCGATGGCGTACAGCAATACCTTCGAGGCTCGGAATCCACGAGTGCGCACGGCGCGGTAGGCATCGACCGCGCCGAGCCGACGCAGATCGGAAGCACTGTGGATACCCACGGCGTGCAGCCACTGGGCCGATGTCTTGCCCAGATTTTTCAGATGTTGCAGTTCATCATTCATCGAGCCTCCTTGCGACGGCCGACTGGTGCAGTGGGCAAGTTTCTCAGGAGTGTAGCGCTCAGTAGGAAAAGCGTGATTCTTTGGTCGGAATCGGCGCAAAAGCTTCTAATGCATAACGCACGATGCAGCAGGGCACGCGACGACGTGCCTGCCTCCAGCGCGAGCAGGGGCTCTGGAGGCGATGGCGCTTGGGTGTCACATCCTCAGCGAGTGCGATAACGCAGTCGGGTACCGAAATTCATCGACATGAGGATCTCGTCGGCTGACAGCTCCGGCGGAAAATAGGCACCGGAGATCTGGGCGTGGGCCAGGCTTGCGCCCTCCAGTTTCGATTTGCGGAAATCGACGCCGCGCAAATCGGCGGAACGGAAATACGCATCGGTAAAATCGACGTCGTCCACGTTCAATTCCCGCAGATCGAGACCACGGAAGTCGCCGCCACGCATGTCGACCGGACCTTGAGGGCGCTCGCTGTTGAAGCCTGCGATGTCATCCTTGCGCAGCAAGTCATAAAGCGGAGTGTTGAGAAGCTTGGGATGGCTCATGTCATCGCACCTGTTGGTTTTATGACGCCAGTATAGTGCCACCAGTTGACGGTCGTGAAGCCGAGCGTCGCTTCACGACCGAAATAGTTGTTTACAGATTTGGCAGGCGCTGGCGAATCTGCGCGACGACCTCATCGAGCGAGGCGCTTTCATTGGTCTGGACCGGCTTGCTGCACAGGATTTCCTCCGGCGTCAGGGGCTCGCGGCTGGCCTGCTGGGCAGCGATCACGGCGAGGTTCGCGTCGGACGGATCCTTGTGGTCGGCCTGACGCTGCGCCAGGCGGCTTTCGATGACTGCCTGCGGCGCATCGCAGTCCAGGATCAGGAACGGCGCGCCCGTTGCTTCGGCGATCTTCGCGGCTGCGTTGCGTTGATCATGTTTGAGATAGGTCGCGTCGATGATCACCGGGAGCCCGGCGTGCAGGATGGCCCCTGCGACGTCATGCAGGCGGGCATAGGTGGTAGCGCTGGCGTCACTGCTGTAAATGCCGGCTTGTGGATCGTTCTGAACCTGTTGCTCGCCGAACAGGCGCTTGCGTTCCACATCCGAACGCAGGCGAATCGCGCCCAGTGCTTCCACCAGGCGCATCGCGACATGGCTTTTGCCCACTGCCGAAACACCGTGGGTGATGGCCAGGAAAGGAGATGGGATGGTGCTGTAGCTTTCAGCCAGGTTGGCGTAGTTGCGGTATTGGCGCAGGGTAGTGGCACGCTGTACGGGGTCTTCGGCCGACATGCTGAACAGCGCGACCTTGGCCCGTACCAGCGCACGGTAGGCCTTGTAGAAGTTCAGCAGTTCCAGGCCCTGGTAATCGCCGGTCAGCTCCAGGTACTGGCTGACGAAGCGCCGGGCCAGCGACTTGAGGCCGCGGTCTTCCAGGTCCATGGCCAGGAATCCGGTGTCGGCATAGACGTCGGTGAAGCGGAATGGCTCGTTGAACTCGATGCAATCGAAAATCACCACCTTGCCGTCGATCACGGTAGCGTTACCCAGGTGGATGTCGCCGTGGCATTCACGGATGAAGCCTTCGGCCTTGCGTTGGGTAAACAGTGGCTTGAGGCGTTCGAAGCTGCTTTCGGCCCAGGCCTGCAGGGCCTCGAGCTGCGCCAGGTCGGCCTTGTCACTGAGGAAGGGGCGGATCTGTTCGAAGTTCTGCCGCACCGGAGCCATCACGCTGTCGGGAGTGCCCGCCTGGTTTTCGGCAGGGACCTTGGGCGTGGAAAGGTGGAACCTGGCGATCTGTTCAGCCATTTCATCGATGTGTGCGGTCGTCAGTTCGCCATTGGCCTGCAATGTACTGAGCAGTTGGCTCTGGGGAAATTGACGCATCTTCAAGGCATATTCGATGGCTGGGCCGTCGCCTCCCAGCTGTGGTGCTTCGACGCTGCCGGTAATCGGGAGCACCTCCAGGTAGAGATCCTGGGTCAATCGCTGGTTCAGGCGCAGCTCTTCGCCGCAGAAATGCTTGCGGGACTCGAGGTCGGTGAAATCGAGGAAGCCGAAATTGACCGGCTTCTTGAACTTGTAGGCGTACGGGCCGGTAAGCAAGACCCAGGAAATATGGGTTTCGATGACCTGGAACCCTTCGACGGGATGCGGGTAGAGGGCCGGGTTTTGCAGGGCAGCGATCAGGGACTGGCTCACAGGCGATCCTTCAGAGTCTGGAAATCAAGGTCGTCATTATGGCGGCAAGCCGCGCTAACGCAAACCGGATGGTCCCGTTCTGTCAGGCGGGTTTGCGGGCTCATGTTGAACCGCCGCAAAGTGCGTATAATCCGCCGCCATGACTCGTACCCGATCCCCCCGTACCCCCAAGAAACCACCCGCCAGCCGCCTGCGGCCCTGGTTGGGCTGGGCCCTTAAACTCAGCCTGGTGGGCCTCGTCGTGCTCGCCGGTTTTGCCGTCTACCTCGATGCCGTGGTCCAGGAGAAGTTCTCCGGCAAGCGCTGGATGATTCCGGCCAAGGTCTACGCGCGTCCGCTGGAGTTGTTCGTCGGCCAGAAACTGAGCCGCGATGATTTCCTCACCGAACTCGATGCCCTGGGCTACCGCCGTGAGAGCGTGGCCAACGGGCCGGGGGCGGCTTCCGTCAATGGCAATACCGTTGAACTCAATACCCGGGGGTTCCAGTTCTATGAAGGCATGGAGCAGGCGCAACCGGTGCGGGTGCGGTTTTCGGGCGACTATGTGGCCGCGCTGACCGGTGCCAAGAATGCGAATCTATCGGTGGTGCGCCTCGAGCCCCTGTTGATCGGTGGGCTATATCCCAAGAACCTGGAAGACCGGATCCTGATCAAGATCGACCAGGTACCGCCGTTCCTGATCGACACGCTGATCGCCGTCGAGGACCGGGACTTCTATCATCACTTCGGCGTTTCACCCAAGTCGATAGCCCGCGCTGTCTGGGTCAACACGTCCTCGGGCCACATGCGCCAGGGCGGCAGTACCCTGACCCAACAGTTGGTCAAGAACTTCTACCTGACCAACGAGCGCAGCCTCTCTCGCAAGCTCACCGAAGCCATGATGGCCTTGCTGTTGGAGCTGCATTACGACAAGCAGGAAATCCTCGAGGCTTACCTCAACGAGGTCTTCATCGGCCAGGATGGCCAGCGGGCGGTGCACGGTTTCGGCCTTGCCAGCCAGTTCTTCTTCAGCCAGCCACTGTCCGAGCTCAAGCTGCACCAGGTGGCGTTGCTGGTGGGCATGGTCAAGGGGCCGTCTTCCTATAATCCGCGTCGCAATCCCGAACGCGCCCTCGAACGACGCAACCTGGTGCTGGATCTGTTGCAGCAACAGGGCGTGGCGACGGCCGAGCAGGTCGAGGCGGCGAAAAAAATGCCACTGGGCGTGACCAAGCGCGGCAGTCTGGCGGACAGTTCGTTCCCCGGTTTTCTTGACCTGGTCAAGCGTCAACTGCGTGAGGACTACCGCGACGAAGACTTGACCGAAGAAGGCCTGCGCATCTTTACCAGTTTTGATCCGATCCTGCAGATGAAGGCCGAGGCCTCGGTCGAAGACACGTTCAAGCGACTGGGCGGGCGCAAGGGCGCCGATGAAGTCGAGGCTGCCATGGTGGTGACCAATCCGGAAACCGGTGAAGTCCAGGCCATGATCGGCAGTCGCCAGGCCAGTTTTGCCGGATTCAACCGGGCCTTGGATGCGGTGCGTCCGATCGGCTCGCTGATCAAGCCGGCGGTGTACCTCACGGCCTTGGAGAAACCGAGCCAGTACACCTTGACCAGTTGGTTGTCCGACGAGGCCTTCTCGGTCAAGGGGGCGGATGGCCAGGTCTGGAAGCCGCAGAACTATGATCGCCGCACCCACGGTACGGTGTTCCTGTACCAGGGGCTGGCGCATTCCTACAACCTGTCCACGGCGCGCCTTGGCATGGAAGTCGGTGTGCCGAACGTGCTCAAGACCCTGGCGCGCCTGGGGGTCAACCGTGAACTCCCGGCGTTCCCATCGATGTTGCTGGGCGCTGGTGGTCTCACGCCGATCGAAGTAGCGGCCATGTACCAGACGCTGGCCAACGGTGGCTTCAATACACCGATGCGCGGGATCCGCAGCGTGCTCACCGCCGACGGCGAGCCTCTCAAGCGCTACCCGTTCCAGATCCAGCAGCGTTTCGATCCGGCCTCCATCTATCTAATCCAGAGCGCCATGCAGCGGGTCATGCGTGAAGGTACCGGCAGTTCGGTTTATAACGTGCTGCCCCGGACCCTGACTCTGGCGGGCAAGACCGGTACCAGTAACGATTCGCGCGATAGCTGGTTCGCCGGTTTCAGCCAGGATCTGTTGGCAGTGGTCTGGCTTGGTCGTGATGACAACGGCAAGACGCCATTCACCGGTGCCACTGGCGCGCTGCAAGTCTGGACCAGTTTCATGCGCAAGGCTGATCCGTTGCCGCTGGATATGCCGCAACCGGACAACATCGTCCAGGCCTGGGTCGATTCCCGTACCGGACAGGGCTCCGACGCCAATTGTCCGGGGGCGGTACAGATGCCGTATATTCGCGGCAGCGAACCGCCACCCGGTGCCGCCTGTGGCGGTACGAATCCCGCCGAATCGGTGATGGATTGGGTCAAGGACTGGATGAATTAAGCAAAGAGGGTTTCAAGTGAACAAGTGGTTGATTCCAGCGGTGACTGCCGTGGCTTTGCTCAGTGGTTGCTCCACCGTACAACGTGGTTCTATTCCGGTGGTCGATGCCGGCACGGCGGTTTCCAACAGCGAGCGGGTCTCGGCCAGCGGCGGTTTCCGTCAGACGACAGTGAAGCGCCCGGTGCAAGGGCAGGCCCAGGCTATTCCCCAGGGTGACTCCGGTGTCGTGGTCATGGTACCGGGCGGTGGTGCGGCCACTTCGGCTCCGATCAGCAGCCAGCCGATCACGCCGGGTCCGGTCACGTCTGGCCCGATCACGCCAGGGCCTGTGAACGGTTCGCCGATCGACCAGGGCAGCTACAGCATGCCGTCGACGTCGGGTAGCATTGCGCCGTCCAACAGCGGTGGCTTGTCCGCCGATGAACAGCTGGACGGGCCGGTACTGGCCCTGTTGACCACGGCCCAGCAGCAACAGGCCGGCGGTGACTTGAATGGTGCTTCCTCCAGCCTGGAGCGCGCTCAACGCGTTGCGCCACGTGAACCCCAGGTTCTTTATCGCCTGGCCCAGGTGCGTCTGGCCCAAGGCGATGCGCCGCAAGCCGAGCAACTGGCTCGTCGTGGCCTGACATTTACTAGTGGTCGTCCGGCACTTCAGGCCAGCCTGTGGGAATTGATCGCCCAGGCCCGTGAGAAGCAGGGCGATTCTGCTGGCGCGGCGCTGGCCCGCCAGAAGGCCAAGGTTTCGCTCTGATGGACGGTCGCTTCCCTCGGATCGCCGACCAGTTGCTGCTGATCGAGCGAGAGCTGCGGGTTCAGGGTTGGTGGAGCAGCGTTTCGCCTTCGGCCGAAGCGCTGGCCAGTGTCGAGCCATTCGCGGTCGATACCCTGGACTTTGAACAATGGCTGCAGTGGATCTTCCTGCCTCGCATGAAAGCCATCCTGGAAAACGACCTGCCATTGCCCAATGCCTCGGGCATCCTGGCCATGGCCGAAATGGTCTATGCCCAGCGCCCGGGACAGGGCGTCGAGCTGCAACGGTTGCTGGCGCAGTTCGACCAGTTGATCAGCGAGGCCAGCTGACCGTCGTCACTGGCAGTGCTCTTCGATCTGCTGGCGCGTTTCGTCGATACGCTGACGCCGCTCTTCATCCGTGAGGCGGCGTATTTCCCCCTCCACTTCCTCGCGCAGCCTCGGGTTGTTCTGCAGTTGCGCCAGGTTGGTCCGGGCCTGTTCGCAGAAAGCCTTGAGCTGGGCCTCCTGCTCGGCGACCTGTTTCTTCACCTCCTGATCGATGACCTTCTGGTCACCAATGGCACCGCCGGTGGGGGGCGCTGGCGGCTTGCCAGCAGGCGATGGAGCGGATTTGATCACGGTGGTGGCTTCTGCGCCTTGTGGCGGCTGGGAACCGAAATGGGTAACGCCCTGGGCGTCCACCCACTTGTAGACCTGGCCGGCCATGCACATTGGGCTCAGGCCAGCCAGCAGGCTGGCGGTCAGGAGGATCATTCGCATGCTGTTTCCTTGTCATGGGTTGCGCAATTGAAGCTAACACAGTAGCCGTTTAAAGGTTTTTTCTTGCGTTCTCATGCGCTTACTTCAATAAAGCACATAGACGACTTGACTTGCAGAAGGCGAAACAGAAGAATCCAAAGTCCGCTGTAGAGGGACTGCCAGAAGCAGACCCACTCGGCAGATCATGAGGCGCATATCCGCGTCGACCTGTTACACCCGCAACGCGTTACCTCGCGCTGGGTGGGAAAGGCCCGCAACACTTGGGACGATCCCAATACTTGCTCAGTCAGTGCTGACGTAGTCGGCGACCACCGTCGCTCATGCTCTGCCGAGAAGTAAACCTATTAAGACCCGTCCCCTTGTCGAGGGTCGGTATTCTGGCGTTTTAGAGGTGAACAACGTGGAGCTTTTATCTGGCGGTGAGATGCTCGTCCGCTTCTTGCGTGACGAAGGCGTCAAATATATCTACGGGTACCCGGGTGGTGCTCTTCTTCATGTCTATGATGCCCTGTTCAAAGAGCCGGAAGTGACCCACATCCTGGTTCGTCACGAGCAGGCGGCGACCCACATGGCTGACGGCTATGCCCGCGCCACCGGCAAGGCCGGCGTGGTACTGGTAACTTCCGGCCCTGGCGCCACGAACGCCATCACCGGTATCGCCACCGCCTACATGGACTCCATTCCGATGGTGATCATCTCCGGCCAGGTGCCTAGCACCATGGTCGGCACCGATGCGTTCCAGGAAACCGACATGATCGGTATCTCCCGGCCGATCGTGAAGCACAGCTTCATGATCAAGCACGCCTCGGAAATCCCGGAGGTCATGAAGAAGGCCTTCTACCTGGCCGAATCCGGCCGTCCCGGCCCGGTGGTGGTCGATGTCCCGAAAGACATGACCAACCCGGCCGAGAAATTCGAATACGTCTTTCCGAAAAAAGCCAAGCTGCGCTCCTACAGTCCGGCTGTACGCGGTCACTCAGGGCAAATCCGCAAGGCGGCAGAAATGTTGCTGGCGGCCAAGCGTCCCGTGCTGTATTCCGGCGGCGGCGTGATCCTGGGGGGCGGCTCCGCGCCGCTGACTGAACTGGCGAAGATGCTTAACCTGCCGGTAACCAATACGCTGATGGGCCTGGGCGCGTTTCCGGGTACCGACCGTCAGTTCATCGGCATGCTCGGCATGCACGGCAGCTACACCGCCAACCTGGCGATGCACCATGCGGACGTGATCCTGGCCGTCGGTGCGCGTTTCGATGATCGGGTCATCAACGGCCCGGCGAAATTCTGCCCGAACGCCAAGATCATCCATATCGACATCGACCCTGCGTCCATTTCCAAGACCATCAAGGCAGACGTGCCGATTGTCGGGCCGGTGGAAAGCGTATTGACCGAGATGGTCGCTATCCTCAAGGAGATCGGCGAGACGCCGAACAAGGACGCTGTCGCCAGCTGGTGGAAGCAGGTGGATGAATGGCGTGGCGACCGTGGCCTGTTCCCTTATGACAAGGGCGACGGCAGCGTGATCAAGCCGCAGACAGTGATCGAAACCCTGTGCGAAGTGACCAAGGGCGATGCCTTCATCACCTCGGACGTGGGCCAGCACCAGATGTTTGCCGCGCAATACTACAAGTTCAACAAACCCAACCGCTGGATCAACTCCGGTGGCCTGGGCACCATGGGCTTCGGTTTCCCCGCGGCCATGGGCGTCAAGCTGAGCTTTCCGGATAACGATGTCGCCTGCGTCACGGGCGAAGGCAGTATCCAGATGAACATCCAGGAGCTGTCCACCTGCCTGCAGTACGGTTTGCCGGTGAAGATCGTCAACCTGAACAACGGCGTGCTGGGTATGGTTCGCCAATGGCAGGACATGAGCTATGGCAGCCGTCATTCGCATTCCTACATGGAATCGCTGCCGGACTTCGTCAAGCTGGTCGAAGCCTATGGTCACGTGGGGATTCGCATCACCGAGCTTAAAGACCTGAAGTCCGGGCTCGAGGAGGCTTTCGCCATGAAGGATCGCCTGGTATTCCTCGATATCCAGGTCGATACCAGCGAACACGTCTATCCGATGCAGATCAAAGACGGTTCCATGCGCGATATGTGGCTGAGCAAGACGGAGCGTACCTAATCATGCGGCATATTATTTCCCTGCTTCTGGAAAACGAACCGGGTGCTCTGTCTCGTGTAGTAGGCCTGTTCTCGCAGCGCAACTACAACATCGAAAGCCTGACCGTGGCGCCTACCGAGGACCCGACCCTGTCGCGTCTGACGCTGACTACGGTGGGGCATGATGAAATCATCGAGCAGATCACCAAAAACCTGAACAAGCTGATCGAGGTGGTCAAGCTCGTGGACCTGTCGGAGAGCGCTCACATCGAGCGCGAACTGATGCTGGTCAAGGTCAAGGCCACCGGCGCCCAGCGCGCCGAGATCAAGCGCACCACCGATATTTATCGTGGGCAGATCGTTGATGTCAGCGCCAGCGTCTATACCGTTCAGTTGACCGGTACCAGCGACAAGCTCGACAGCTTCATTCAATCGATCGGCACCGCCTCGATTCTGGAAACCGTACGCAGTGGCGTTACCGGCATTGCCCGTGGCGACAAAGTACTGAGCATCTAAACCAAATTAGCGAATGGCCTGAACGGCCGGATATAGGGGAAATTCATGAAAGTTTTCTACGATAAAGATTGCGACCTGTCGATCATCCAGAGCAAGAAAGTCGCCATTATCGGTTACGGTTCCCAAGGCCACGCCCAGGCGTGCAACCTGAAAGATTCCGGTGTCGACGTGACCGTCGGCCTGCGTAAAGGCTCGGCCACCGTTGCCAAGGCGGAAGCCCACGGTCTGAAAGTGGCTGATGTGGCTTCCGCCGTTGCCGCTGCCGACCTGGTCATGATCCTGACTCCGGACGAGTTCCAGGGCGCTCTGTATCGCGACGAAATCGAACCGAACATCAAGAAGGGCGCGACCCTGGCTTTCTCCCACGGTTTTTCGATCCATTACAACCAGGTCGTGCCGCGTGCTGACCTCGACGTGATCATGATCGCACCGAAGGCCCCGGGCCACACCGTGCGTTCCGAATTCGTCAAGGGTGGCGGTATCCCTGACCTGATCGCTATCTACCAGGATGCCTCGGGCAACGCCAAGAATGTGGCACTGTCCTACGCCGCCGGTGTGGGCGGTGGCCGTACCGGCATCATCGAAACCACTTTCAAGGACGAGACCGAAACCGACCTGTTCGGTGAACAGGCTGTTCTGTGCGGTGGTACCGTGGAGCTGGTCAAGGCTGGTTTCGAAACCCTGGTTGAAGCCGGCTATGCGCCAGAAATGGCTTACTTCGAATGCCTGCACGAGCTGAAGCTGATCGTTGACCTCATGTACGAAGGCGGTATCGCCAACATGAACTACTCGATCTCCAACAACGCCGAATACGGCGAGTACGTGACTGGTCCGGAAGTGATCAACGCCGAGTCCCGCCAGGCCATGCGCAACGCCCTGAAACGTATTCAGGACGGCGAGTACGCCAAGATGTTCATCAGTGAAGGCGCCACCGGCTACCCTTCGATGACTGCCAAGCGTCGCAACAACGCTGCCCACGGTATCGAGATCATTGGTGAGCAACTGCGCTCGATGATGCCTTGGATCAGCGCCAACAAGATCGTCGACAAAGCCAAGAACTGAGTCGCGAGCTTGATCGAAAAACGCGGCCATGGCCGCGTTTTTTCGTTTGGACGGCTGCTTCTGGTATAAAGCTGCATCGTTTGCGGCCGAACCGTCGTCCCAGACACCTGTCGAATTTTTTCACACCGTTGCAAGGTACTGTCCATGAGCGAACGTCCCGACGAGCCAAACCAGGCTCCTGACGCCGAAAGCATGCTGCCCATCGATGAGCACGTCGAAGAAGGTCATGACGCTGAAGGCCGCAAGGTCCGGCATCGTGGCATCTATCTGCTGCCGAATCTGTTCACCACCGCCAACCTGTTCGCCGGTTTCTATTCCATCATCAGCTCCATGAGTGCCCAGGCTGCGTTGAGCGCTGGCGATGCTGCCGGGGCGAGCCGTTATTTCGCGTTCGCGGCCATCGCGATCTTTGTCGCCATGGTGCTCGATGGCCTGGACGGGCGCGTGGCTCGCATGACCAATACCCAGAGCGCTTTCGGCGCCGAGTACGACTCCCTGTCAGACATGGTCGCCTTTGGTGTGGCCCCGGCCTTGCTGGCATTCGGTTGGGCGCTGGGGGATATGGGCAAGGTCGGCTGGATGGTCGCTTTCATCTATGTGGCGGGCGCGGCCTTGCGGCTGGCGCGTTTCAATACGCAGGTGGGCAAGGCTGACAAGCGTTACTTCATCGGCCTGGCGAGTCCGGCTGCGGCAGGCGTCGTGGCGGGGGTTGTGTGGGCGTTCAGCGACTATGGCATCCAGGGGTCGAAAATGTCCTTCCTGGTGGCGCTGCTGGTAGCGGCGGCCGGTATGCTGATGGTCAGTAACATCAAGTACAACAGCTTCAAGGAACTGGATCTGAAGGGGCGCGTGCCGTTCGTTGCGATCCTGGCGGTGGTATTGGTATTCGCGGTTGTCTTCAGCGATCCGCCGCGTATCCTGCTGCTGGTATTCCTCGCCTATGCCGCTTCCGGGCCAGCGCAGTATCTGTTGCGTCTTCGCCGAGGCTAAACGTTGCCTTAATGTAATTTCCCCCATACTCCGCAGTCTATTGGTGCATCTGCCCTCCAATGCTGCGGAGTTGTCATGTTGATCAAAGTCTCCAAGTCGTCCGACTGCCGTGAATCGGATGTCACGCCTGAATCCCTCTATCTTTCTCGTCGCCAGATACTGGCGGCTACCGTGGTGGCTGGCGTTGCCATGAGTGGCGTTTCCCGTTGGGCGAGTGCTGCTGATGCCGCACGTTATCCCGATGTGGAGCCTGGCATGGCGCCTGCCTGGTTCACCGAGAAACTGTCATCCGCCCAGTGGGGCGCCGTCACGGTCAAGAATGAGTCAATCACGCCATTCAAGGACGCGACCCATTACAACAACTTCTATGAGTTCGGAACCGACAAGAGGGACCCGGCGGCCAATGCCGGCGCCTTGAAAACCGAGCCTTGGAGCGTGGTAGTGGATGGCGAGGTGGGCAAGCCGGGGCGCTATGCGCTGGAAGATTTCATGAAGCCTTATCAACTGGAGGAGCGCATCTATCGCTTGCGCTGCGTTGAGGCCTGGTCGATGGTCATTCCATGGATCGGCTTTCCCCTTTCCGCGTTGCTCAAGCAGGTCGAGCCGACCTCAAAGGCCCGGTACATCCGCTTCGAAACGCTGCAGGATCCAAAGATGATGCCCGGGCAGCGCTCTGGGTTTGCCTTGATCGATTGGCCTTATGTGGAGGGTTTGCGGCTGGATGAGGCGATGAGCCCGTTGGCGATCCTGGCTGTCGGCATGTATGGGCGAGAGCTGCCAAACCAGAATGGCGCACCTTTGCGGCTGGTTGTTCCATGGAAGTACGGTTTCAAGAGCGTGAAGTCCATTGTGCGCATCAGCCTGGTCAGCGAGCAGCCTAAAACCACCTGGCAAAGCATTGCCTCGGACGAGTACGGTTTCTATGCCAACGTCAACCCGACGGTAGACCATCCGCGCTGGACCCAGGCGCGCGAGCGTCGCTTGCCGAGCGGGCTATTCAGTCCAAACGTCCGCGATACATTGATGTTCAATGGTTACCAGGATGAAGTGGCCTCTCTTTATGCAGGGATGGACCTGAGGAAGGATTACTGATGCATTTTCCAGTGTGGCGGATCGGCGTCTTCATGGCGGTGGCAGTCTGGCCGCTGCTCTGGCTTTATGAGGCGTTGATGAGTGCGTTGGGGCCTGATCCGGGCAAGGTACTGGTGGATAGGCTTGGGTTGGGAGCACTGATTCTGCTGCTACTGACCTTGAGCATGACGCCAATGCAGAAATTGACGGGATGGGCGGGGTGGATTGCGGTAAGGCGCCAGCTCGGGTTGTGGTGCTTTGCTTATGTGGTGTTGCACTTGAGCTGCTACCTGGCATTCATTCTGGGCTTCGACTGGTCGCAGTTAGGTGTCGAGTTGAGCAAGCGGCCATACATTATTGTCGGGGTTATGGGGTTTCTCGGTTTATTGCCTTTGGCAATCACTTCCAATCGGTATAGCCAGCGTCGATTGGGCTCGCGCTGGAAGAAACTGCATCGTCTGGTTTATCCGATCCTTGGCCTTGGATTGCTGCATATGTTGTGGATCGTGAGGGCTGATCTCAAGGAGTGGTCGATCTATGCGGCCATAGGCCTTTTTTTGTTGATGTTGAGGATTCCACCGGTGTTGCGCCGTATCCCGCGATTAATGGGGCGCAAGGTTCCTTTTTCAACAAAAGCGTAATCAGGGGTTGACGGCAGATTCTGAGTCTCTATAATTCGCCCCACTTCCGGCGCAGTCGAAACGGAAAACTTCTTGAGATTCAATTAGTTATGAAGTTTTCGGGTGTGCAGAACTTCAAATCATCGAAGTCCGGAAGGGGGTCGACAGGGTTGCAGTCAAGTCCCGTCGGCACTTCGATCTTAACGATCGAAGACGCTGGAAAAGAGGTGTTGACAGCAGCGGCTAACGCTGTAGAATTCGCCTCCCGCTGACGAGAGATCGAAAGCGCAAGTGGTTGAAGTTGCAAAGGAAACTTTGAAAACTTCTGAAAATAACCACTTGACAGATGTACGGGGCGCTGTAGAATGCGCGCCTCGGTTGAGACGAAAGGCTCAACCCACCGCTCTTTAACAACTGAATCAAGCAATTCGTGTGGGTGCTTGTGGAGTCAGACTGCTAGTCAACAGATTATCAGCATCACAAGTTACTCCGCGAGAAATCAAAGATGTAACCAACGATTGCTGAGCCAAGTTTAGGGTTTTCTCAAAACCCAAAGATGTTTGAACTGAAGAGTTTGATCATGGCTCAGATTGAACGCTGGCGGCAGGCCTAACACATGCAAGTCGAGCGGTAGAGAGGTGCTTGCACTTCTTGAGAGCGGCGGACGGGTGAGTAATGCCTAGGAATCTGCCTGGTAGTGGGGGATAACGCTCGGAAACGGACGCTAATACCGCATACGTCCTACGGGAGAAAGCAGGGGACCTTCGGGCCTTGCGCTATCAGATGAGCCTAGGTCGGATTAGCTAGTTGGTGAGGTAATGGCTCACCAAGGCGACGATCCGTAACTGGTCTGAGAGGATGATCAGTCACACTGGAACTGAGACACGGTCCAGACTCCTACGGGAGGCAGCAGTGGGGAATATTGGACAATGGGCGAAAGCCTGATCCAGCCATGCCGCGTGTGTGAAGAAGGTCTTCGGATTGTAAAGCACTTTAAGTTGGGAGGAAGGGCAGTTACCTAATACGTAATTGTTTTGACGTTACCGACAGAATAAGCACCGGCTAACTCTGTGCCAGCAGCCGCGGTAATACAGAGGGTGCAAGCGTTAATCGGAATTACTGGGCGTAAAGCGCGCGTAGGTGGTTCGTTAAGTTGGATGTGAAAGCCCCGGGCTCAACCTGGGAACTGCATTCAAAACTGTCGAGCTAGAGTATGGTAGAGGGTGGTGGAATTTCCTGTGTAGCGGTGAAATGCGTAGATATAGGAAGGAACACCAGTGGCGAAGGCGACCACCTGGACTGATACTGACACTGAGGTGCGAAAGCGTGGGGAGCAAACAGGATTAGATACCCTGGTAGTCCACGCCGTAAACGATGTCAACTAGCCGTTGGGAGCCTTGAGCTCTTAGTGGCGCAGCTAACGCATTAAGTTGACCGCCTGGGGAGTACGGCCGCAAGGTTAAAACTCAAATGAATTGACGGGGGCCCGCACAAGCGGTGGAGCATGTGGTTTAATTCGAAGCAACGCGAAGAACCTTACCAGGCCTTGACATCCAATGAACTTTCCAGAGATGGATTGGTGCCTTCGGGAGCATTGAGACAGGTGCTGCATGGCTGTCGTCAGCTCGTGTCGTGAGATGTTGGGTTAAGTCCCGTAACGAGCGCAACCCTTGTCCTTAGTTACCAGCACGTAATGGTGGGCACTCTAAGGAGACTGCCGGTGACAAACCGGAGGAAGGTGGGGATGACGTCAAGTCATCATGGCCCTTACGGCCTGGGCTACACACGTGCTACAATGGTCGGTACAGAGGGTTGCCAAGCCGCGAGGTGGAGCTAATCCCACAAAACCGATCGTAGTCCGGATCGCAGTCTGCAACTCGACTGCGTGAAGTCGGAATCGCTAGTAATCGCGAATCAGAATGTCGCGGTGAATACGTTCCCGGGCCTTGTACACACCGCCCGTCACACCATGGGAGTGGGTTGCACCAGAAGTAGCTAGTCTAACCTTCGGGGGACGGTTACCACGGTGTGATTCATGACTGGGGTGAAGTCGTAACAAGGTAGCCGTAGGGGAACCTGCGGCTGGATCACCTCCTTAATCGACGACAGCAGCTGCTGCATGAGCTCCCACACGAATTGCTTGATTCATTGAAGAAGACGATTGGGTCTGTAGCTCAGTTGGTTAGAGCGCACCCCTGATAAGGGTGAGGTCGGCAGTTCGAATCTGCCCAGACCCACCAATTTCATGGTGTACCCTGTAGCGATACGGGGCCATAGCTCAGCTGGGAGAGCGCCTGCCTTGCACGCAGGAGGTCAGCGGTTCGATCCCGCTTGGCTCCACCATTACCGATTGGCACCAACGTTTAAAGCTTAGAAATGAGCATTCCACCGAACGGTGATGAATGTTGATTTCTAGTCTTTTGATTAGATCGTTCTTTAAAAATTTGGGTATGTGATAGAAAGATAGACTGGACGTTACTTTCACTGGTAACGGTTCAGGCTAAGGTAAAATTTGTGAGTTGCTCGTAGAGCAAGCGTACGAATTTTCGGCGAATGTCGTCTTCACAGTATAACCAGATTGCTTGGGGTTATATGGTCAAGTGAAGAAGCGCATACGGTGGATGCCTTGGCAGTCAGAGGCGATGAAAGACGTGGTAGCCTGCGAAAAGCTTCGGGGAGTCGGCAAACAGACTGTGATCCGGAGATGTCTGAATGGGGGAACCCAGCCATCACAAGATGGTTATCTTGCACTGAATACATAGGTGCAAGAGGCGAACCAGGGGAACTGAAACATCTAAGTACCCTGAGGAAAAGAAATCAACCGAGATTCCCTTAGTAGTGGCGAGCGAACGGGGACTAGCCCTTAAGCTTCTTTGATTTTAGCGGAACGCTCTGGAAAGTGCGGCCATAGTGGGTGATAGCCCTGTACGCGAAAGGATCTTAGAAGTGAAATCGAGTAGGACGGAGCACGAGAAACTTTGTCTGAATATGGGGGGACCATCCTCCAAGGCTAAATACTACTGACTGACCGATAGTGAACTAGTACCGTGAGGGAAAGGCGAAAAGAACCCCGGAGAGGGGAGTGAAATAGATCCTGAAACCGTATGCGTACAAGCAGTGGGAGCCCACTTTGTTGGGTGACTGCGTACCTTTTGTATAATGGGTCAGCGACTTATTTTCAGTGGCGAGCTTAACCGAATAGGGGAGGCGTAGCGAAAGCGAGTCTTAATAGGGCGTCTAGTCGCTGGGAATAGACCCGAAACCGGGCGATCTATCCATGGGCAGGTTGAAGGTTAGGTAACACTGACTGGAGGACCGAACCGACTACCGTTGAAAAGTTAGCGGATGACCTGTGGATCGGAGTGAAAGGCTAATCAAGCTCGGAGATAGCTGGTTCTCCTCGAAAGCTATTTAGGTAGCGCCTCATGTATCACTGTAGGGGGTAGAGCACTGTTTCGGCTAGGGGGTCATCCCGACTTACCAAACCGATGCAAACTCCGAATACCTACAAGTGCCGAGCATGGGAGACACACGGCGGGTGCTAACGTCCGTCGTGAAAAGGGAAACAACCCAGACCGTCAGCTAAGGTCCCAAAGTTATGGTTAAGTGGGAAACGATGTGGGAAGGCTTAGACAGCTAGGAGGTTGGCTTAGAAGCAGCCACCCTTTAAAGAAAGCGTAATAGCTCACTAGTCGAGTCGGCCTGCGCGGAAGATGTAACGGGGCTCAAACCATACACCGAAGCTACGGGTATCACGTAAGTGATGCGGTAGAGGAGCGTTCTGTAAGCCTGTGAAGGTGAGTTGAGAAGCTTGCTGGAGGTATCAGAAGTGCGAATGCTGACATGAGTAACGACAATGGGTGTGAAAAACACCCACGCCGAAAGACCAAGGTTTCCTGCGCAACGTTAATCGACGCAGGGTTAGTCGGTCCCTAAGGCGAGGCTGAAAAGCGTAGTCGATGGAAAACAGGTTAATATTCCTGTACTTCTGGTTATTGCGATGGAGGGACGGAGAAGGCTAGGCCAGCTTGGCGTTGGTTGTCCAAGTTTAAGGTGGTAGGCTGAAATCTTAGGTAAATCCGGGGTTTCAAGGCCGAGAGCTGATGACGAGTTACCCTCTGGGTGACGAAGTGGTTGATGCCATGCTTCCAAGAAAAGCTTCTAAGCTTCAGATAACCAGGAACCGTACCCCAAACCGACACAGGTGGTTGGGTAGAGAATACCAAGGCGCTTGAGAGAACTCGGGTGAAGGAACTAGGCAAAATGGCACCGTAACTTCGGGAGAAGGTGCGCCGGTGAGGGTGAAGCACTTGCTGCGTAAGCCCACGCCGGTCGAAGATACCAGGCCGCTGCGACTGTTTATTAAAAACACAGCACTCTGCAAACACGAAAGTGGACGTATAGGGTGTGACGCCTGCCCGGTGCCGGAAGGTTAATTGATGGGGTTAGCTAACGCGAAGCTCTTGATCGAAGCCCCGGTAAACGGCGGCCGTAACTATAACGGTCCTAAGGTAGCGAAATTCCTTGTCGGGTAAGTTCCGACCTGCACGAATGGCGTAACGATGGCGGCGCTGTCTCCACCCGAGACTCAGTGAAATTGAAATCGCTGTGAAGATGCAGTGTATCCGCGGCTAGACGGAAAGACCCCGTGAACCTTTACTATAGCTTTGCACTGGACTTTGAATTTGCTTGTGTAGGATAGGTGGGAGGCTTTGAAGCGTGGACGCCAGTCTGCGTGGAGCCATCCTTGAAATACCACCCTGGCAACTTTGAGGTTCTAACTCAGGTCCGTTATCCGGATCGAGGACAGTGTATGGTGGGTAGTTTGACTGGGGCGGTCTCCTCCTAAAGAGTAACGGAGGAGTACGAAGGTGCGCTCAGACCGGTCGGAAATCGGTCGTAGAGTATAAAGGCAAAAGCGCGCTTGACTGCGAGACAGACACGTCGAGCAGGTACGAAAGTAGGTCTTAGTGATCCGGTGGTTCTGTATGGAAGGGCCATCGCTCAACGGATAAAAGGTACTCCGGGGATAACAGGCTGATACCGCCCAAGAGTTCATATCGACGGCGGTGTTTGGCACCTCGATGTCGGCTCATCACATCCTGGGGCTGAAGCCGGTCCCAAGGGTATGGCTGTTCGCCATTTAAAGTGGTACGCGAGCTGGGTTTAGAACGTCGTGAGACAGTTCGGTCCCTATCTGCCGTGGACGTTTGAGATTTGAGAGGGGCTGCTCCTAGTACGAGAGGACCGGAGTGGACGAACCTCTGGTGTTCCGGTTGTCACGCCAGTGGCATTGCCGGGTAGCTATGTTCGGAAAAGATAACCGCTGAAAGCATCTAAGCGGGAAACTTGCCTCAAGATGAGATCTCACTGGAGCCTTGAGCTCCCTGAAGGGCCGTCGAAGACTACGACGTTGATAGGCAGGGTGTGTAAGCGCTGTGAGGCGTTGAGCTAACCTGTACTAATTGCCCGTGAGGCTTGACCATATAACACCCAAGCAATCTGTCGACTCGACAGAGACCAGATTGCGGTGTTGTGAAGACGAAACGAACCGAAAGTTCGAACGTGCTTGCAAGCAACACACAAACTATCGCATACCCATTCGCTGGAACGTGACCGTAAGGCACGCGCTGGCTACCGAATTTCTTGACGACCATAGAGCGTTGGAACCACCTGATCCCATCCCGAACTCAGAAGTGAAACGATGCATCGCCGATGGTAGTGTGGGGTTTCCCCATGTGAGAGTAGGTCATCGTCAAGATTAAATTCCGAAACCCCTATCTGCTGATGCAGGTAGGGGTTTTGTTTTGCCTGAAAGAAAGTATGGGGGGAAGTTCGTAAGGAATTTACTCAGTTATTTTCAAGCCAGAGCACTAGAATAGCTTCACCCTAGCTGAGCCAGACCTCTTTATGTCAGATCCGTTGGACACTCATCGGTTGTCAGATCTACCCCTGAACGATCTGGTGGCTTGCCATGAGTGCGATCTGTTGATGCGCAAGCCTCAACTGGCCCATGGCGAAAAAGCTGAATGCCCCCGTTGTGGCTACGAACTCTACGCCCACCGACACAATGTGGTCGAGCGCAGCCTGGCCTTGGTCATCTCCGCTCTGCTGCTGTATGTGCCAGCGAACTTTCTACCCATCATGCAACTTAGCCTGCTCGGGCAATCCTCCCAGGACACCGTCTGGAGTGGCGTTGTCGCCTTGTTCGATACCGGCATGCAAGGCATATCGGTGGTGGTGTTTCTCTGCAGCATGGGCATACCACTCCTCAAGCTGCTGTGCCAGTTGACGGTACTGCTGACCATTCGCTTGAACATTGGCCGTAGCTACGGTTTGTTGCTCTATCGCATTTATCACCATCTACGAGACTGGGGGATGCTTGAGGTCTACCTGATGGGCGTGTTGGTAGCCATCGTCAAGTTGGCAGACATGGCCGCCATCACCATCGGCCTAGGCTTGGTGTGCTTTATCAGTTTATTGCTTGTTCAGGTGTGGTTGGAGGTGGTGATGTCACCGCATCAGATCTGGCAAGCATTATCAGGAGAAGATGCCCATGCGGGCGATTGATGCCGGCATTCTGATCTGTACCGAATGCCACGAATTGAATCGGTGGGATTGCGATGCACAAGGGCAGACCTGTACCCGTTGCGGTGCACAGGTCCACCCTCGGCGCCCGAACAGTCTGATGCGCACCTGGGCGCTGCTACTCACCGCTGCGATCCTCTATATCCCTGCCAATGTGCTGCCGATCATGACGATCAATTCCTTGGGGCAAGGTGCCCCGAGCACCATCATGGCCGGCGTCATCGAACTGGTGCAGCACGGCATGATTCCCATTGCTGCCGTGGTGTTCGTCGCGAGTATCGTAGTGCCCACCTTCAAGCTGGTAGGCATCGCCCTGTTGCTGTTTTCCGTACAGCGGCACCAGCCCATGTCTGCGCGGCAGCGCATCTTTATGTACCGTTTCATTGAGTTCATCGGTCGCTGGTCGATGCTCGATATTTTTGTAATTGCCATTCTGGTGGCCGTGGTGAATTTCGGACGACTCGCCAGTGTCGAAGCCGGTCTCGGCGCGATTGCCTTTGCCAGCGTAGTGATTTTGACAATGATTGCCGCAGTAACTTTCGATCCCCGGCTGATTTGGGATAACACGGAGTCGGATGACGACCATGACTGATTTGCCTACCGCTAAAACTCGACCGGCCTCGAACTGGTCGGCCATCTGGATCCTGCCACTGATTGCCTTGATCATCGGGGGCTGGCTCGGCTGGAAGGCATATAACGAGACAGGGATCCAGATCAGCGTGCGCTTTGAGAGCGGCGAAGGCATCCAGGTCAACAAGACCGAGGTGGTCTACAAAGGTATGCCGGTCGGCAAGGTCACGGCCCTCACGCTCGACGACGAGGGGAGCTCGAAGGGGGTCGTGGCGATCATCGAAATGAACAAGGACGTGGAACAGTACCTCAAGACCGGAACCCGCTTCTGGCTGGTCAAGCCAAGCGTCAGCCTGGCCGGGATCACAGGGCTGGAAACCCTGGTGTCAGGTAACTATGTGGCTATCAGTCCGGGTGAAGGGGAGTCCAGCCGCAAGTTCAAGGCCCTGGCCCAGGAGCCGCCATTGTCGGACGCCAAGCCGGGGTTGCACCTGACGCTCAAGGCCGACCGCTTGGGTTCGTTGAATCGGGGTAGTCCGGTGTTCTACAAGCAGATCCAGGTCGGACAGGTGAAAAGCTATCAACTGTCCGAGGACCAGAACACCGTCGAGATCAAGGTTTTCATCGAGCCGACGTATGCCAGCCTGGTGCGCAAACACACCCGGTTCTGGAATGCCAGCGGCATCAGCATCGATGCCAACCTCTCGGGTGTCAAGGTGCGCAGCGAATCCCTGGCCAGTATCGTGGCCGGGGGGATTGCGTTCGCCACGCCAGAAAGTCGCAAGGACAGCCCGCCGACGGATCCAAGCCTGCCGTTCCGTCTTTACGAGGATTTCGACGCCGCAGCCGCCGGTATCCGGGTGAAGGTCAAGCTCAGCGATTTCGAAGGCCTGCAATCCGGCCGCACGCCAGTGATGTACAAAGGCATCCAGGTCGGTAGCCTGAAAAACCTCAAGGTCGATCCCGACCTGTCCAGTGCCACCGCTGAATTGACCCTGGACCCCTTGGCCGAAGACTACCTGGTGACGGGAACGCAGTTCTGGGTGGTCAAGCCGTCGATCTCCCTGGCGGGTATCACCGGCTTGGAGGCATTGGTCAAAGGTAACTACATCGCCATACGCCCCGGCGACAAGGGCGGCGCCCCGCAGCGCGAATTCGAGGCCCGGGCAAAAGCGCCGCCACTGGACTTGCGCGCACCCGGCCTGCACCTGGTCCTGTTGACTGAAAACCTCGGATCCCTGGAGGTCGGCAGCCCGATCCTCTACAAGCAGGTCAAGGTCGGGTCGGTGCAGAGCTACCAGTTCTCTCGCAAGAAAAAGCAGTTGATCATCGGGGTACATATCGAGAAGGAATACGAAGGGCTGGTCAATGGTTCGACGCGCTTCTGGAATGCCAGCGGCATCACCCTCACGGGCGGCCTGACGGGAGGAATCCAGGTCAAGAGCGAATCGCTGCAAAGCCTGATGGCCGGCGGCATTGCCTTTGAAACGCCGGAGCCGAATGTGCCGTTGAAAAGGCGGGTCCCGCGCTTCCGGTTGCATGAGAATCGTGAAGCCGCGCAACAAAGTGGGACCGTCGTGACCATCAAGGTCGATCGTGCCGATGGCTTGCGCAGCGGTACGCCGATTCGCTTCAAGGGCTTGGATGTGGGCAAGGTCGAGGATGTGGACCTCAGTGCCGACATGCAGTCGGTATTGCTCACGGCGCGCATCACCGAGGTCCCGGAGCGTATCGCCCGGGTCGGTAGCCAGTTCTGGGTGGTCAAGCCTGAGCTGGGGTTGATCAAGACCTCGAACCTGGAAACGCTGGTGACCGGCCAATACCTCGAGGTGCAGCCGGCGGTGAAGAACCTCGGGCCGCAGAAAAACTTCGTGGCCCTTGCCAATCCACCGGAAAACGCGGTGCCTGAAGCCGGCCTGAGCCTGGTGCTGAGCGCGGCCCGCCGTGGTTCGTTGAAGATCGGCGTGCCGGTGACTTATCGCGAGGTGACGGTGGGCAAGGTCACCGGATATGAATTGGGCCAGACAGCGGATCGGGTGCTGATTCATATCCTGATCGAGCCTAAATATGCACCACTGGTGCGTAGTGGTACGCGCTTCTGGAATACCAGCGGCTTTGGTTTGGATTTCGGTTTGTTCAAAGGGGCGACGGTGCGGACCGAGTCGCTGGAAACGCTGATCCAGGGCGGCATCGCCTTCGCGACGCCAGACGGCGAGAAAATGGGCGGCCCGGCGCGAGCGGAGCAGACTTTCCCGCTGTTCGACAAATTCGAGGACGAGTGGCTGACCTGGGCGCCAAAGATCAAGCTCGGCAAGTAACAACACCGGCGTTGTCCGTGTTGACGCCATCGCGAGCAAGCTCGCTCCCACAGGGATGCAGGATCGTTCATCCAGAATCATTCCAATGTGGGGAGCGAGCTTGCTCGCGATGAGGCCTTCCGTTGCACTGAAGACTCAAAACTGGCGCAATAAAAAAAGGCCGCTATCCATTGGATCGCGGCCTTTTTCATACCCAGGTACTCACATCACACCGGATCGAGCTCCGGCTCATCGGCCTGTACATTCACCGTGGATTTCACCGCATCACGACGGCGGATGTATTTCCAGTCCGCTTCGTCGATGTAGATGCCGTTCGGGCCGCTACCGCCCTCCAGGTCGATGGCGACACTGGCGCAGACTTGCGGCTTCACGCTGGCGAGAATCGGCACGAAGCCTAATTGCAGACTGGTTTCCAGCAGCGCTGCCTGGTTCTTTTCGTCGATGTCCGCCGCTTCGTCCAGGTAATACGGCAAGCGTACGCGGCCGGCCTGTTCGCGATCCATCAAGTGCAGCAACAAGTACATGTTGGTCAGCGCCTTGATGGTCATGGTGGTGCCGTTGGACGCTGCACCGTCGATGTCGGTATGAATCACCGGCTGGCCATTGACCTTGGTGATTTCAAAGGCCAGTTCGAACAGGTCCTTGAGACCCAACTGGTTGTGGTTCGCCGCCACCAGGCGCGCCAGATACTCCTTGGCTTCTTCGTTCTTGTTGTCCTGCTCGGCGCTCTGGCTGAGATCGAAGACCGACAGGGTTTCGCCTTCCTCGTACTGGCCGGCGCTGTGGATAATCTGGTCGATGTGCTTGAGGGCTTCCTTGTTCGGCGCCAGGACGATCCGGAAGCTCTGCAGGTTGGAAACCTGGCGCTTGTTGATCTCGCGGTTGAACAACGCCAATTGATGTTCGAGGCTGTCGTAGTCGCTGCGGATATTGCGCAGGGTCCGGGCAATGTCGGTCACGGCCGCGCGGCGCGCCTTGCCCAGGGTCAGGGCTTCGTCGGTGCGGTGGGCATAGGCGTTGATCAGCAGTTGCAGACGCCGCTCCATATCGTCTTCGCTGTCGAACTTGGCCACGCCCTTGAGGCGAACCTGGGCGTATAGGGCTTCGATCTGTCCGTCGATCCGCAGCAAGCCCTGCCAGCTGTCCTGATAGTCGTTGAGCAATGGCAACAGGTTGTCCATGGAATCGTCGACCGGGTCCATGAATGGCGTGCCGAACGGCAGGTCCGCCGGCAACAACTGACGGCGGCGCAAGGCATCGTCGAGGGTGCGCTGCTTGGCTTCCATATCGGCGATCTGCCGGCCCACCAGTTGCAACTTGGCGGACAGTTGCTGGACGCGCTCGGTGAAGGCATCGCTGGAGCGCTTGAGCTCGTCCTGGGCGGCCTCCATCTGGGCCAGTTGTTCGAGCTTGTCGCTTTCCTCGGCGCTCAGGGTCTGGGTGCGTCGGAAATCTTCCAAGGCCTTTTGCGCATCCAGGACCTGTTGGTACAGGGCCTCGGTCTGGGTCTTGCTGGCAGCGCGGTCAGCGGCCACGGCCTGCTGGGTCTTGAGCTGCTTGAGCTCTTTTTCCAGGCGTTCCTTCTGGTCGCGCAACGCGGCACGGTCGGCCAGGGCTTGCAGCGCGGGTGGCTCGATATGGGACAGGTCGATGGACAGGCCCGGTACTTCGAAACGCTCGCCTTTGAAGCCGTCCAGGATCAGCTCCACGGACTTGACCCAGTCACCGTTATCGTCCAGCGCAATGCCGTGTTCACCCAATGGCAGGCTGAACAGTGCGCTGTTGAACAGGCGCATGAGGCGTTCGACGTCCTGTTGCGAGAACTCTTCACGCAGACGGGCATAGCTGTTGTTGTCGGCGTGATCAAGCTGTTGCTTGACCGACTTCAGGCGTTTTTCCAGATCGCGCAGACGTTCTTCCAGGTCTTCGGCGCTGAACTGCCGGGACTGGGCCAGGGCACCGGCCAATTCGTCGTGGGCGTCCTTGGCCGCGAGCAGTTGCTGCTCCAGCACCTTGACGTCGTCCACCAGGGCGAACCGATGCTTGAGCACCGACAATTCGCCCAGCCAGCGCTGGATGCCGGTGATTTCCCGCTCCAGGCGCATCAGTTCCTGGGTACTGCCGCGCTGGTCATTCTGCAGTGAGTCCTGTTCGTTGCGGTAGTGCTCGGCCTGGATGGTCAACTCTTCCTTGCGTGCACTGGCATAGTCCGACCAAGTTCCCAGCAGCGAATCGAGCAGGGGCGACAGACGGTGCAGTTTGCCACGCAGGATGTCGCGTTGTTTCACGCCATTGGCCAGGGCTTCCACCAGCGGGCCGGCCGCTACCAGGGAGTTGTAGTCCTGCTCCATGCGTCGTACATCGCGGAACGCTTCTTCGCACGCGGCGATGTAATCCACACTGCCGGAACGCAGGCTGTGCTCGAAGGCGTCGAGGAACAGTTGCTTGAGCTTGGCCGCGGTGATTTCGCGCATGTGCAGCAAGTTGATGAACAGCGCGCGGAAAGTCTTGAGGCTCTGTTCGCTGGTAGAACGCAGCGGGATCAGCGTCAGGTCCAGGGGAATGGAAGTATGCCCCCCCACCAGCAGGCGTCGCAGCTCATCGGGCTTGAGCTCATAGGCCTTCAGGCCCTCGCGTTCCAGGTTGGTGAACAGCTCTTTCTGACGCAGGCACGTGTCGTTTTTCTGGTAATGGGCCAAGTCCAGCTTGCCTGCATAGGCAAAGAACTGGTGGCCAAAACCGCCGCCAGGGCCTCGACCCACCACACCGATCACGTGGGGGCCGTGGGGCAGGGCGACTTCCACCAGGATATAGCTGGTGTCCGAGGCGAAGTAGAAGCGCCGGGATTGTTCCAGACTGTACTTGCCGAAGCTCATGTCCGACATGCGGGCCAGGATCGGGAACTGCAAGGCATTGATCGAGGCGGATTTACCGAGGTTGTTCGCGCCATACACCGACAGCGGTTCTTCCAGCGGGAACAGGCCAAGGCTGTAGCCGGCGGTGTTCAAAAGGGCGAAGCGGCGGATGCCGTAGCGTTCCTTGCTCATGCGTCGGTCTCCTGTTCTTCGGCAATGGCTCGGGCCAGTGCTTCTTCTTCGCTTTCACCTTCGAATTCGCTGAGATCCAGCGGATCGTCGGTCTGCAGCAGTTTTTCGTCGCTGTCCTCGTCGATCAGAACCGGAGCCGGCAACGGCAGCACGCTGTGCAGGCTGGCGGCCAGGTCGCGGTCCTGCTGGACCGACAGGCAGACATCGAGAAACCGGTGCATCGGCGGCAGGAAGCGGTACACGCCGTTCTCTTCGCTGGCGAAGCCCAGCTGGGTCATGCGGCGCATGATCTTTTCTTCGAGTTCTTCCTGGGTCTGTACTTCGGCCTGGATGAACAGGTCACGGTATTTTTCCAGCAGCGATGGCAGCTCATCGCGGCCCAGGCTACCGCCGTCGAGAACGGCGATCGGGTCGCGGCCCTGGTCGGCCAGGTGTTCGACCAGGATGAAGGTGAACAGCGCCAGGCGTTGTGCGGTCTTGTTCACCGCGGCGGCCGCCAGGTCCGGCACGAAATAGTAGAAACCACGGGTATCGCACACCAGTTCGAAACCCAGGGCCTTGAACAGCGTGCGGTACTGGTCCTGGAAGTTCGACAGTTGCGCATACAGCTCCGGGTCGCGGCGGCTGATGTGGTAGCCCTTGAACAGCTCGCGGAAAATCGGCGCCAGCTGGGACAGTTCGGATAGATCAAGATGCATGGGAAGTGCTCGCAGAATCCTCGGCGGTGTCGCCAGCCGAGAGCAGGGCGAAGGAGCGCAGGCTGACCTGATGCTCATGAGTGTGGTATTCGCGGCGTTCCAGACGCTCGCGCTTGAAACGCTTTTCCCGCGACAGGCGCGAGAACCAGTACAGCAATTCGTCGGTGGCGCCGTCCGGCTCCTGTTCCAGCAGCCAGGTCATCAGGTCCGGCATCGGCAGGGCGTCCTCGCAACGCTCGACCATCTCGCGCACCGTACGCGGCGCCCGCGGAGCATCGCCGCCCTTGTGAGTCTTGTGGGACTTGGGGAAGCGCGCCGGTTTCGGCTCGAAACGGGCCAGGGCGTACACATAGGCCTCGACCTGGCTGGCACTGCCGAGGAAGGTACTCTGCGGCCGGGTGAACAGCGGCATGGCGGCCTGCGGCACGGCATCGATGCCTTTGCGGCGGATGGCGGCCAGGGCCAGGGCTGCGCCACGGGTCACGGCGTTATGGCGACGGGCTTCTTCGCGCAGCGGCAGGAGCAGTTCGCGGGCGTGACGCAGGGTCAGTTGGGCGCTGGTCTGCATTTCCAGGATGCGGGCGTGGGTGCGCAACAACATGTCATCGTCCACCAGATGCCCGAGGCGCTGTTGTTCGGTGAGCATGCGCAACAGCACGTTCTCGACCTTGCGCACGCCTTGCTCGAACGCACCGTCGGCGTTCACCAGCTGGATCATCGGCTCGACGTATTCGTCCCAGGTCGCCAGTACTTCGGCGTAGCGCTGGCGCAGCGGGATCTGCCGGTCGCTGGTCTTGGCGCGTTCGGCCACGGCCACCAGGGCCTGTTCGTCGTTGGCGAGTTTCTTGAGCACGTCCCGCACCCGCATGTCCAGCAAACGCAACTGGCGGGCCAGGTCGTTGCCGTCGCGCACTTCGAAGGCATCCTGGATGTAGCCGGCCAGGCGCTCGAGGTGGCGCAGGTAGGCTTCGATCTCCAGGCACAGGCCCAGGCGATGTTCGCGACGCAGGTAGGCGAGAAAGTCGTGGATCTGGGCGTTGAGCTCGAAGCGGTTCGGGCTTTTCGCCACCGGCACGAGGATGTCCAGGCGGATCCACACGTCCAGCAGGTGGGTGATGTCCTGGGGCGTGCTGTCCAATTGCTGGGCGGCCAATTGTGAGCGCAGTTCGTTGAGGCTCAAGGTGCCCTGGTCGAAATGCTCGCACAACGGTTCCAGCAATGCCCAGTGTTCGGCGAGGGCGCGCAAGACGCGCTTGGGTTCGATCATCGCAATGGCCGTCGGGTTGGCAATTAAAAGCGGCAATTGTACTGCATCGGACCGGTTGCGATTCACCCCTGAGACGGACTGTCGTCGCGGATCGATCAACTAATGAGTCAACGGGGAAGCGATCCGCGTCGAAGGGCGGTAGAATCCTCCCCACTTTCAGTTATCCACAAGTGGCCGACCCTTGCTTATCGAGTCTCGTCGCCGCGCCTATCTGACCGCCATGCAGGTGGTCACCTGGCTGCCGCGTACCGAATTGCCGTTCGCCGCCCCGTCGCGGCCCGAACTGCTGGAAACGCCCGAGCCGCCTGGCGTCGTGCCGGTGGTGGCGGAGCCTGTGGCCAAGACCGTTGTCGAGCCGGTGACACCTGTCGAGCGGCCGAAGGTCGACGTGCCACGCCCGAGCCTGGCCTCGACCCGCACCAATGCCAAACCGGTGGAAGAAGTGTCGTCGACGCCGGCACCGGCCCGGGTCGCTCCGGTTCCGCCACCGCGGTTTACCCTGCAGCTGCTGCGCGCGGGGCGTTGCCTGCTGCTGGTGGAGCTGCCCACCGGCGAACCGTTCCAAAGCCGCGATCCTGCCTACCTGTTGCTCAAGGACATGCTGCGCGCCGCCGGTCTGCCGGACAGCCCACAGATCGTGGGAGAACCGGTGCGTTGGCCGCTGCTGTCCCGTGGAACGATGGACCAGGGGCCGGAAGCGGCGCGGGATTTCGTCCAGGGCTTCGTTTCAGCGCGACTCGAAGACGAGCCCTGCGTGTGTTTGTGGCTGATCGGCCTGCCAGCGGTCAAATTTGCCGGCGAGGCGGACCAGGATGCGTTCAATCGGGAATTGCAAGTCGAAGGCCTGGGCTCGGCCTGGGCAGTCCCCGGGCTGGAATTGTTAATGGAAACGCCACAGCGCAAGGCTGAAGTCTGGCAAGCCATGCGCCGGCTGATGGCGCGCTGGAAAGAATCGAATGAGTGACGCTGTATCGTTCCGCCCGATGACCGAGGCGGACCTCGACGCTGTACTGAAAATCGAATATGCGGCCTACAGTCACCCCTGGACCCGCGGGATCTTTCTCGACGGATTGAGCAAATACCAGATCTGGCTGATGTTCGAAGGCCAGCAGCAAGTGGGCCATGGTGTCGTGCAGATCATCCTCGACGAAGCGCACTTGCTCAATATCACCGTCAAGCCGGAGAACCAGGGCCGCGGCCTGGGGTTGCGCTTACTGGAACACCTCATGTCCATCGCCTTCAACGCCCAGGCCCGGGAGTGTTTCCTGGAGGTGCGCGACAGCAACCGCGCAGCGTTCCGGCTGTATGAGCGATACGGTTTCAACGAGATCGGCCGTCGGCGGGATTACTACCCGGCGGTGGGTGGCCGCGAGGACGCCGTAGTCATGGCGTGTACTCTCGTCGAGTGACGCCTTCGCGGTGTTGACGCAGGGCGGGCACCATGCCGGCAAACCCGCTCCTGCCGCAGGCCTCAGCCGGGCCGGCCGGTCTTGTGTGGGAGCGGGCTGGCCCTCGAAGAAGCCGTCACATCCTGTCCTGATTCAAGCTGACCCGGCGCCATCGCGCTTGCCATCCAGCGGGTCGATCTGCGCCATTTCCGCTTCGTCCAGGCCATCGCCCCCGCCGATGTCGTTTTCACCGACCACGCTCAGGTCCCAGTCGGCCTGCTCATCGTCGCCGCTTTCATAGGCGTCGCGTGCGCCGTCCTCGCGGATGAGGGTTTCAGGGCTCATGTCGTCTTCGGTGGGCTGATGATCATCCACAGAGGCTCCGGTCAGGCCCGCTTCGCGAACGCGTTCGCGCGGCATCAATTGTTCGCGTTCTTTTTCCGGCAGTTCGTCGCCGATCTTCGCACTGGGCTCATCATCGTCGAACTCCAGTTCGTGCATCGAACCCATGCGGTCTTCGTTGTCGTCGATGGGTTCCGGTTGCACCGCATCGAAAGGACGTCGTGAATCGTTCATGGCTACTCCTCGTTCTGGCCGTTAATGGGTGGACCCGCGGCCGGGTCGAGAATTCCAACGGCATTACAGAAGTGACCTCGGCAAGCGGCGTGCTGTCAAAGTTGCGGACTATTCTCGAGGGCTGGATAGCATGAACGAACTACAAGATCTGATTGATAACAACGCGCGCTGGGCCGATGCGATCAAGCAGGAGGATCCTGACTTCTTCGCCAAGCTGGCCCGTCAGCAGACACCGGAGTACCTGTGGATCGGCTGTTCCGATGCGCGAGTGCCGGCCAACGAGATCGTCGGCATGCTGCCGGGCGATCTGTTCGTACACCGCAACGTGGCCAACGTGGTGCTGCACACCGATCTCAACTGCCTGTCGGTGATCCAGTACGCGGTGGACGTGCTCAAGGTCAAGCACATCCTGGTTACCGGCCACTACGGCTGCGGCGGCGTGCGCGCTTCGATGCAGGATCGTCAGCTGGGCCTGATCGACGGCTGGCTGCGCTCGATCCGCGACCTGTATTACGAGCACCGCGAAGCGTTGGCCCAACTGCCCACCGAAGAGGAGCGCGTTGACCGCCTGTGCGAACTCAACGTCATCCAGCAGGTGGCCAATGTCGGCCATACCAGCATCGTGCAGAACGCCTGGCACCGTGGTCAGAAACTGTCGATCCACGGTTGCATCTACGGCATCAAGGACGGACGCTGGAAGAGCCTGGACACCACGATCAGCGGCTTCGAGCAATTGCCACCGCAGTATCGCCTGCGTCCAGTGGACGCGCCCTGAGCCCGTTGGCGTCAGTCACGATGACAGCGACGGCGCCAATGCTTGAGGAACTTCATGCCCTGTTCATTGGGTGGCTCATCATAACCGGTGATCCACCCATGACAGTTGGACGAACCGCACCGGCAGGCAAACTGCCGGTACAGTTTCGGCTCGGTGCTGGCGTAATCCATGGTCAGGCTGTCGCCCGCCTGTATGGCGGTCAGTGACCACAACCATAATTCGCTCATGTCCAGAAAGACATTCGGGTTGCAGGAATGCACCAGCAGCCCGGCGAAGCGCGGATCGTACATGTGGATTTCCGGCAGGATCTGCAAAGTGTGCAGGCGTCGTCGGCCCAACAGCAGCCCCGATACCCGGCACATCCGCTCCATGGGGGCGAACCGCCTGCGGGCGACGACGCCGTTGCCGCGCCCATTGGCGCCGCGCAGCACTTCGAAATCCCGCGCAGACGGATAGCCCAGCCGAGTGCTGAGTTCCTTTTCCGGGTAGATACAGTCCCGGCCCCGTGAACAGGATCGATCGGTCACAAAAATGGTCATGACAGTCCTTGTCGGTGCTGGGCACCCGACTTGCTGGCGCTGGCATCCTGCCAGCGTCGTGATTGACCTGGATAGTCTGGCCCCGATCCGGGGTGGTATCTACTGTCAACTCTGACAGGCGTCAAAAGCGCTTTCCCGCGTGAGCGCAGGCTTACGCGGGAAAGTCTTCTCGGCTTATACCGGTTCGGCGGGTAGCGGCATCGGCGCTTTCAATTGAGGAAGCTGCGACTTGATCGCCGGCGTCTCGCATTTCTTTGCCGCTTCGTCAGGCGTGAGCTTGCGAATCGAGGTATAGAACAACTCGCAGGTCTTTTCCTTTTGCGTGACTTGCCAGGTCTGCGTGCATTGGTTCAGCAGTGTGCTCGGATCCGTGTTCGGCTTGCTACCCATGCCGGCTTGCCAGCAGGCGGCGCTCAGATCCTGGCCCATGACTTTCAGGCCGGCCGCATCGGCCTTGGCTTCGTCGCCGTCGTAGCTGTCCGGATCGGCGGCGTACCAGATGTAGCTGGGGTGGTTGGAGCCCAGCACCGGTACCTTCAGTCCCGCCGTCGGCGTGATGGTCGCCAGGCCAAGCACGCCTACCGTCGGGCCGTACTGTGTCTTGATCCAGTTACGCACCGGGGCACCGAAGGCCACCATCGGCAATGCGGCTCCGCTGGAGCCCTGGCTGACTTGCTTGACCATGGTGGTCTGGTAGTCGTTGAAATAGTCGTAGACGCCTTCCAGGGCCGAACCGGCGTTGGATGGGGCTGCGATCGGCGCGATGTCGATGATGGTCTGGTAGGCCGGGGTCTGGTCGGCGGCGATGCCGTTGACAGTCAACAGCGTGGCCCAGCGATCCGTGGTGGCCGATTCCAGGTAGTCCTGGGCCTGGGTCAGGGAGTAATCCGGCGGGAAGTGCAGCAGTTCAACACTCTTGCGGTTTTCCAGAGCCATGCCCAGCGGCAGGAACAGGTACCAGTTGTAGGCCCATTTCTTGTCGCCGTTGAGTTTGGTGGCGCCCGTGTAGGCCAGGTCACCGGCGTTGAGCAATGCGGTCAATGGCTGGCCGTAGCTCTTCGGCACGCCGGCTATATGGGCGTAGACCGTGTCATTGTCGCGTTTGACGCTGACCTTGGCCGCGCCGTAGCCGTCGCGCTGCACGCTCTGGGTCAGGTAATGCTCGACAGTCTGCTCCAGGGTCCAGTCGCGAAAACAGATGACGTTGCAGTTGTTGGGGTAGGCGAAAAGACGGGTCACGCGTTCGGTACTGCCAAGCTGTACATCGACGTCGGCATGGACGGTGGCGCTCAGCGCCAGGGCGGCAAGGGGAAGTACTGCGAGTTTAGACATGCTCAGATCCTTTTCAGCGTATGGGCCCCTCGGAACAGGGCGCCTCCATACTGAAACAGACCGGGCTGAAGAAAAAGTGGGCCGAGGTAAATATCGGCCCTTTTTTATGGCTTTATGGCATCACGGGCGGCAAATAATCCAACGTCGTTCCCAGCGCCCACAACAGCACCAGTACCAAGGGTGTGTGGACCAGCAATTGGACGAAGGAGAACCCGATCAGGTCCCTGGCCTTGAGCCCCAGCACACCGAGCAACGGCAGCATATAGAACGGATTGATCAGGTTGGGCAGCGCTTCGGCGGCGTTATAGATCTGTACGGCCCAGCCCAGGTGATAATTCAGGTCGTTGGCCACCTGCATCACATAGGGCGCTTCGATGATCCATTTACCGCCGCCGGACGGAATGAAGAAGCCCAGCACCGCCGAATAGACGCCCATCAGCAAGGCGTAGGTGTCATGCGATGCGATTTGTACGAAAAAGGTCGAAATATGGTGGGCAAGGGTCTGGGCATCGCTGCCCTTGACTGTGGTCAGTAACGCGGCAATGGAGCCGTACAACGGGAACTGGATCAGTACACCGGTTGTGGTCGGCACTGCGCGGGCCACGGCGTCGAGAAAGCTTCGCGGCCGCCAGTGCAGCAAGGCGCCCAGCATCAGGAACAGGAAGTTGTAGGTATTGAGCCCGGAAATCGCGCTGATCGCAGGCTTGCTCGAAAATTCGTGGAACAGCCAGCCAGCGGCCAACAGCACCAGGGCAATGGTCAGCAAGGGGCTGTGCTCCAGCCATTCGCCGGGACGGGTTCGTGGTTGCAAGGCCGGCATGCTGAAGCTCGGGTCGATTCCGCAGGCTGCGGCGTCGCGGGCGCTGTTCGGGCCCGGAGCGGTAGCGTAGGCCACGATCAAGGAGATCACGATCAACGCCAGCAGCATCACTGCGGACTGCCAGAGGAAAATGGTCTGGGTAAACGGGATGACGCCGGTGATCGCCAGGATCGACGGCGGCAGGCTGGCCGGGTTGGCCTGCAGTTGTGCCGCCGAGGACGACAACCCCAGGGCCCACACCGCGCCCAGGCCCAGGTAAGCGGCGGCGCCGGCGGCGCGATAATCCATTTTCAGATCGGTACGGCGGGCAAGGGCTCGTACCAACAGACCGCCGAACACCAGCGACAGGCCCCAGTTGAGCAGCGACGCAATCATCGAGATCAGCGCCACCCAGGCCACTGCCGAGCGGCCGTTCTTCGGGATGCGCGCCAGGCGATCGATCAGCCTGACGGCCGGCGGCGAGCTGGCGACCACATAGCCTCCGATCACGACGAATGCCATTTGCATGGTGAATGGGATCAGGCTCCAGAAACCGTCGCCGAATGCCATGGCGGCGGCCGTGGGCGTGGCGCCGATGAACTGCGTCGCCACCGCGACGACCAGCACAGCCAGGGCGGCGAAGACCCAGGAGTCAGGAAACCAGCGTTCGGCAAAACTGGAACAGCGCAAGGCGAAGCGGGCGGAGCGGCTGTCTTCGATGTCGGTGGTCACGGCAGTTACCTCGGTTTTTATGGTTGGTTTTGTGGGACGGGTAGCTGGAACAGTGAAGCCTCGGTAAACAGGGGCTACAGTAGAACAATCCACTGACCCTGGAAGGTTGGCCCGGGTTCTGGATCCGCGGAAAAAATTTCGGCCGACCAATGGCACTCTTCAGAAAAAAATCACCGGGCCGATGGCAAGAGGAATAGGCCCGTTAACCTCCTGCCCGTCGGAGCATGCCCATGTTCAATCAACGCTTGAAGCAGGAGCTGTCGGCTCTTCGCCAAGAACTGTCCAGCCTCATGCAAGTGAAGGAAAGCCTGGACCGCGAAATGCTGGCCCTGACCCTGGATGCAGAGGGCCGGGTGCAGTCGGTCAATCAGAAATTCCTCGATGAAATGCATTACAAGAGCCAGGATCTCATTGGCCGCTCTGTCGAGGACCTTATTCCTGGGTACTTGAAATCCAACGAGCACCAGCTTCGTTTCAAGACGGCGTTGACCCGCGGCGAGCATTTTTCCGGGGCCGTGCGCCTGATGCGAGGCGATGGCAAGGAAGCCTGGTTGCGTTCGATTCTTCAGCCAGTACGGACTGTCGACGGGCGGATCCGGTTTTTCTCGATGTATTCCAATGACCTGACCCGCACCATCGAGGGCTCTCGCGAGCATGAAAACCTTATCGGTGCGCTGGTGCGTTCGACGGCGGTGATCGAGTTCGACCTGGGCGGCCACGTCCTGACAGCCAATGATCGCTTCCTCAATGCCATGGGCTACAGCCTGGCGCAGATCAAGGGCAAGCACCACCGCATGTTCTGCGAGCCGGAGGAATACAACGGCGCGCAATACCAGCAGTTCTGGAAGCGCCTGAACAACGGCGAGTTCGTGGCCGGTCGCTTCAAGCGCCTGGACAGCAATGGGCGCGAGGTCTGGCTGGAGGCGTCCTACAACCCGGTGGTGGATGCCAACGACCGACTCTACAAGGTGGTCAAGTTCGCTACGAACATCACCGACCAGGTCAACCAGGAAAAAGCCGTCGCCGAGGCGGCCAGCATTGCCTACAGCACCTCGTTGCAGACCGACAACAGTGCCCAGCGCGGTACCTCGGTGGTGACCCAGGCCGTGGAAGTGATGCGCGACCTGGCCCGGCACATGCAGACCGCCGGAGAGGGTATCGAAGCCCTGAACGAGCAGTCCCTGGTGATCGGCACCATCGTCAAGACCATCAGCGGCATCGCCGAGCAAACCAACCTGCTGGCCCTCAACGCGGCCATCGAGGCTGCCCGGGCCGGCGAGCAGGGGCGGGGCTTCGCGGTGGTGGCCGATGAAGTGCGCCAACTGGCTTCGCGCACCAGCCAGGCTACCGATGAGATTGTCGGCGTCGTCCGCCAGAACCAGGACATGGCACGCAACGCCGTTTCGTTGATGACGGACGGCCAGCACCAGGCCGAACAGGGCCTGGCCCTGGCCGCTGAAGCCGGATCGGTGATCGTCGAGATCCAGGACGGCGCGAAAAAAGTGGTCGATGCGGTGAGTCAGTTTGCTAACCAGCTGTCCACTTGAAGCAAGGGTATTATCGTTTTTTACATATTAATTATTGTTTTGCGATAATTTTGTGGCTATGTTCTGGGCTCCTTTCGTTTGGTTGGAGCCTCGCATGTCTTCGAATCGTCTCGCCCTCTACAGCCAGCGCATGGCCGTCATTACGCTTGTCTTCATTGTCGTGATGATGGCCGTCAATGCGGCGGCCTGGTTGTTTCCGGAAGTTGCCTTGAAATACGGCCTGAGTTTTGCCCTGACCGAGCGACAGTTGTCCGGCCTGGTGGACGGGGCGGTGGGGTTGAGCGGTTGGCAACGCCTTGGCGGGATACTGCTGTCGAGCATCCCCTTGCTGGCGCTGGCAGCCGGACTGGTCAATTTGCGGCAGCTATTCAGGCATTATGCGCAAGGGATGTACTTTTCCAGCGAGGCAGCCGTCTACCTGGGCAATACCGGCCGAGCGGTAGCGTTGTGGGTGTTGCTGGATTTCCTCTGTGAGCCGTTTCTCAGCCTGCTCGTGACGATAAACGCCCCGGTCGGCCAGCGATTGATTACCCTCAGCGTGACGGCCCCCTCCTTTGTCGCTTTGTTTCTTGCCGCCTGTATCGCGATCATTGCCAGGATTCTGTCCCAGGCCAGCGAAGTCGATTCAGAAAACAGAACATTCGTTTGAGATTGTCATGCCTATCGTCATTCAACTGGATGTGATGCTGGCGACGCGCAAGGTCAAATCCAAGGACCTTGCCGCCGCTATCGGTATTACCGAAGCCAACCTCTCCTTGTTGAAGCAAGGAAAGGTCAAGGGCATACGCCTGGCGACCCTGGAGGCGATCTGCAGCTACCTGCAGTGCCAGCCCGGTGATCTACTGGTCTACCAACCCGAGGGGGAGCCCTGATTCCTTCAGGGCCTGGCTTCGTCAGTCTCCCAGGGCTTCTCCTTCGCGCCGCGGGTCTGCCCCCCCGGCCAATGATGTTCTGCCTTGTGGATCACGTAGCCGGACAATCGCCTGGGTCCCGCTGGTCATGTCGATCTCGGTCACGGTGTGGCCCTTGTCCTTCAATGCCTGGATCAGGGTTGGGCTGAACTGGCCCTGCTCCAGCTCGGTGGGGCCGTTGCGACTGCCGAAGTTGGGCAGGTTGATGGCGGTTTGCGGGTCCAGTTGCCAATCCAGCAGTCCGATCACCGACTTGGCGACATACTCGATGATCTGCGAGCCGCCCGGTGAGCCAACGGCGGCCAACAGTTCGCCGCTCTGGCGATCGAAGATCAGGGTCGGTGCCATGGAGGAGCGTGGGCGCTTGCCGGGTTCGACCCGGTTCGCCACCTTCCGCCCTTGTTCTTCGGGGATGAAAGAAAAATCGGTCATCTGGTTGTTGAGCATGAAACCCTGGACCATCAGGTGCGAGCCGAAGGCCGATTCCACCGTGGTGGTCATGGACACGGCACCGCCCTGATCGTCCACTGCCACCACTTGTGAAGTGGAAATGCGCAGGGGAGAGCGGTCCGGTGCATAGGCCACCTGAACGCCCGGTGGTGTGCCGGGCTTGGCGACGCCCATGCTCCGCGGTCCGATCAGGCTGGCGCGGCTTGCCAGGTAGCCTGGGTCGACCAGGCCCTTGACCGGCACGGGGATAAAATCCGAATCGGCGACGTATTGGGCGCGGTCGGCGTAGGCCAGGCGTTGCGCTTCGGCGATCAGATGAACCGCTTGGGGCGCGGGTTCAAGGCCGGCGGGTTTATCGGTCTTGAGGGGCTTCAAGGGCGCAATGGCTGCGTGGCTGTCGCGCTGCTCCAAGGCCTGCAACGTCCCGAGAATCTGCGCCACGGCAATTCCACCGGAAGAGGGCGGGGCCATGCCGCAGACCTGCCAGCGCTTGTAGTCGGTGCACAGCGGCGCGCGCTCCCGGGCGGCGTAACCCTTGAGATCATTCAGTGAAAGGCTGCCGGGGTTGGCATGTCCCTGCACCTTGGCGACGATTTCCTTGGCGATCGCGCCCTCGTACAACGCATCGGCTCCTTCATTGGCGATACGCTTGAGCACGCCGGCCAGCGCAGGATTCTTCAGCAATGTACCAACGGCCTTCGGCCTGCCATCGGCATTGAGGAAATAGGCGGCCATGTCCGGCGAACCTGGCAGGGATGGGTCCGCCGCGATCATCGAGTGCAACCGTGGCGAAATCGCAAAGCCCTGTTCCGCCAGCCTGATGGCAGGCTCGAACAGACTGGCCCATTTCAGCCGGCCATGCTTGCGATGAGCCAATTCCAGCGCGCGCAGCACGCCGGGCGTGCCCACGGAACGGCCACCGATCTGTGCGGCGGTAAATGGCATGGGCTTGCCGTCGGCTTGCAGGAACAGTTTCTCGGTGGCGCCGGCCGGTGCCGTTTCGCGACCGTCATAGGTGCGCACGGCCTTACCGTCCCACAGCACGATGAACGCGCCGCCGCCAATGCCTGAAGACTGCGGCTCCACCAGGGTGAGTACCGCCTGCATGGCAATCGCCGCGTCGATGGCCGAGCCTCCGCGCCGCAACATTTCCCGCCCGGCTTCGGCGGCCAGGGGGTTGGCCGCTGCGGCCATGTGTTTGTCGGCGTGTCGGGTCTGCAGGTCGGTGCGATAGCCGGAAGCGATTTCCGGTGCGGTCGGTAATGCTGGGGGGGCGGTGGAAGAGGGTGGAGCCTTACAGGCGGCGAGTGTGAGAGCGACAGCCAGCAGCGAAACGGCTGACAGACGATGAAGATTCGGTTTGAGAGCTGTAAGCACGTGTCACTCCATCCGTGGGTCAGGGGGATGGGGCCGACTGTAGCGCGTGCTTTCATTGGATGTCGAATTCGCTGCCGGCACTTGGGCAGACGTCGAACCTTCTTCATGGCAGGTGAACTGTGGATCAAATGCACAGGCTGGCGGGGGACATCCCGCTTCTGGCCGTCCTCGGATCGACGGTTTCTTCGAGGCATAAAAAAACGGCTTATCTTTCGATAAGCCGTTTTTAGTACTTGGTGGTACACAGTCATTTGAACCCGGTCTATAAGGTCCAGTATCCATTAGGATCTTTTGGTTCTGGTTCTGTTAGGCATACACATGGGCATACACGCTCTAGAATCCTGTAGCATTCCTGGCCCCTCGGCCGTTGCTTGTTAATCCCATCGCGATTAGCTTTGATGCCAATTTGATCGCAGAGACGGGGGCGTTATGGGTTACAGGGACGTGGATGATTATTTGTTCAGCGGAGGCAGCGCCTCAGATGCGATGACGGCTCAAATCAACTCCGTTTGCGTTGAGATCAGCAAGCTTCCTGAAAAGCGAATTTTAGAAACGGACCCTGATGCACTCGCGAGCTTCTTCATAGATAAATATGACGTTGAGATTCCAGTCCTGGTCCGTGAAGGGATCGTCGCCACTCATCACGAAAGAGAGGTTCAGGTTTACTTTAGCTGGGATCGAGAGATGAGGACTGTTCCCGGAGAGGCTTACGATTTTGAAGTGCCCTTTGAAGGCGAGGCAGGCGTATTCAAGCTGCGTCCAAACCCATATGACCTGTCGCCACCTCAGGCTGTGGTGCGTTCGCAGCTACTGACCTTTACCATTTCTGACCGCTCTCTTTCCCCAGAGACCGTCAAGTCCGAGCTGGACTCTCGCCTCGCTTCAATCGAGAAATATTTAGACGCTCACCGACGGCAATGGGCTGGATTTAGACAGCAGTTATCTAGCGCCGTTGTGGCTGAGATAGCATCGCGACGAACCAAGCTGCTGGAGCAGAAGGACACCGCTTCAAAGCTGTCAGGTATGGGGATTCGCCTCAAAGAGAAGCCAGGTGATGCTCGCAGCTATATTCCTCCGACGGTCAAGCAGAAGGTCATACCCCAATTACCTCCAATGACGCCCGCTCGCGCCCCGGATCCGACTCTCGATCTTAAACAGTACGAGACGATCCTTGGTCTTGTTAGAGGTGCAGGCCATAGCATCGAGCAGAGCTCATCGCGTACCAGAAAGCTTGACGAAGAAACTCTGCGGGATCTTTTTTTGGTTCCCCTCAATGCTCATTTTGGAACCGCTTCTGGGGAAGCGTTCAACTACCAGGGCAAAACAGACGTGCTGATACGTCATGAAGGTGGAACCTTATTCGTTGCGGAATTCAAGATTTGGGGTGGAGACAAGCGATTTTTAGCAACCATAGATCAGTTGCTTAGCTATCTGACTTGGCGAGACACGAAGGCCGCCATTGTGATGTTCAACCGTAATACCGGCTTTACCGCTGTTGTTGAAAAAATGCGGGTCTTGATTAAAGACCATCCGCGATACGTGAGCGGCCCTGTGAACCTTGACGAAACTAGTGATCGTTACATTTTCTTGTTGCCGCAAGATAACGAAAGAAAAGTGATCATCTCACTGCTGGCGTTCGATCTCGGCACTGAGTAGCTAACAGTCTGCGGCATCGCCGGGGACCCTGGCAGATTCTTTAGAGCACGGGGTCGGAAACCCGCGGGATCTTGGTAGCGACAGAGATTGCACCTTACTGAAATTTCAACGTTGAAATTGAAAGGATCCTGACGAAAAAAGGGCATCGTTACCACTATGGTAAAAGTGAGCCATTGTGTTGCTGATAGCGAACGGTTGAACCCGGTCAACCTTGGGGATGGTGTCAACAACGTCAACCTGTCAACCGACGTAGAAAACTCAGTCGCTAACAAGATGCTGCGGGTTTTTTGCCCCGTACCCATTCGAAGTGCCCAGGGTCCCCGGCGAGCTACCAAGCGATAGGGCAAATGAACAGGTGAACCACCAGTTCACCAGGTTCACCTGTTCACTAAGCTGTGCACTTTATTCGCTAACACGATCACGCGGGTTTCCGACCCCGTGTCTCCTCAATATCGTCAGGGACCCTAGCAATTTCTGTTTTTTCCCGATGCGATGATTGATCACCTATCCAAAGGAGTCATGAAGATGTTCGCTCGCTGACGGCATTCCCATGCTAGGGGGCGGGGGAGCTGTTAAAGGAGTGTTACAGAGGTTACAAGTGTAACGTGTATGCATAACTATATGAATTTATTCAGTTTTTTCTCCGTTGCATCATGCTGGCAGCAAATCTGTTTCGAGTGTTACGCAAGTTTTATGTGTTACGCCTCGATAGACATGTTTCGATTGCAAGCTGTCGGCCAAAGCGGATGTTTAGGAACGGCAAGGAATGACCCGAACCAGCCTGTGGGAGAAGGCAGCACCTAGCCGACCACAGCCTATCGCATGCCGTGGCTAGCTTCTAGGAAGCGGCTCGATGGCCGCATAAACACACGGTATGAGACTGAACCAGACTAACCACAACGACGCATAGACAGATTGCTGGCAAATCGATAGTGTCGATCTCTCGCAGTACCTTCAAACTGGAGGAATGGATATGGATCTCTTAGACATTAAACTAGAGAATTGTTACGGGATACAAAAGCTCGACGCAACACTCACGTTTAAAGGAAGTGCGAAGGTTCCAGCGGGTTCTGTTTTCTCTGTATACGCACCAAACGGTTTCATGAAGACTTCGCTAGCGCGAACTTTTCTGGATGTCCAAGAGGGACGGGACAGTCAAGATCTGATATTTCCCGAGCGTCCAACCAGCAGATTAATTACTTCTGCCCCAGCTACGCCGATCACTCCCGAGTCCTTATTTGTTATAAAACCATACGTTGAACGATATGCCGGGGTGGGGTCTTCAACTCTTCTAGTAAACCAAAAGTTAAGGGATGAATACGAAGAGGCCGTTCGAAATATCGAATCGACTCAAGAAAGTCTTTTGAAGACGCTGAAGGAAATCTCAGGCTGGCCAGGAAAAGCATCGCCAGCCAATGAAATTAAAGATATCTTTCAATTTAAAAACCCGTATGACTTTTTTGCAGATCTAGCTGACAGCTTAGATGGTGATACTCGATTTTCGGACTTGGCATATGCCGAAATATTTAATGATAAGACAATCGCGGCGTTCAAGGCTGGGACTTTGCACGAGCAACTTCAAGAATATATGTCGAAGTATCAAGAGCTGGTTGAAAAATCTCCATTGCTCAGCAAAAAGTTCAATCATACCGGAGCGACCGATGTCTCCAAAAACCTTCAAACCAACGGTTTTTTTGACGCCCACCACACCCTTAATATTTCAAATGGTGGCGAAAAGTTAGAGGTCGCCTCAGCGAAAGAATTGGAGGACCTTGTTGTTGCGGAGAAACATAGAATTTTAGGTGATAAAGAGCTATCCGCAAAATTTGAAGCCGTAGATAAGCAGCTTCAAAAAAACTCGGAGCTCAAGAAGTTTCGCGAGTATTTAACTGTGCATCCGGAAATTTTAGCCGAGCTTGGGGATTTTAACGGATTCAGGAAAAAGCTGTGGAATTCCTATTTTAATTCCGTCAAACCCGCTTTGATTTTATTTGCTGCGGCCTATGTTTCAGCAAAGGATATAATCGCAGAGACGGCACATCAAGCGGAGGCAGAAAAGACGAAGTGGGCTGCCGTCGTTACCCAGTTCAATGAAAGATTTTACGTGCCGTTTAAGTTGATCGTTCAAAATCAACAAGATGTTATTCTCAAGGGGGAAACTCCGAAAGTCGCTTTTGAATTTCAGGATGAACAAGGAACGTGTGGCGTAGAAGAGGAGAAACTTCTTCAGGTTCTCAGTCAAGGGGAAAAACGTGCTTTATATATACTCAACGTGTTGTTTGAGATTCAAGCGCGGCGTGAGTCAAATCAACAGACATTGTTAATTATTGACGATATAGCAGATTCATTTGATTATAAAAATAAATATGCAATAATTGAATACTTTAACGAAATTTCAAAAATTCCATTTTTTAGACTGGTTTTTTTAACGCATAACTTCGATTTTCATCGAACGATTAGTAGCAGGCTTCAAATTGCTAGGAGTCGGAGGTTATTTGCTAAAAAAACTCAGGGGGCTCTGGCTTTTGTAGAGGAAAAATATCAGAAAAATCCTTTCACGGCGTGGAAAGGTAACCTAGCAACAAACCCGGCCTTTCTTGTAGCAAGTATCCCATTCGTGCGCAATTTAGCTGAATACTGCCATGGTGTTACGAGTCCGCACTATCTCATGCTTACGTCGCTGTTGCACGTCAAGGCAGATAGCGCGACACTGACCATCGGAGATTTAGAAGCATCATTCAAAGCTACATTGCTGGATCAGGCCAATCTGTCACTTCCCAATCCGGCGACCTCTGCCATGCAGCTTATTTACGATGAGGCAGAAGCTTTAGCCGTTAAGGCGGATGATGATGCTGAGTTGGAATCCAAGGTGATTTTATCAATCGGAATTCGGCTCAAAGCTGAAGAGTTTATGATTTCAAAAATCAATGATTCAAAATTTGTCAATGACATTAGCAGCAACCAGACTTTTGAGCTATATAGTAAGTTTTCTTTGATGTTTCCTGAAGCCGGCGACCAAATAATGGTGCTATCTCAGGTCAACCTCATGACACCGGAAAATATCCATTTGAATTCGTTTATGTATGAGCCCATTTTGGATATGTCGGCGCTGCATCTCTACGATTTATATGGAAAAGTTAAAGCTTTGATTTGATGTGGGTGTGAATAGTCACCCAATACCCGTCGAATGTTTAGCTGGCTTGCGCGATCTATATTGATTGCTACTTAGCGCATGGTCTCTTGGTCAAAAATATTAGGAGTCATATGAATTCTGAAGAGCTTGAATCGGTGCGGCAAGCCGCGTTGCGCACTCTCGGACCAATTCGTCCCACCGACTCAAAAACGAAAGCGGACAAAAACTTTTTACTGAATGGAAAGAAAACAGAAGTAGGGAGGCGGTTACCACCATACTATCTTGTGTATTTTCTTTTGGTGGATCTCTTAGGCTTCAGAAACCTTGGCCGATTTGAAAAAATTGATTGGTCAGTGCCAATAGACTTTAATGGACAAGCATATCTAGTTGAGCATGGTAAATTCGGATTAAGTCTTTTTGCACATGATCCAGAAAAGGAGGAGGCTGCAACAAAAGAAATCGTAGCGCGTATCAACAAAGCAGTGAAATCGGCTCGGCACTATTTTGACTTTCTTGCTTTGCAAGCCGTTGAACAATCTAAGATTAATGTTAAAAATAATAGTATTCCACTACGCGATCGGTACAACTTTTTAAGAAGTGAATACGATTCTAAGCTGGACGAAATCAAGCTTTTGGATGAAGAGTACGCATTCGATGTAAAGCAACGAAAACTGCCATTTGGAATGTATCTTTTTTTTCCATCCTATAGCAAAAAAGAAGAAGCAAATTGGTTGGCTATCTCAGCTATTGAAGCATTTTTTAGTTGGACAGAGCATGTGATGATTCACGTCGCCATACTCGGAGGAACAGTGAGTTCTGCAAGAGAAGTTGCAGACCTTGCTGCAGATGACTGGCCAAAAAAATTTAAAGCTGCTTTTAACCTAAAGGATCCATCAGAGAAAATTTTATTTGACCGCGCTTTGTCACTACGACAGGATCTTAGGAATTTCATTGCTCATGGAGCATTTGGAAAGCAAGGAGAAGCGTTTTCTTTTCACTCTACCGCAGGAGCTGTGCCGGTCCTTCTTCCACATAAGCGAGGCAGTAAAAAATTCTCCCTAAGTGAACAACTTGATTTTGACACACATGCAGCATTCGATGTAGTCGAGGATTTTACAAGTTTACTATGGGCCGGAGATCGTGCCCCAGCTCGTCTTTATGTGCAAGAAAGTCGCTTGCCAACGATATTGACGTTTGCTGCTGATGGGACGTATACGACTGCAATGGTATCGTTGGAATCCATGAAAGAGTTTATCGATCAGTTAACCTACCAGGTCGATCAAGCAGCTAATATGGATTGGTGAAGCGTAAAATTTTATTTGGTTGCTATTTTGCAAGTACGAACAAACTAGGTGGACAAAAATGCTCGTGCGCAGCGTCCGCTTTTAGCCGTTTTCTGCCTCTCATCAAGGACAGCAAACGGCCAGTAGCAGTTATTAAGTAAGTAGTGGAATAATAAATCTACGTCTTTGGCACCTGAATTACTTTGCCACTCCGGACGTGTTCCCATTTTTCAACCCGGAAGATCTCCAACCCTCGAGATCCATCCATGACGAACACCTCTATTTCTGTATCCGCGAGAGGCTTAAACAATTTAGCGTAATCAACATTATCATACGAGGCTGTGCCAATGCTGCCATTAGCTGATATGCAAATAGCAGGATAGAGTAGTCCTCTTTTGTACATGCCATCGATTCCCTGCTTGAGCGTATCCCAGTCGACATGCATTGGCGGTAATTCCTCATATAAATGAGTTATTGCTGGAATGGTTAAGTCTGCAATTAAAAACGTATCTTTTATTGCGTGGCATAGTTGATCAATATCTATATGTGATAAATCTAGGTTCCCACTTTTTAATTTGGTCGAGGATGTGTCGAGTATTTTCAATACGTTTTCGGTGTGCCTAAGCTTCTCAGTTTCATTGTATGACTGATTTTCGATAGAGTTTTCAAGTATGAATTTCATTGTCAGTTTTAGGTTTTTTAACGTCTCATCTTCAGTTGGTAAGCCTCTAAAGTTAGATGGCCGCAGATCCTCTGCAGTAATAGCGTGTGAAAGGTTTAAACCTAGGTAGAAAAATTTGACGTGGAGACTGTCAGATTGGAGAATTTCAAGCGTGACCCATTCTATAAATGGATCGTGGTCGATTTCATGATCTACGTCGGGAGAAATTTTGATTGGCGATGTCGGGGCAGCTATAGTTTTCGCAGTTCGATAGAGGATAAAGATTTCATCCATATAGCTCTCTAACGTCGAAAAATTCCAAAACATAGCAGCCTCTATATTTTTTGGCCGTTTCGGAGAGTTTCGAGCTACATAGCGTAAGTAGTTATCATGGCCTAGAGCAAGGCCTAAACGAAAAGCGTCTGAAGGTCGAACATAACCGTCTCCACAAAACGTAGGTTCGAATAAGTTACGGATCAACCACAAACCTGTAGTAGGATATCGCCAGTCGGTCATTCCAGGGGTGAATAGTGCTGAGCGTGCGTTCTGCACAGCCGGATTGTTTATGTAATCTCTAGCGTAGTCTCCCGGCAACCCCCAAAATTCAACAAAGGTAGGTAAGCCTCGATCTTTTAACTGGTGTCTCGTTATATCCCATGCAAAATAGCCACCGAATTCAACATTGTCGAATATATCTAAACGGGGTTCAACAATTTTCGTTATTAGATCATCTAGAGATGAAATTCCTGACTCGACGCCGTGCTTTTCTTTGTAGCTTTCGATTTGCCTAACCAAATGTCCATCGCGAGATGTTATCTGGCCGGAAGAAAGCATGTTATCAAAGAAAGCCAAAGGACTAACCGCACAAAATATAATTTGATAACCCTTTTCGTTGTAAGGGCCCAGATCCGTAGTGACGATAGCAAAGCCATGTAGGCCAATCCTGTCTGCTTCTCTGGCAAAAAAACCTAACAAAAGGTCTAAACGATAAGCAGTTTCCGATTCTTCCATAGACGGATTTGCTTCGAAAGACACAGTAAAGCTCGCGACGCTCTCGGGCGGAAAAAATGCGTTACCTGTTATGCTCCATGAGTTTAAGTTATGAATTTTGAACGTAAAATTGGGGTTGTCTGTGTTAACCTTTAAGCATAATAAATTCTTGTTTGCCCATGAAATCGCGCTCCCTGCAGCGTGCTCTAGCAATACAGACCACTCTGTTGATACTAAGACGAAAGTTAAGTCATAACTTGAAAGGAAGGGGAGAAGGTTTTTTATTTCATGCTCGTATGCGAGCAATTCGGTCAATGCTTGACGTTCAGTCTGAGTTGATTTTTTTATTTCGAATATGATGATCTGTTGGCTTTCAGGGTTTATGCATACCAAGTCTGGACGTAATATTTGATTTGACTGAGTTGAGACGTTATTGTCAGATGTCAAGACTTCTAGGTTTTCAATGGATCGTAATGTATTGTCTGTGGCGGAGGCGTATTTTCTTCGGATGTATTCATCTATGGAGAATGCTGGAAGTAGATTTTCGTCGATATTTGTTAGGTTTTTTATTCGCTGAATATCTTCGAAGTCTATTGCTTTGTAAAACTCTCCATTTCGTATCAGTCGTTCTAGTTCTATGTGGATCAATTCTTCTGTGAACATGGTGGGCCCGTTGTCTTGAAAGTAGTTATCTTTAGTAGCACAAGGTTAGCTATTGCGCTAATTTTGGTACGAAAACATCTCAGCGCCTTAAGCAGCGGGGGGTGATTAGGCGCTGATGGCCCCCCTCGTGGTGATGGCAGCGACCTATTCAGGATTTGCAGAATGAGCGGCAACAGCAAAGCGGCCCTGATTTCCTAGACATCCGGCTGGTTAGTTTTAAGCGGGAAGTGCTAGGACTGACCGACTGCTTCTGGCCGAGGTGTGTAAAAACGTTCTAGGACAAGTTCAGCGGTCAAAACCAGAACGAAAATTGCGTTCCTAACGCAAACTTTAGGTCAGCTGACTAACCAAGCACAGGCAGATTTTACGTAGCAACGCAGACTTCAAAACGGCGCCTGTGTTTTTACACAGCCGGGCCGAAAGCTGTCTTTTAAATCAATGTGAGGGGGGCTGACCAGTTAAACCTGTAGGCTCAGCCGACTACTGATAGAGCAGGCAGCGGAAGCCGGATAGGCTTCCACGTGCGTTAACTCCGACGCTTCAATTGCTGATCGATGAGAATCAGCTCGGCTTTGATCGCGTTTGCGGTGAGGTTCTGTATCGCTGTGCTTTTCCCCCAGCGAGAGCCCATGAGCTTGAGCAGGCCGCTCAGATGGGTTTTCCTTGCCTTCAGTGTTTCGGTACGACTGGGGCTGTTCTGCGTGGCAGTGTTCATAGTGCTGATCCTTGGGCAGTGTTTAAACAGCCCACACACGTGGGCTGTTTCAGGTGAGAGGGTTCCTTACAAGGCAAGCACGTCCTGTACGGCGTACCGCGCTGAGCGCTCGGAAAGGTCACTCCAGGCCCAGCTGCTAAAATTCTCGCCTTGTTCTGGAACGTTGAGCTTGAACAGTGTGACAGGATCCCGGTCGATCATTCGACGCGCCGCGCAGAGTTGCCCGCCCACATCGAGCAATGCCTGAGCGGCCTCATTCCACTTCTCTTCGAGCACCGTGTTTGCGAGGTGCAGCGCCTTGTTTTCAATTTTTTGATGTTCTTGCTGCGCTTCCGCGATGTGCTGATCGATGGTGGCCAGCTCTTGTTCCAGAGCGCTGATGATCAACTGCTGACGACGGTTGTGCTCGGCTACCGTCGCGAGATTTTTAGCGGCTTTTTGAGCGTCAGCGTTAGCGGTCTTCTCGCCTTCGGTGTCGCCCCATGCAACAGCCTGAGCGTAGGCCGTCGCCGCTTCGGTCTCGGCCTGCCGTGCCTTCGCCATATCCTCTGAGGCTTGCTGACGGATCTCACCCAAACGGGTACTGACACTTTGGCGCTTTTCGTTGAGCTCGTGCTCATCGGCCTTCAAGGACGCCATGGCATCGCGGTAGCCTGCCATCAGGGTTTCATGATTGGCGACGTTTTCGCGTCGAACAATTTTTTGATTCAACCGATCAATTTCAAAGTCCAGTGAATCACATTTTCTTTTCCGCTCAGCGTGCGCATCTTGCACGTCCCGCTCCCTGCCTCGCTGGATAGACTCAGGGGTGGCTAGAGCGGTCTCATAGTGCAAGAGTTCGGCTCGCAGACGTTCCACTTCGGAGGTCAGTTGTTCACGGCGATTTTTCAGTTTTTGGATGTCGTCCATTGTTTCGTCTCTGTGTAATTCGATGGGGTTGGGTTGAGCGGCTGGCGAGGCCGGGAATCAGCCGGCGCTACCTCGATCAGTAGGGAGGCCGTCATGCGGCCCGAGCCTCGCTCTCATCCGTTCCCGGTATCGTCTTCACGATGTAGCAGCGTTGCGGGCCCAGGCCGGGCAACCGGACCAAGCTCGATGCCTTGCCGTCGCTTCCAGGTTCCAGCACACCCCGGTGCAGCAGCTCCTTGTTCACGGCGTTGATGTTCATGCCCCGAAATATCTCGGAGCGCCATGCTTCGGGCAGCACGTAGTAGGTGTGGGTGGTGTGCATGGTGTCGCCCATGCCGTGCTCCAGCGTTTTGCGAAAGCCCAGCCGGTCAATAGTGCGGGGCCCGTGCTCATCGACCTTCGCGGCGGCGGTTTCCCAGCGGGTGAAACGGCTTTCACCAAAGCGCTCGATGATCTGGCGCAGACGGGCCAAAATCGCATCACCTTCTAGGTTTCCGGCGCCGCCACGCTCATTCAGCCACGCGCTAAGGCACACTCGTGCCGCTGTGGTCGCGGTGCCGTCGGGCCAGCCAGTGATACCTAGAGCGGTCGCCAGCTCTCCGGCTGCGGCGGCCAGCCCAAAGCGTGCGGCGGCTCGGTGTGCCTGCCCACTGGCAGACGCGGGAAGGGCTTTGGCGACGAAGCCTTCTAGAGTCCGGCGGAGGATGGTTGACCATCCGTGCATCTTGCCGGGCTCGCAAAGGGCCGCCAGGAACGCGGTCAGTGGCGTGCCGTAGTATTTGGCTACCCGAGCCTTTAGCGCGTCTGAGAGGGCCGCTGCATCGTCGAAACCACTCAATACATCGAACATGCCCAGGCCTTTGCTGGCGTCCGCTGGCACGGCGAGCATGCGCACTTCCATACCGGCTTTCAGTTCCTTATTGGCTTCGGCCATGTGCTGCGCCAATGTCTTCTCGCCCGTCGAGAGAAACAGCAAGCGCCACTCCTGTACCTGCCGGCCCGCTTGTCCTCGATCATTGGCGCGAGCCTTACCGGTGCCATTGCCCAGCATGTACACCGTTTCGCCGATGATGCGCGGGTCGCACATGCCGATTTCATCTAGCACCAGGAGTCCGTCGGAATGTGCGGCGGCGATGGATTCCAGGGCGTTGTCTGTTGAGCGCCAGGAACGCACTACACGTGGCCCGCCATAAATCGAGGCGGCGACTTGCAGGTGCGTGGTCTTGCCGCCGGAGCTGTCGCCGTAGAGGTGAAACCCGCCCGACTCGTGACCGAGCATGTTCAGCAATGGTCCCGCAAAGGCCACACTGACGACGAACGCCAGACGATGGTTGCCAACGCACAGTGCGCCGATTTGCTCTTGCCACTGTTCCAGCGTGCCGGACTCGCTGATCGGTGGAAGTTGTGCACCGGCTTCATAGAAGTGCAGATGTTCGTCATGCGAGCCGATCTGCCGTTCGGGCAACAGGAAAGCATTCCCGTGCCAGCCCAGCCGAGTGACCAGGCGAGCCCGTTGCGCACTGTCAAAGCCCTGCAAATAGCTTTGCAGGTCGTTGCGTGCGTTACGTCCTGAGCGACTACCTGCCAGGCGTAGACCCATGTCCACCAGTGGTCCGAGTACGTCCTTACCAAAGTCGCCGGTCATGGTGCGGGCCGGAATGTTCCAGCGTTTTTTCTGGCCGTCCGGGTCGTCGAACTCGACCAGCAAGCCCCAGTTGTGGCCCTTGTCGTCACGGGTGCGTGCGAGGATCTCCAGAGGCGAACACACTGGCCGCGCTTCGCCGTCGTCGCCGGAATAAAACACGCCCTCCGTCGTCAGGCGAAAACCGCCGGGCAGCAGGTCATTTTTTGATTTGGCTGGCCGCTTGGTTTCGGGCTGCACCTTTAGTTCGATTCCTCCGGCCGGAGCGGGGGCGGGTGCCGAGCCAATCAGCTCGCCCGTGCGCTCCAGCTCGACGAGGTGAGCCGAGGTCCAGCCCTTGGCGAGTGCGTCGGCTGCATCATCGCCATCGTCCCATTGACCACCTTTGGCAAAGGTCGGTTTGCCATTTTTCAGCGTGGGCTTGCGTTTGAAGACGTCCAGGGCGATTGCTTGCACTGAGGCGGCGCCGATTTCACGCAGCTTTTCCGCGACGGCCTCCATGCAGCTCTGACCGCTGGAGTCATTGTCCGGCCACAACAAGACCGACCGCCCTTTGAGCGGCGTCAGGTCGGCCTTGTGCCAGGAGTTGGAACCGTTCGGCCAGCAGGTCGCCACATAGCTTGGCATCAGCTCGGCAGCGGCATCGGCGGCTTTCTCGCCTTCGCACAGTACGACCGGCGCATCGAGCCGTTGCGACAGTTCGTCCAGGCGTAGAAGAGGGCGCGGATCGGGCAGACCTTGCCACCGCCACTGCGTGGTTAGGCCGTCGGCGCGTTGGCACCAGGTCAACGGTGCAAAGACTTTCCTTGGCTTGCGGTCTTCGTCCGGTCCCAGGTCGAAGCGATAAAGCGCCATGAGGGGCTGGCCTTGCGCATCGCGATAGATCCACACCTTGGAGGGCGCGCCGTGCTGTCGATGCTTGGCCGGGCACTTATTCATGGCCTCGACCGGGATCGGCTGGATGGCGATCCATTCCGGTGCTTTGCTTTTGTTCGGTACAGGCTTCGATTGCGCGGCGTTTGCCGATACGTGCAGCAGGTCCGCCAGCTTGTTGCAGGCTTCGATGTCTGTACCGCCATCGATGTAGCGCACCAGATCGATCAGGTCACCGCCTTTGTCACCGGTGGCAAAGTCCGCCCAGGTGCCTTTGCTCAAGTTGACCTTGAGCGACCCGGCTCGTTTGTCCGTGCGTATTGGATTGGGAGCGGTGTATTCCTTGCCGCCATCGACCCGTTTGCCGTTGGGCAGCCAGTAAGACAGCACGCGATCAATGTCCTTGAGTGCGGCGGTTTTGACGTCGGCAAAGCTGGGGCGTTTTGTTGGTTTGCTCATGCGCGGGGTCATGTATCAGCCCCCGGCATAAACATGGCATCGTTCACGTCATCGATCAGGGCTTTTGCCATTTCGCCGAGGTAGAACGCGCACCAGCTGTAGCGCTCGCCCTTATCGCTCATAGCGGCATCGAGGGAGAGCTGATTAGCGTAATGCTGGAGGAGCGAAACCGTTTCGAGCGCGTCCTCAATAGGAATACCCGCATTCACCCGAAACACGCCCTGGCCGGAGGTTTTATTGAAAAACGACGCTCGGCCCAGTGTGGTGTGAGCGCTCATACGGCACCGCCTTTCTGATCCATCGGAACAGACGTGGTGTCACCGTGCAAGGTCAGGGTTTTGATCAGTCCCAGGGTGCCCCGGACATCCCAAATAACAGCGGCCAGGACATGATTAGCTAGGCGTGGTCTGTCGCTTTCGCTTTCGAAATGGTCCTCAAGCAACATCAGCACGGACTCTGCGCGGTTGATAGCACAGGTGATTGCATCAACCGGGACACCCTTCTCGATGTCTTTGCTGACGCAGAGCAGGTCTTCGGGCAAGGCGAAGCTGAGTGAGGAGTTCATTGGGCACCGCCTGCGGCTTCGAGAGCGCGAGCTTTGACCATATGGGCGTTGTAACGGGCAAGACGGGTAGCGAGGCTGGAATTGGCGTGTAGAGCGGCGAGAGCCATTGCACGGTGTGCAGCGGCGCGAATTTTGGACGGATTGAGGGCGTGTTGCATTTGTGAAGGCTCCTTGTACTGAGGAACCGCCACCGTCTGCCGCCAAGCAGATTAGGGTGACGGATTGCGCAGGATTGGCGGACCGGCGTACAAGGAGACCGGCGCACCCGAGGGTGCTCCTACGCAACCCGCCATAACACGGGAATGCAGACACAAAAAAAGCGCCTGCAATCGTAATGGGGGCGCTGTTGCGCCTTGTACTGTTTGGGCCGCCAAGCCCATTCGCTGAATTTGCAGCGACGACCAGAGAGTACCGCTCGTTTTTCGAAAGTGCAACTACGCGGGTGGCTTGCGGATTTTTCAGGTGTGGCATAAATTGTTCGGGCATGTAGATTTACCTCAACGCCTCCGGATCGCCCCCGGAGGCGTTTTCGTTTCAGGCATGAAAGTCGAAGCGCAGGGAAAGCAGGGGCAGGAAGCCGCCTTGGAGCATCGAGCGGGCATCTTCATAGGCTTCCGCTTGCTGGCCTTCGTCGACGATCACCGCCCCGGTCTTTTCGCAGTGAAGGGAGAGCGCGCACCAGGTGCCGTCGGCCCAGCTGAGTACGCTGACTACGCGCCCCTGTTTATCCTGCTGGCTGCGGTAGCGCTCCAGGCGTTGCATGAGGCGAGACGAAAAGCCGATCTGGCGAAGAATGGAAAATGGGTGCATCAGGGCTTTGTTTGCGATTTTGCGGCTCATGCGGCCACCTGATCACGAGCCTCGATGCGGCTGCGTGCCCATGCTTGAACTTCAGACAGAACCCAGGCGACCGGCGCACCGCGAGCATTGCTGTTGCTCAGTTTGACAGGCTGAGGAAAGCCACAGTCAGGACGCTGCATCAGCTTGTAGATGGTGGAGCGTTTCATCCCCACGATGCCTTCGACTTCGCGCATGCGGATCAACGTCGAGGTGGCATCAAACAGCGAGGGGGAATTTGCAGGAGCCTTGCGGGAAAGGCCGGTGATTGAGGTATTCATAGGTATTGCTCTCGATTGGTTTGGACTGACGAGAGCAATGATCTAGGCGGTGAAGTGCGGTGAGCAGTTCACTTCCAATTGAAATCCGATTGAAATTTCAGTTACAGAATAAAGTTGCGTTTGAGGATGGCCTCTACGCTTTTGCGCGTGAGTGCCTTCTGAGTTTCGAGGGGGATCCACTCGGGACGCTGTTTTAGCGGTCTAGCAACTTCACGTTCCAGCCAAGCATGCACGGCGGTTGGGATGTTTCGCTCAGGCATGCCTTTGGCCAGGTAGTGCATGCCTTGCTTAACAATTGCAGCATCTCGGGCACTGGTGTCCTTGCTACGCTCCATGCCGCTTATGATGCCCCCTTTTTTGGGAATCGCATTCTTGATCGCTCGATCAGCGACGGGCGTCAGTTCATCATCAATCAAGCAGGGCAGGGATATGATGGGCTCCAGGTGAAGGACGTACTGATCGAGCGCCTCAATGCGCTCATCCGGATTGGCCTGCATCTCTACAAACTGACAGTAGAGTTCCCACGGCCAGTCGGTCGGAGGCTCTGAAAGATGAGACCAAGCCTTCTGATCTGTTGTCCGCATCCAGTCGTTTAGCGCCCCCAGCGCTTTCACAGCACAAGCCATGATGTAGGCTGCGTGGGCATCGCGATCCGAAGCCGTTCCACACTCGCTGTATTGACGAACCCAATGGGCGAGACGTGCTCTGGTGTCAGTGGAGGCATACTGAGAAATTGCCTCTTCATGCATTGTCGTCTTGATGCACAGGCTGCTGGGATCGAAGTCGTTGCAGTCGTCGCGAACGCGAAGACAGCATTGTTCGATCAAATAGCACACGTCATGAATCTGTTCATGGCAGAGCTCGTATAGCGGCTGTGCCGAGAGAAAGCTCATTAGTCCCGAGGTAAACGCGGAATCTACTAGGGATTGATGATCAGCCATGGTTGAGCGTCTCAGGCGTTGTGTCGCGCTTTATCCCACGCCCTGTGTATCGCAAGTGAAGCCAGCGGGATTCGCTCGATGCCCAGACGCGTCTAACGTCAGCCAACAGTGAGTTAGGGGGGATAGACGCGTTACACATTGAGGCAGTGTCACACGCGGTGTACGGATATTTGCGTGGGCGTGTAACAGGCGTGAAAGCCAATGAAAACGGGCGTCTGGCGAGGTTAGTTACACGAGTAACACCCGTAACATGGATTTTGAGGGGGGGATGGTAGTGGGTACTCATACAGCCTTACCGAACTGACCTTGAATAACATTTCCGGTTTCAAGTGCATCAAGATGATCGGCATACCACTGCATCATCTTTGTGCGCTGTTCAAGGTACTGGGCTTTGTTGTAAATCCCTCGGACACCTTGTGCCTTGTGACTGAGTTGGGCCTCGATATGGTCAGCGGGGTAACCATGCTCGTTGAGGATGGTGCTGGCGATGTGGCGGAAGCCATGACCGGTCTGGCGGCCTTCGTAACCAAGGCGCCTTAATGCCATGAGAAATACGGTGTCGCTTCGGGGTTTGGTGCGGTCGCTTCTACCTGGAAACAGGAGAGGGTATGCCCCGGTAAGTTGCCGAAGCTCCAATAGGGCATCTACGGCCTGAGTGCATAGCGGCACCAGATGTTCGCGGCCTTTTTTACGCCCCTTACGTTCGACAGGGACTGTCCAGAGTTTCTTATCGAAATCGAACTCCACCCAATGGGCTTCGCGAAGCTCGCTGGGACGGACCGCCATCAGGGTCAACAGCCTTAGGCCAAGCTGAACATCTTTAGCATGCGGATAGGAGCGTATCGCTCGGAGTAGCTGAGGAAGTTCGTCAGGAGAGACATGAGCGTAGTTTTCTGCCTTTCCCGATGACAGGAACTTATGCACGCCCTCCAAGGGATTGTTGACGGCTCTGCCAGTCACGCGAGCCAGGTCATAGATATCTTTGCAGTAAGCCCTCACGCGACTCATCTGTTCCAATATCCCCTGGCGCTCAAGTCCTCTCAATAGCTCCATCCACTCCATAGACATGATCGAGGTATAGGGACGTTTACCGAGCGAGGGGAACACGTGGCGTTCGAGTGCGCCGAGTATCCTTTTGGCAGTCCCAGCATCCCAGCCGCTGAGGCGAGACGTATGCCATTCCCTGGCTAGTGATTCGAAGGTGTCATTGGCTGCGTCAATGTCAGCTGCCTGACGAGCCTTCTTAGAGATGATAGGGTTCTTGCCCTCTGAGGCGTCAGCTCGCAGCTCTGCCGCTTTCTGTCGAGCGAAGGCGCCGCTTACTTCTGGATAGCCGCCGAGACCTAGCCAAGACCATTTGCCGTCCGGTTTCTTGTAGCGTAATTCCCAAGATTTTTGGCCGTTTGGTTTGACTCTGAAATACAGCCCAGGACTGTCTAGTTCGCGGTATGCCCCGGCCTCAGGCTCCAAGCTGGAAAGTGTTGTATCAGCGAGAGGACGTCGCTTGATATCGGCGCGCTTCATCCGTGTATGCCTCCAGTTCAATTAGTTCTGAAGCATACACGTGGGCATACACGGTGGGGAAGGATAGGGGTAGATAGAGGTGGGCAGCCAGAAACAAGAAAGCCCGCACGAGGCGGGCTTCTTGAGGTGATTCATAGACTGCTGTAGACATCTATGGATCGGTACTTGGTGGCTACACAGGGACTTGAACCCCGGACCCCAGCATTATGAATGCTATGCTCTAACCAACTGAGCTATGTAGCCAAGTGGCGCGCATTATTCGCCGGTAACGAGGAAGTGTCAAGCGTAAATCTGAAATATTTCTCTGCGCTTTCAACTGCTTATCCATCCTCGCCACAAATGCCTGTCAGCCGAGTTGAAATCTTCCGGTGTTGGCGCTCAGAGCCTGGCTTCCCTGGCTCAGGGTATCGGCTGCCAGGTTCACTGCCCGTGCACCTTCGAGCAAGCGCATGGCCGCCTGGTCGACCTGCTGGATATTGCCGCTGACCTCATCGGCTGTACTGGCCTGTTCGTCCACGGCGGTGGCGATCTGCGCCAAGGTATCGGTGACGCTTTGCACGGCGCTGGCAATTTCTCCCAATCGTTCGCCCAGGCTGGTGACGGCTTGCGCATCGGTCTGTGCCTGCTCGCAGGCGGCTTCCATCAGGCTGACGGCTTCGTTGACCGTGGCGCGCAGGCTGTCGACGGTGCCCGCGATCTGCTGTGTGGAGGATTGGGTGCGTTGCGACAGGCTACGGACTTCATCGGCCACCACTGCAAAACCACGGCCTTGCTCACCGGCGCGAGCGGCTTCGATGGCGGCGTTGAGGGCCAGCAGGTTGGTCTGCTCGGCCACGCCGCGGATGGTGTCCACTACCATCTGGATCTGTTGCCCTTGCTCGCTTACCCGGCCCAGTGCGGCGGCGGTGTCGTTGAGTCGCTGGTTGAGTTGCTGGATGCTCGCCGTGGTGCGTTGGCTGTCGCGGCTGCTGTCGGCGGCGATGCGTCGGGTCTGTTGGGCGCTGCCGGCTGCCTGTTCGCAGCTTTTGGCCACGCCTTGGGACGTCGCGGCCAGTTGCGTCGCGGCAGCCGCGATCTGGCTGATCTGCAACTGCTGGGCCTCGACTTCGCCCAGGGCCCCGCTGGAGTGGGTGTTGAGGGTGCGCACGGCGTCGCTCACTTGCAACGTCTCATGATCGACCCCCAGCAGGCTGCTGCGTAGCTGCACCACGGCAACGTTCAAGGCTGTGCTGATGGCCGCCAGTTCGTCGCGTCCCTGCACCGGCACTTGCAGGCTGAGGTTACCGTCACGCAGGGCTTCGGCCAGTACGGTGATGCCGCTGGCGCTACGGCGGATAGACGACTGCAGGCAAATGAACAGATAGAGCGCTGCCAGCAGCAGGCAACCCAGTACCGTCGCCACCAGGACGAACTGGCGGATCGCCGAGCCGTGGTAGTGGTCCAGCCGCGTATCCAGCGCCACCAGGGATTGCTGGCGCAGGAGCGCCAGGTCGACGAGGAGGGCATCCAGGTGCTTCTCGAAATCTTCCGGCTTGAGATTGATAGAACCGCCGAACACGCCGTCATCCAGGACTTTGAGGCCCGCATCCAGATGTTTGAGGCTGCCCTGGTATTGACCGGCCCAGCCTTGCAGTTCGCTGGGCAGGCGTGCCTCCAGCAGCCCGCCGGTCTTGAGCAGTTGATCCCGGGCGTCACCGATCCGGCTGCGCAGGTCGCGCAATTGCAGGCGGCTCTGCAGGGTGAATTGGCCTGACACCACCGAAGCCTGGCCCACGCTGGCCAGGCGCCCGACCCGCTCGATCAGGTCTGGGGTCTGCTGGGTGGAGATCTGGGTCAACAGATAGGTCTCGAGCCAGGAGGCGAGGGTCAGGCGGTTGTCCATCACGATCTGCTCGCGCAAGGCTTGCAAGGCGCTGAGCGACGCGGTGAAGCGATCATAGCCGTCCGGCCACCAGCCTACGGAGCCCAGGCTTTTCGAATCCAGGCCTTTGAGGCTGTCTTGCAAGGTCTGGTAACGGCTGAGGGTGTCGCCTTCGGCTCCTTCCGTCTGCAGGGTCGTGCCCAGTTCATTGGCGGCCTGGTTGAGGGCCGGTTGCACGGCGTCGAAAGCCGCCATCGCCGCGAGCGTGGCTGGCGTGGGTTGTCGGTTGGTCTCCGTGGCGCGCCACCGGGCCGCACGGTTGCGCTGGGCGGTCAGCAGGTTGTCCAGGTTATCCAGGGCCAATAGCTGGCGTACCCCGGCGCGTTCGCCGGAAATCAGGTTGAGTTTGTCGCGATAATCCTGGCCGATGATCCACAGGCTGCCCATGATCGGCAGAATGAAAAGCAGGAACAGCAGCTGGAATTTACGGGCGAAACCGAAACGCCCCAGCAGCCTGATGCCCGGTGATAGAAAAGCCTGCATGCCCATACTCCCCTGAACACCCTTGCACTGTTTTTGTGCGTTTCTACACAAGTGCGCAAACGGGTGCCCTTTTAAAAGGCCTCGAAAGTTTGCCCAGGTCCGCTCTGTAGGCAGGCTCTGTAGCGAAACTTCCCATTCTCGGTCCCCTTTGTAAGAGGCCGCGTCGTAGGCGATAAGCAAGGCAAGATTCAGACCATGGCTTTGAGCTATCACCTTGCTCGAGGACAATTTTTCACAGTAGATAGCTAGCTAATGGGATAGCCTTGTTGCACCGAAAAATGGCACATTGATGAACCTGCCCGTGTGCACCCATCCGATGTATGGAAACCTCCCATGGCTATCAGCAATCCCCAGGCCGGCATTGCCCCCATTCCGACCGCCACCGACAGCAGCCCCCTGGTCATGCGCATCATTGGCGCCGTGGCACTGGCGCATCTGATCAATGACCTGATCCAGGCCGTCCTGCCCTCGATCTATCCGATGCTCAAGGACAGCTACGGCCTGAGCTTTACGCAGGTGGGCCTGATCACCTTGACCTTCCAGCTCACCGCTTCGCTGCTTCAGCCCTGGGTCGGCTATCACACCGACCGGCACCCCAAGCCCTGGCTGCTGCCGGCCGGTACGGTGTGCACCCTGATCGGCATCGTGATGATGGCCATGGTGGGCAGCTTCGCCATGATCCTGCTGGCCGCCGCGCTGATCGGCATCGGTTCGTCGACTTTTCACCCGGAAGCCTCACGGGTTGCCCGACTGGCCTCGGGCGGGCGTTACGGCCTGGCGCAGTCGACGTTCCAGGTCGGCGGTAACGCCGGTTCCGCGTTCGGTCCCTTGCTGGCGGCGGCGATCATCGTTCCATACGGGCAGGGAAATGTGGCCTGGTTCGGTCTGTTCGCGCTGTTCGCCCTGTTTGTGCTGTACCGCATCAGCCGCTGGTACGCCAATCACCTGAACCTGTTCAAGCTCAGGCAGGGCCAGGCGGCCACCCATGGTTTGTCCAGGGGACGGGTACTCAGTGCGCTGGTGGTGTTGGGGCTGTTGGTGTTCTCCAAGTATTTCTACATGGCCAGTTTCACCAGCTATTTCACTTTCTACCTGATCGAGAAGTTCGACCTGTCGGTGGCCTCCTCGCAGTTGTACCTGTTCCTGTTCCTCGGCGCAGTGGCGGCGGGCACGTTCTTCGGCGGTCCTATCGGCGACCGGATCGGGCGCAAGGCGGTCATCTGGTTCTCGATCCTGGGCGTGGCGCCGTTCACCTTGATCCTGCCCCATGTCGACCTGCTGTGGACCAGCATTCTCAGCGTGGTCATCGGTTTCATCCTGGCGTCGGCGTTCTCGGCCATTGTGGTGTACGCCCAGGAACTGGTGCCGGGTAATGTCGGAATGATCGCCGGAGTGTTCTTCGGGCTCATGTTCGGCTTCGGCGGGATCGGTGCCGCGTTGCTGGGGCATCTGGCGGACATCCATGGCATCGAGCATGTGTACTGGCTGTGTTCGTTCCTGCCTCTGCTGGGTGTGTTGGCGATCTTTCTGCCAAGGACCAAGAAAGCCTGAGGCGGGCGGTACCGATGTGGCAGGGGACCCCCAGGTCCCTTGCCACGGGCTGTGTTCAACGCTGTTCGACGAGGGTGAAAAAGAGCGGCCGGCCCCGTCGGCGTAGTTGCCCATCCTTTGGAATAACCGTGGCGAACGTCCAATCAGTAGCCGACGAGTCAGTGCCGTTACTACCAAAGTACTGATTTGTATAAGTCCTAAGTTGATGTTGTAGAAATATTGCCCGTGCTAATTTGCTGCCGTGGTTGTTGGTTTGAATGGATTCTGCGGCTTTATTCAAGGTGACCCTGGGTTACAGCAGAAGTGGGCTTCTACATTCTTTCCGCCTATCACCCTCGTGTCGTCGAAAATAACGCCTCCGGTCTTTGATTCGAACGCCTCTACCGCCGCCCGGTGAATAGAGCGATGAACCTTGCCTCCACCTGCCACGTTTCATGCTGATGAGTCAGCTGTATCGCCGTGCCCCTGAAGGCGTTCGCCTGAGAAACGGCGTAAGCAGCAACGATCGTTTGTTATCCGCCACGTCGTGCACACGTTGGAATGCCGTCGTCGTTGACGTCGGCAATAAATAGAATCAGGCAGGGGTTGATATGAAGTTCAAGTCATTGCAGGCACGCATTTGTGTCACGGCGGGCGTATGCCTGTTTGTCTCATCGATCAGCCTGGTTGTGTACGGGCTCTTCAGTGCTCGGGCCAATGAGCAATATGTCGCGATCGAAGTCAGCGCGCTGATTGAAAAGTCGACCATCCGGGAAATCCAGAACCTGGCCGAGTCCCGTGCCAATGCCATCCAGGCCAGGCTGCAGAATGCGCTGGATGCGGCCCGTACGATGGCCAATACCTTTGCCGCCAGCAAGGTGGCGCAAAGCCCCCTGGCCCTGGGACGGGAACAGATCAACAGCGTCCTGCTCGGCGTGCTCAAGGATAACCCGGACTTCAACGGCACCTATTCCTGCTGGGAGCCCAATGCGCTGGACGGGCAGGATGCTGCGTTCCGCAATGCCGAGGACGGCAACAATCCGCTGACCGGCCGCTTCACCCCGTATTGGACACGCAGTGCCGACGGCCATATCGCGGTGCAGCCCCTGGTCGAATACGACTCTGCGGACCGTCACCCCAACGGTGTGCCCAAGGGCGGCTGGTACAGCGGGCCGCGCGATACCCTGAAGGAGAGTGTGCTGGACCCCATTCCCTATGTGGTCCAGGGCAAGAACGTCTGGCTGACGACTCTGTCGGTCCCCATCGTGGCCAACGGCAAGTTCTATGGGGTGGTCGGAGCGGACTTCGATATCGCCTTTATCCAGAAGCTCAGCGAGCAGATGTCCGCTGAACTCTACGACGGTAAAGGTACCGTCACTATCTTGAGTAACCAGGGACTGGTAGTGGCCGACAGTCGGCGTACCGATCTGATTGGCCAGCCCATCAAGGCCCTGTTGCCTGGGTCGTGGGAAAAAGTGCTTCGCGACATCCAGGGCGGGCAGGGCGATGGCTTGCTCAACCCGCAGACGCAGGACATCGAAGTGCTGATGCCCATCAGCCTGGGTCGCACGGGCAAGCCATGGGCGGTGCTGATTCGCCTGCCCAAGGCCGTGGTCATGAGCCAGGCCATCGCCCTCGAACAAGAGCTGCAGGCGCGCAGCATCAACAACAGCATCTGGCAGGTGTCGGCGGGGATGCTCATCTCGCTGCTGGCCTTGGCTGCCTTGTGGTTTGCCGCCGCGAAAATCGTCGGGCCGATTCGCGAGGCCGCAGCCTTGGCCGCCAATATCAGCCTGGGGGATTTTTCCCGGCGCCTGGTGCAGAAATCCGAGGATGAAGTGGGCCAGCTGTCGGCCGCGCTCAATGACATGTCCGAAAGCCTGCAGCGGCAGGTCCGGGTGGCCGAGCGCATTTCCGAGGGCGATCTGGACCTGGAGGTGCGCTTGTCCTCGCCCAACGACACCCTTGGCAAGTCCCTGGAGAAAATGGTCAGTAACCTCAACCAGCTGATCTGCGAAGTCCAGGCCAGCGCCACCCAGATTACCGGCAGCTCGGCCCAGGTCACCGACCTGAGCCAGTCGTTATCCGAAGGGGCGTCCAACTCCGCATCGTCCATCACTGAAATCAGTGCCGTGATGACGCAGATGGCCGCGCAGACCAGGGACAACGCCGACAACGCCAGGAAAGCCGATGAGCAGTCACAGGCTTCGAGGGCCGATGCGGGTGAGAGTGACAAGCTGATGAGCGAGCTGATTGCCGCCATGACCGAGATCGACAACTCGGGCAAGGACATCACGGCGATCATCACCACCATCGATAACATTGCCGCGCAAACCAACCTGCTGGCCCTCAACGCAGCCATCGAAGCGGCCCGGGCGGGTGAGCTGGGACGCGGTTTCGCCGTGGTGGCCGATGAAGTGCGCAGCCTGGCTGCCCGCAGCGCCGAGGCCGCGCAGCAGACGGCGGCGTTGATCGCCGACTCCTCGAGCAAGACCCAGCGGGGCATGATCATCGCGGGCCGGACTGCTGAGTCCTTGAAGAACATCGTCAATGGCACCAGCGCGGTTTCCAATCTGGTCTCGCTGATCTACCAGGCGTCCAGCGAGCAAGCGTCGGGCTTGCAGCAGGCCAGTATCGGGCTGGAGCAGATCGATGAGGTGACGCAGAAAAACCAGTCGAACTCGCAAGAATGCGCAGTGGCTGCCAAGGACCTTTCGGAGCGGGCCTCGTTGATGCAGCGGGTGCTGGGACGCTTCAAAGTCAAGAGAGGCTGAGCGCTACAGATCTGCGCCGGATGAAAAAATCCCCAGCAATGCCGGGGATTCTCCGGGGCCGAGCCGTGGGGCGGCGGGGGCATCGCTGTCTCCATGGGCTGGGTGTTGTCAGATCCGGTAATAATTCATCAGGCATGAGGCGTTCGGAAACGTTGTAGGATTTTTTTCCCCTATTTCTTTTCAGGTCTCTATGAACGCCCCGCTGGAACCTCCCTGTCGTCTGTTTCAATGCACGCCCCCCAAGGGTTCGCTTCACGTCGATAGGCATGCGCCTGCACCATTGCCCTCGATGCTGCGAAAGGAGCTGTAATCCATGGAATGGATCGTCGACCCCACGGCATGGCTTGGCCTGCTGACCCTGATCGTGCTGGAGCTGGTGCTCGGCATCGATAACCTCGTATTCATTGCCATCCTGGCGGACAAGCTGCCACCCGCGCAGCGCGATCGTGCGCGGATCATCGGTCTGTCCCTGGCGCTGTTGATGCGCCTTGGCCTGTTGGCCAGCATTTCCTGGATGGTGACCCTGACCGCGCCGTTGTTCGAAGTCTTCGGCAAGACGTTTTCGGGACGGGACCTGATCATGCTGTTCGGGGGTGTGTTCCTGTTGTTCAAGGCCACCATGGAGTTGCATGAACGCCTCGAAGGCCATGTGGTGCAACGCTCGGGTCAGGGTGCCTATGCGATGTTCTGGCCGATCGTCGCGCAGATCGTGGTACTCGATGCGGTCTTTTCGCTGGACGCCGTGATCACGGCGGTGGGCATGGTAGAGCACTTGTCGGTCATGATGATCGCGGTGATTTTCTCCATCGGCCTGATGATCATCGCGAGCAAGCCCCTGACGCGCTTCGTCAACGGCCATCCCACCGTCATCATGCTTTGTCTTGGCTTCCTGATGATGATCGGCTTCAGCCTCACCGCGGAAGGTCTGGGTTTCCATATTCCGAAAGGCTACCTGTATGCCGCGATTGGCTTCTCGATCCTGATCGAGCTGTTCAACCAGGTGGCTCGCCTGCGTCGCAGGAAGAGCCTGCACGGACAGCGCCCCATGCGCGAGCGTACCGCCCATGCCGTCCTGCGGTTATTGGGGGGACGCAAGCCGGATGCCGACGAAGTGGGTGAGGAGATCGCCGACATGCTGGCGGGCAATGACACCGACCAGGTGTTCGACCGACGCGAACGCGTCATGATCAGCGGGGTGTTGCAATTGGCAGAGCGCCCCATCCGTACGGTGATGACTCCCCGTGCCGAGGTTGATCACATCGATGTGGCCGACTCGCCCGAGAACATTCGTACACGGCTGATGCATTCGTCGTACTCCCGGTTGCCCTTGATCCGGGAAGGGCGGGTGGATGAGCCATTGGGTTTTGTCCACAAGAAAGAGCTGTTCAAGGAACTGCTGGCCGGCAACCAGCCGAATCTGCAAACCATGGCCCGCAAGGCGATCAACCTGCTGGATACCTTCACGATTCTCAACGCGTTGGAGCAGATGCGCAAAGAGTCGACCCACATCGCGTTTGTGGTGAACGAATTCGGTGACTTCGTGGGGCTACTCACCATGACCGATATCCTTGAGTCCATCGCCGGTGAGTTGCCCGATGCCAGTGAAATCGAAGGGCCGAATATCGTGGCCCGGGAAGACGGCTTTCTGGTCAGTGGCGCGTTGAATCTCAGCCAGGTTGGCGAGCACACGGGCTTGCAGGCGAAAGCCACGGACGACTACCAGACCTTGGCCGGGATGGTCATGAGCTTGCTGGACCGTCTGCCTGTCATCGGCGACCGGCTCAATTGGCAGGAATGGAGCATGACGGTGGTGGAGGTCCAGGAACGTCGAGTGACGAGGGTGCTGCTGCGGAAAGAGGAGGCATAAAAGGAGCGAGGCTTCAGGTGCGGCAGGGGCAGGCTTCTTGCTATCCTGCCCCTCTCTTTCATGGACGAGTACTGAGATAACCATGGCTAACGACACCCCGTCGCGGATCGGCAACCTGTTGCTGGGCCTGCTTTTTGCCCTGATTGGTATCGGCTTGCTGAGCGTTGCCGTCAATCTCACACTGGAGCGACGCGAGTTCCTCGCCCATGCACAGAGCGCCGATGGCGTTGTCAGTCGCTTGAATGCCGGTGGCTCGCACCCCGAGATCGCCTTCACCACCGCCAATGGTGAAAAAATTTCCTACCCCCAAGGCGGCTTCATCTTCGGCTATCGACAGGATCAGCCGGTACGGGTGCATTACCTGCCCGAGCAGCCGACAGGCAGCTCCATCGTCGATGACCCGTTCGCACTGTGGGGAACCCCCGGTGTATTGGGGCTGATCGGTCTGGTATTCACCCTTGTCGGTCTGGTGAAAGTCACTCGACACCGTGGCCGCGGTGCGGCTCATTCACCTAAAGGACTTTGAACGTATGAGCTACAACATTCCACTCCCGGTCAACGAAAGTCGCTGGCAGTACCAGACCGCCAGTGGCGGCGGCCTGACCGTGGTCATGGTGGCGGGCAGTGGCGGCTCGATCATCCTGCGTTCGCCCCAGGGCGAGGACGTCAGCTACCGCTACGGCGGCGTTGGAGTCGGCGTCGGCTTTGGCGCGAGGCTGCCACGTTTCGGCAAGATCAATATCCAGATCAAGGGCAAGAGCGTGGCTGGCGTGGGTGCGGCGGAGGCCTTCCCCAGCACGGGCAAGGTGTTTGTCAGCGATGCCTTGGTCGACCGCGATCTGACCAGTGACGACATCACCGGACCCTGCATGTACACCGAAGTGGGCGTGGGGCTGGTGGCGGGCGGTTCGGCCACAGCGTTGCTGTTCGGGCTTGACCCCAAGTTGCTGGCATTGTCGGTGGCCCTGAGCTCCAACCCGGCGACTTCGCTCATTGCGTCCACCACGGTCAACCGGCAACTGGCGCGGTCTGCCAAAGGGGCGCTGGTCATGGCTGGCTTGAACGCCGGCGTGCAGGCCGGTGGCGGTGCCGCGATCTACATGGGCTATCTGTTCTAGGGGTTTTCCAGCGCCGGATGATCAAACGATCCTGGAAGTAGCCCACACACGAAAAAGCCGCGAATCAACGCGGCTTTTTCGATGCCAGATGAGGCTTAGACGTTGAAGCGGAAGTGCATCACGTCGCCATCCTTGACGATGTAATCCTTGCCTTCCAGACGCCATTTACCCGCTTCCTTGGCCCCGGCTTCGCCCTTGTACTGGATGAAGTCGGCGTAGGCGATGACTTCGGCGCGGATGAAGCCTTTTTCGAAGTCGGTGTGGATCACCCCGGCCGCTTGCGGGGCAGTGGCGCCGACGCGGACGGTCCAGGCGCGGACTTCCTCCACTCCGGCGGTGAAGTAGGTCTGCAGGTTCAGCATTTCATAACCGGCACGGATCACGCGGTTCAGGCCAGGTTCTTCAAGGCCCAGGGCCTCCAGGAACATGTCCTTCTCCTCGCCGTCGTCCAGCTCGGCGATTTCCGCTTCGATCTTGTTGCAGACCGGAACCACCATGGCGCCTTCTTCTTCGGCGATGGCCTTGACCACGTCCAGGTGCGGGTTGTTCTCGAAGCCGTCTTCAGCCACGTTGGCAATGTACATGACCGGCTTGGTGGTCAGCAGATGGAAGCCCTTGATCACAAGCTTCTCTTCGGCGCTCATGTTCTTCATCAGGCTGCGTGCGGGCTTGCCTTCGGTGAAGTGAGCGATCAATTGCTCCAGCAGGCCTTTCTGGGCAACTGCGTCCTTGTCGCCGCCCTTGGCATTGCGGGCGACTTTCTGCAGTTGTTTTTCGCAGCTGTCGAGGTCTGCGAAGATCAGTTCCAGGTCGATGATCTCGATGTCGCGTTTCGGGTCGACGCTGTTGGAAACGTGGATCACGTTCTCGTCTTCGAAGCAGCGCACCACGTGGGCGATGGCGTCGGTTTCGCGGATGTTGGCGAGGAATTTGTTACCCAGGCCTTCACCCTTCGAGGCGCCGGCCACGAGACCCGCGATATCGACGAACTCCATGGTGGTCGGCAGGATACGCTTGGGATTGACGATAGCCGCCAGTGCATCCAGGCGCGCATCCGGCATCGGTACGATACCGCTGTTCGGCTCGATGGTGCAGAAGGGGAAGTTCTCGGCCGCGATACCGGATTTGGTCAGGGCGTTGAACAGGGTGGACTTGCCGACGTTAGGCAGGCCGACGATGCCGCAATTGAATCCCATGGTGTTTCCCCGAGAGTTAGAGTCAGGCCTTCTGGCTGTGCAGGTTTTTCATCGCGCGGTTCCATTCACCGGCGAGGATATCCGGCAGCACGCCGAGGGCAAAGTCGATGCTGGCATCGAGTTTTTCCTGTTCGGCGCGAGGTGCGCGACCCAGGACAAAATTTGAAACCATACTGGCGACGCCCGGGTGGCCTATGCCGAGCCGCAGGCGGTGAAAGGTATTCTGATTACCCAGCTGCGCGATGATGTCGCGCAACCCGTTGTGACCGCCATGGCCGCCGCCCTGCTTGAGCTTGGCGACGCCCGGAGGCAGATCGAGTTCGTCGTGGGCCACCAGGATTTCTTCAGGCTTGATGCGGAAGAAACCGGCCAATGCCGCCACGGCCTGGCCGCTACGGTTCATGTAGGTGGTGGGAATCAACAGACGAACGTCCTGACCCTGATGCGAAAAACGCCCGGTCAGGCCGAAATACTTGCGATCGGCCGTCAGGCTGACGCCTTGTGCGTGCGCGATGCGCTCAACAAAAAGGGCCCCTGCGTTATGCCGGGTCTGTTCGTATTCGGTGCCTGGATTTCCCAGGCCAACGATCAGTTTGATGGCAGTCACGATAGGGGCCCTTCCTGGAGTGTGGATAACAAGGTCGCGGTCAGGTGCTTTGGCGACAGTGGACGAAAATTGCGGATCTACCCTTGAGTAAACTTCGCGTTCCCGCCCGCTGCCTCGCTACGTTCCAGTCCGCGATGTTTCCGGTCACTCCGGCGACAGAGTGAAATTACTCTGCAGCGCCTTCTTCGGTAGCTTCTGGAGCAACACGTGGAGCGTGGACGTTGGCAACAGCCTTGTCATCGCCGTGTGCCAGGGCCACGAATTCAACGCCTTTAGGCGCCTTCAGGTCGGACAGGTGAATGATCGTGCCGATTTCGGCGTCAGCCAGGTCGACTTCGATGAATTCAGGCAGGTCCTTCGGCAGGCAGGAAACTTCCAGTTCGGAAGTCACGTGCGAGATCTCGCCGCCTTTCTTGACTGGCGCCGCTTCGTTGATGAAGTGCACTGGAACGGTGGCGGTCAGCTTCTGGCCAGCGACGACGCGAACGAAGTCAGCGTGCATGATGAACTGCTTGGCCGGGTGACGCTGCATTGCCTTGACGATCACGTCTTGCTTCTTTCCGTCGACGTTCAGCTCGATCACGTGGCTGAAAGCAGCCTCGTCTTCGAACAGCTTGGCGACTTCCTTGGCCAGCATGGTGATGGACTCAGGAGCCTTGTCACCGCCGTATACAACGGCAGGAACCTGGTTGGCGAGACGACGCAGGCGGCGGCTCGCACCTTTCCCCAGGTCGGTACGCGCTTGGGCGTTCAGGATGAAATCAGTCATTTTGTATCTCCAAAATAGCCATTGCGGCTGACGCCTGCGACCGACGTCAAAGCAGCATGGGCAAAAAAGCCCCGCCCCAACATGAGTGTTGGGGCGGGGCGCTTTTCGTCAGCGGGATGTCATCGAAGGGCAGGGCCCTTAACGGAACATCGCGCTGATCGATTCTTCATTGCTGATGCGGCGAACCGCTTCGGCAACAACCGGTGCGATATCCAGTTGACGGATACGTGCACAGGCTTGTGCGGCGGCGGACAGCGGGATGGTGTTGGTCACCACCAGCTCGTCCAGCACGGAATTTTCAATGTTCTCGATTGCCCGACCCGACAGCACCGGGTGGGTGCAGTAGGCGAAGACCTTGGCCGCGCCATGCTCTTTCAGAGCCTTGGCCGCATGGCACAGGGTGCCGGCGGTATCGACCATGTCATCGACCAGGATGCAGGTGCGTCCTTCGACGTCGCCGATGATATGCATCACTTCGGAGTGATTGGCTTTCTCACGACGCTTGTCGATGATGCCCAGATCCACGCCCAGGGATTTGGCAACGGCACGTGCACGCACGACGCCGCCAATGTCCGGGGACACGATCATCAGGTTCTCGAAACGCTGGTCTTCGATGTCATCCACCAGAACCGGGGAGCCGTAGATGTTATCCACGGGAATATCGAAGAAGCCTTGGATCTGGTCAGCGTGCAGATCAACCGTGAGGACACGGTCGATGCCGACTACGGTCAGCATGTCAGCTACGACTTTCGCGCTGATCGCCACGCGCGCGGAACGCGGACGGCGATCCTGGCGAGCATAACCAAAGTAAGGGATAACAGCAGTGATACGAGTCGCCGAGGAACGACGGAAGGCATCAGCCATCACGACGAGTTCCATCAGGTTATCGTTGGTCGGAGCGCAAGTCGGCTGAATAATGAAGACGTCTTTACCGCGAACGTTTTCATTGATCTCGGCAGTGATTTCACCGTCGGAGAACTTGCCGACAGAGATGTCACCGAGAGGGATATGCAGCTGACGTACTACACGCCGAGCCAGATCGGGGTTAGCGTTCCCCGTAAAGACCATCATCTTGGACACGCGCAGTACCTGAAGGCTGAGGGTATACCTGGATGAGTATAGGAAAATGGCAGGGGCGGCTGGATTCGAACCAACGCATGGCAGGATCAAAACCTGCTGCCTTACCGCTTGGCGACGCCCCTGTATCTGTTGCTGCGAGTGCCGTGCACTCGATTCCTTTTAGAGCAGGTCCTGCAGCTTGCGATGCAACATCGAAACGTTGCTTCCTTTTGCTACAAACCCTGTAAGGGTCTCTGTAAGAAGGGCCGAGACTTTATCAGCTTCAGCTTTGCTTGGGAAGCCCCCAAACACACAACTTCCAGTTCCGGTGAGTTTTGCTTCGGTAAATTTACCTAACAAATTCAAAGCGTTACGAACATCTGGATAACGCCTCGCTACCACCGGTAAGCAGTCATTTCGACTGTTTCCCTTGGGAACGGGGCGCACTTTAATGGGAGGAGAGTTACGTGTCAACAGTGGATCTGAAAAAATTTCTGCTGTACTTACAGATACTTGCGGCACCAGTACCAGGTACCAGGGTTCCTCGGGCTCTACCGGCGTGAGTTTTTCCCCCACGCCCTCGGCGAAAGCCGCATGGCCACGCACGAAAACCGGGACGTCAGCCCCCAGGGTCAGGCCCAGCGCCGCCAGGCGATCCATGTCCCAATCCAGCTGCCAGAGGTGGTTGAGTCCCAGCAGCGTCGTCGCCGCATTCGAGCTGCCGCCACCGATACCACCGCCCATGGGCAGGATTTTTTCGATCCAGATGTCGACGCCCAGCGGACTTGCGGATTGCTCCCGGAGTCTGTTCGCGGCCTTGACGATCAGGTTGCTGTCGTGGGGAACACCCTCGAATTCGGTATGCAGGCGGATCTCGCCGTCCTCGCGCACGGCGAAGGTGATTTCGTCGCCGTAGTCGAGAAACTGGAAAATCGTCTGCAGCTCGTGATAACCGTCCGGGCGACGGCCGAGGATGTGCAGCATCAGGTTCAGCTTGGCCGGCGAGGGCAGCGTCAGGCGTGCGGCGGTCATGTCATTGCCCCAGCTTGCGCGGCTGCCATTGCTTGATCACCAGCGTGACGTCCAGGTTGCTGCCGTGCAGCTTGATTCGCTCGGGCAGCCAGTAGCCGTTCTGCTGGGCATAGCTGAGGTATTCGATCTGCCAGTCGTCCTGCTCCAGGTTGGACAGGCGGCTGTCGGCGTCGAGGGTCAGGCGGCTCTTGCTGTCCGGTGCGGGCAGTCCGCGAACCCACCAGGTCAGGTGGGAGACCGGCAATTTCCAGCCCAGCTGCTCTTCCAGCAGCGCTTCGGGCGTCGGGGCGTCGTAGCGCCCCTGGTTGGCGACTTCCAGCGAAACCTGGCCGGGACGGCCAGTCAGTCGCGCTGCGCCGCGCCCCAGCGGACCGGACAGGCGGATGTCGTAGTAGTCCTGGCGTTGCAGCCAGAACAGCGTGCCGCTGCCCGAATCCTTCGGGGCGCGAATGCCGATCTTGCCGTCGATCTGCCAGCCGTCGAGGCCGCTCAGTTGTTCCTTGTGCTCACGCCATTGGGCCGGGTTGCCATGGCCCTGGACGGATTCACGGGCGCCAAAGCCCGCGCAACCGGCGAGCAGGGCGATGAAGCTGAAAACGATGAAGTGGCGCAAAAACATGGTCTTAAAGAGTCTCTGATCCGGTCAGGCGTTTGATGGTGCCGCGCAGGATGGGGCTGTCAGGCTGTTCCTTGAGGAACTTGCTCCAGACCTGCCGCGCTTCGCGTTGCTTGCCGTTGGCCCACAGGACTTCGCCCAGGTGAGCCGCGACTTCCTGGTCGGGAAAGCGCTCCAGGGCCTGGCGCAACAGACGTTCGGCTTCGTCGAGGTTGCCCAGGCGATAATTCACCCAGCCCAGGCTGTCGAGGACCGCCGGGTCTTCCGGGTTGATCTGGTGGGCCTTCTCGATCAGTACCTTGGCCTCGTCATAGCGCGTGGTACGGTCCGACAGGGTGTAGCCGAGGGCATTGAGGGCCATGGCATTGTCGGGATCGCGCTGGATGATCAGGCGCAGGTCTTTTTCCATCTGGGCCAGGTCATTGCGTTTTTCCGCCTGCATGGCGCGGGTGTAGAGCAGGTTCAGGTCGTCCGGGTACTGCTTGAGCGCTTGCTGCAGCACGTTCCAGGCCTTGTCGCCCTGATTGTTGGCCGACAGCGTCTCGGCTTCGATCAGGTACAACTGGATCCCGTAGTCGGGCTGGGCGTCGCGCTGGACGGACAGGCGGCTCTGGGCTTCGGCGGTCTTGCCGTTGCTCATCAGGATATCGGCCTGGCGCAACTGTGCCGGCAGATAGTCGTTGCCTGGGCCGACCTGGGCGTATTCGATCAGCGCGGTCTCGGGGTCGTTGCGTTCTTCGGCGATGCGGCCCAGGTTCAGGTGCGCCGAATCGACGTGGCTCTCCCGGGCGATCAGGTCTTCCAGGTAACCCTTGGCCTCTTCCCAGGCCTTGGCTTCCAGGCAAACCAGTGCCAGGGAGTAACGCAGTTCGTCGTCTTCAGGGTATTGCTGGACCAGGCTGGAAAACTCCACCTTGGCGTCGTCCATGCGGTTGTTTTCCACCAGCATGCGCGCGTAGGTCAGACGCAGGCGTTTGTCGTCCGGGTATTTCCTGATGCTTTTTTCCAGCAGCGGCAGGGCCTCGTCACCGCGATTCAAGCCTTGCAGCAGGCGTGCCCGCAGCAGGATCGGCGCCACCTCGCCGGCTTCCGGCGGGTTGTCTTCCAGCAGGGTGAGGGCGCCTTGGGAGTCGCCATCCTGCTGCAGCAGCAGTGCCTTGCCGAAAATCAGCTGGCCGTTGTTCGGGTGGCGTTGCAGCAAACGGTCGAAACTCTTCATCAGGCCGCTGCGGGTTTCCTGGTCGGTATCGGCCGCCGATAGCGCCAGGAAGTCGAAGTGGGTGTCGCCCTTGCCCAGCAGCACCTTCTCCATATACAGCATGGAGTCGTCGTAGCGTCCGGCGCGGGCCAGTTGCACGGCGGCGGCGCGTTGCGCCTCGAGGTCGTCCGGGGCGTTTTTCGCCCAGATCATGGCGGTGTCCAGCGCGGCCTGGTCGGCTCCCAGGTATTCGGCGATGCGAAACGCCCGCTCGGAAATGCCGGGGTCCTGGGTATTGATGGCCTGGGTCACGTAATTGTCCAGGGCAATGTCGAAACGATTGCGCTGGCCGGCCAGTTCGGCGCTCAACAGGCTGAAGATGGTTTCTTCGCTGAACGAGCCGTAGACCTTGGGCTTTTCAGGTGCCTGCGTACTGTCTTCGACCGGCGGCGTGCCGTCCGTCGAAACGGGGTCCATGGACTGGCAGCCACTGAGCAGGGCAAGAGCGAGGAGCAACGCGGAAGATCTATTCATATAGGAAGAGGACGACTAACCTGCGGTCGGATCATCATGACACAAGCCTTCGACCAAAACATAACCGCCCCGTCGATTTACCCGCAGCGATAGAGATCGGGTGGGTTGTTCTGAATCTGGCGAAGTAGGACAATTGCCGGCTTCACGTCACAATCAGCGACCTTGAATGGCCTTCCTTGCACTTGGTATTAACCACAAGACTGCTTCAGTAGACGTCCGCGAGCGCGTGGCCTTTACGCCCGAGCAGCTGGTTGAGGCCCTGCAGCAGCTTTGCCGACTCACCGAGAGCCGCGAGGCTGCGATCCTCTCCACCTGCAATCGCAGCGAGCTTTATATAGAACAGGATCACGTTTCGGTCGATTCAGTGCTGCGCTGGCTGGCCGAATATCACGACCTGAGTCTCGACGAGCTGCGCGCCAGTGCCTATGTGCATGAAGACGATGCGGCCGTTCGTCACATGATGCGCGTCGCCTCGGGGCTCGACTCGCTGGTGTTGGGCGAACCGCAGATTCTCGGGCAGATGAAGTCTGCCTATGCGGTGGCCCGCGAGGCCGGCACCGTCGGTCCGTTGCTGGGGCGGTTGTTCCAGGCCACGTTCAACGCAGCCAAGCAGGTGCGTACCGACACCGCCATCGGCGAGAACCCGGTGTCCGTCGCGTTTGCCGCGGTCAGCCTGGCGAAGCAGATCTTCAGCGACCTGCAGCGCAGCCAGGCGCTGCTGATCGGCGCGGGCGAAACCATCACCCTGGTGGCTCGTCATCTCCACGACCTGGGGGTCAAGCGCATCGTGGTGGCCAACCGGACCCTGGAGCGAGCCAGTACCCTGGCCGAACAGTTCGGCGCCCACGCGGTGCTGCTATCGGATATCCCGTCCGAGCTGGTGCACAGCGACATCGTGATCAGTTCCACCGCCAGCCAGTTGCCGATCCTCGGCAAGGGCGCTGTGGAAAGCGCCCTGAAGCTGCGCAAGCACAAACCGATCTTCATGGTGGACATCGCCGTTCCCCGGGACATCGAGCCGGAAGTCGGCGAACTGGACGACGTTTATCTCTACAGTGTCGATGACCTTCACGAGGTGGTTGCCGAGAACCTCAAGAGTCGTCAAGGCGCGGCCCAGGCGGCGGAAGAGATGATCACCGTCGGGGCCGAGGATTTCATGGTGCGCCTGCGCGAGCTGGCGGCCGTGGACGTGCTCAAGGCCTATCGCCAACAGAGCGAGCGCCTGCGCGACGAAGAACTGCAAAAGGCCCAGCGTCTTTTGGCCAACGGTGGCAATGCCGAGGAAGTGCTGGTGCAACTGGCCCGCGGCTTGACCAACAAACTGCTTCACGCGCCCAGTGTCCAGCTCAAGAAGTTGACCGCCGAGGGCCGTCTCGATGCGCTGGCCATGGCCCAGGAACTCTTTGCCCTCGGTGAGGGTTCACCGAATGGCTTTTCGGATAAAAAATCGCAATGAAAGCGTCACTGCTCAATAAACTGGACGTTCTCCAGGACCGTTTCGAGGAACTGACCGCCTTGCTGGGCGATGGTGAAGTCATTTCCGACCAGAACAAGTTCCGCACCTACTCCAAGGAGTACGCGGAAGTCGAGCCGATTGTCGCGACCTATAAACAGTTGCTCAAAGTGCAGGAAGACCTCGCTGGCGCCCAGGCATTGCTCAAGGACAGCGACCCGGACATGCGTGAGATGGCGGTCGAGGAAGTCCGCGAGGCCAAGGAGCGGCTGGTCGAGCTGGAGAGTGATCTGCAGCGCATGCTGCTGCCCAAGGACCCGAACGACGGGCGCAACGTATTCCTCGAGATCCGGGCCGGTACGGGCGGCGACGAGGCGGCGATCTTTTCCGGCGATCTGTTCCGCATGTATTCGCGTTACGCCGAGCGTCGTGGCTGGCGGGTCGAGATTCTCTCGGAGAACGAAGGTGAACACGGCGGCTACAAGGAAGTCATCGCCCGGGTCGAGGGCGACAACGTCTATGGCAAGCTGAAGTTCGAGTCCGGAGCCCATCGCGTGCAGCGTGTGCCGGCCACCGAATCCCAAGGCCGTATCCATACCTCGGCCTGTACCGTGGCGGTATTGCCCGAGCCGGATGAGCAGGAAGCCATCGAAATCAACCCGGCGGACCTGCGGATCGACACCTATCGTTCCTCCGGCGCCGGCGGTCAGCACGTCAACAAGACCGACTCGGCGATCCGTATTACCCACTTGCCCTCGGGCATCGTGGTCGAATGCCAGGAAGAGCGTTCCCAGCACAAGAACCGGGCACGGGCCATGGCCTGGCTGTCGGCCAAGCTCAACGACCAGCAGGCCAGCGCCGCGGCCAGTGCCATCGCCAGCGAGCGCAAGCTGCTGGTGGGATCGGGGGACCGTTCCGAGCGGATCCGGACCTACAACTTCGCCCAAGGGCGGGTGACCGACCACCGGATCAACCTGACGTTGTATTCCCTCGACGAGATCCTTGCCGGTGGCGTCGAGGCCGTGATCGAGCCGTTGCTGGCCGAATACCAGGCCGACCAACTGGCCGCGATTGGCGAGTAGCAGAGGTAGACCCCATGACCATCATCGCCAGCGTATTACGCGCCGCCGAGTTGCCGGATTCGCCCACGCCGCGGTTGGATGCCGAATTGCTGCTGGCGGCGGCCCTGGGCAAGTCCCGCAGTTTCCTGCACACCTGGCCCGAGCGGATCGTGCCGAGCGAGGCCGCGCTGCTGTTTTCCGAATACCTGCGGCGGCGTCGTTCCGGCGAGCCGGTGGCCTACATCCTGGGACAACAGGGCTTCTGGAAGCTCGACCTGGAAGTCGCCCCTCATACGCTGATTCCGCGACCGGACACCGAGCTGCTGGTGGAAACCGCGCTGGCCTTGTTGCCGGCGACCCCGGCCAGGGTACTGGACCTGGGCACCGGCAGCGGCGCGATTGCCCTGGCCTTGGCCAGCGAACGTGCGGCCTGGACGGTGACCGCCGTCGACCGGGTGCTGGAAGCCGTGGCCCTGGCCGAGCGCAATCGTCAGCGCCTGGACCTGGGTAACGTCACGGTGCTCAGCAGTCATTGGTTCAGCGCCCTGGCCGGCCGGCGTTTCGATCTGATCATCAGCAACCCGCCTTACATTGCTGCCACCGATCCGCACCTGGTCGAAGGCGACGTGCGTTTCGAGCCGGCCAGCGCGCTGGTGGCCGGCGCGGATGGTCTCGATGACCTGCGTACCATCATTGCCCAGGCACCGGCTCATCTCGCTCCTGGCGGATGGCTGATGCTCGAACATGGATACGATCAGGCCGCCGCGGTGCGTGACCTGCTGCAGACCCAGGGATTTGCCGAAGTCCACAGTCGCAAGGACCTGGGGGGCCATGAGCGCATCAGCCTGGGGTGCATGCCGTGCTGAGCGATCAGGAGCTGTTGCGCTATAGCCGGCAGATTCTGTTGCAGCACGTCGACATCGACGGGCAGGTGCGTCTCAAGCAGAGCCGTGCACTGATCGTCGGTCTTGGCGGCCTCGGCGCCCCGGTGGCCTTGTACCTGGCCGCCGCCGGCGTCGGCGAGCTGCACCTGGCGGATTTCGACACGGTGGACCTGACCAACCTGCAACGCCAGATCATCCACGATACCGACAGCGTCGGGCTGGGCAAGGTCGATTCGGCGATGCGTCGCCTGACGGCGATCAATCCCGAGGTCCGCCTTGTGCCTCACAACACGGCCATGGACGAAGACAGTCTGGCCGCCGTGGTCGCGACCGTGGATGTCGTGCTGGACTGCTCCGACAATTTCTCCACTCGCGAAGCGGTGAACGCGGCATGTGTCAGGGCGGGCAAACCGCTTGTCAGCGGTGCGGCGATTCGACTGGAGGGACAGCTATCGGTGTTCGATCCACGTCGCCCCGAAAGCCCTTGCTACCACTGTCTCTACGGTCATGGCAGCGAAGCCGAGCTGACCTGCAGCGAGGCCGGCGTGGTCGGGCCGCTGGTGGGGCTGGTGGGTAGCCTGCAAGCCCTGGAGGCGTTGAAGCTGCTGGTCGGGTTCGGCGAACCCCTGGTGGGACGCCTGCTGTTGATCGATGCGCTGGGCTCACGCTTCCGTGAGTTGCGGGTCAAGCGCGATCCGGGTTGCAGCGTGTGTGGTAGCCAACATGCGTGACGCGCCGGTCGGGGTATTCGATTCGGGTGTCGGTGGCCTGTCGGTGCTGGGGGAGATCCGTCGGTTGCTGCCCAACGAGTCGCTGCTCTACGTAGCCGACTGCGGACATATTCCCTATGGCGAGAAAACCCCGGCCTTCATTGCACAACGCTGCGCGATCATCGCTGACTTTCTCAAGCGCCAGGGCGCCAAGGCGCTGGTGGTGGCTTGCAACACCGCGACCGTCGCCGGCGTGGCCGACCTGCGTCGCGATTATCCGGACTGGCCCATCGTTGGCATGGAGCCGGCGGTCAAGCCGGCCGCGGCTGCGACCCGCAGCGGCATCGTCGGTGTACTCGCCACCACCGGTACCTTGCAGAGTGCAAAGTTCGCCGCGTTGCTCGATCGTTTCGCCACCGATGTACGCGTGGTCACTCAACCGTGTCCCGGCCTGGTGGAACTGATCGAGGCAGGGGACCTGCACAGCCCGGCCTTGCGCCAACTGCTGCAACATTATGTCGACCCCTTGCTGGCGGCCGGCTGCGATACGTTGATCCTGGGTTGCACCCATTACCCTTTTCTCAAGCCATTGCTTGAGCAGATGGTCCCCGGGCACATCAGCCTGATCGATACCGGCGCCGCGGTGGCGCGGCAGCTTCAGCGGCTGTTGGCCGAGCGAGCATTGCTGGCCGAGGGGCCTGCCAGCGAAACCCTGTTCTGGACTAGCGCCGATCCGATACATTTAAGAAAAATCCTACCTGTACTATGGAAATCGCCCGGCGTTGTGCGAAGCTTCGACCTGTGAAGAAATCGTGAAAATTGTGTAAAAATCGCTGAACTTCTGTTTCAACGCGGATTTCTATAGCTCTGTCTGTTTGTAAGAAAAAACTAACTAAGTCTGTTCGGAAAAGGATGTTTCTAATGAAGCGCTTATTCTGCATTGCCGCACTTGCGGCTGCGTTGTTGGGGCACACTTACACTGCGCAAGCGGCAGGTGTGGAGTTTGGAATCGGCCAGACCAGCGATTCGACCATGACCTATCGCCTGGGCATGCAGTTCGACTGGGACAAAAGCTGGTTGCAAAGTGACGTGGGGCGTCTGACCGGCTACTGGAGTGGTGCCTACACCTACTGGGAAGGCGATGAGACTTCCAGTAACCACAGCCTGTCGTTCTCGCCGGTCTTCGTGTATGAATTTTCCGGTCAGAACGTGAAGCCTTATATCGAGGCCGGCATCGGCGTTGCGCTGTTCGCCAACACCGAGCTGGAAGATAACAAGCTTGGTAGTGCGTTCCAGTTCGAAGACCGCATCGGCTTTGGCCTGCGCTTCAATGGCGGGCATGAGGTGGGCATTCGCGCCACCCATTACTCCAACGCCGGTATCTCGTCGAACAACGACGGCGTGGAAAGCTACGCGCTGCACTACACCATGCCTCTGTAACGCTCGCTCAGGCTCTGTCTGAGATGTACCTGCACCCGGCCGTGCTGCATTGAAACGGGCCTTGGTACAGGTACATTCCAGACAGAGCCTGGTGAGAGCGGGCTTTCTCGCGAGGGCGGGGTATCGGTCACATCAATGCTGGCTGATCCGATGACCTCGCGGGCGAACCGTTTCTGACGACGGCCTAACGATATGCCGTCGCGATGCCCAGGCGTTCCTCGACGCATTCCGGCGCGCCCATCTCGAACTCCCTGCAGATCAACGGACGTTTCTCGTAGATCGTGCATTTCATGCTGTCGCGATCCAGTGCCGCGCACCAGCCGTCATCCAGCCGCAACATGGCTTCCCCACCCCAATCATCCATGGCAATGAAACGTGGCGGGACGCCGGTGTCGGTGATCAGCAGCACTTCCAGTCGACAGCAGCATGCCGCGCAGGTCGAGCACGTCACGGCCGGCGCAGTGAGTTCTACGAGAGGGATGGTTTTCATGGCCGGCAGTGTAAGGCAACCACGGCCTTCAAGGGCGACCCTTGATCGGTGACCACACACTGGCCTGGCAAGGGTCGGCGTCGGTTTGTCCGGCCTGGGCCGATGCGGGCAACGGCCAGAGCGCCGCCAGCGCCGCGATAGGGAGTTTCAACTCGGCAGGCCTTTCGGCGAGGTGGGCCAGGATGTAAGCGGCCGCTTCGTCCGTCGAGCCGGCAGTGGGTAATGAGCCGTCGTCCAGACACAGCGACTGATCGTCGAAGCCGGGGTGGACCAATGTCACGGCGATGCCGTCGGAGGCGAGCCTGGCGCGGGTCGTTTCGAACAGCGACCGCAACGTGCTGCCGCTGGCCTCGGTGAGTGACGGCGACAGGTAAGTCGCCGGGCTGGCGATCCCCACCAGATGGGGGAGGGTGCCGGCTTGCAACAGTGGCAAGGCCGTTTCGATGCAAAAACTGGCCATCAGCAGGTTGCTGCGTATCAGGTGTTCGATGAAAGCCTGGGGAGCGGGCTGGCCGTCGGCGTGTTCAGTGCTTCCGGCATTGAGGATGACGGTGTCCAGGGAGCCCCACTGCTGGGTGATCCGCTCGCCGATCTCGCGTACTGTCTGGCTGTCGGTCAGGTCACCAGGCACCATCAGTATCTGGTTCGGATAACGTTCGGAAAGGATTTGGCAGGGTTTACCCGAGCGTGAACTGATCGCCAGGTGCGCTCCACTTTCAAGCAGCTTAACGGCGAGCGAAGCGGCGACGCCATCACTGGCCCCCGTCAACCAATATCGCCGTGGCGGTTTCACACCCATTCCGTGCTCCTTTCGATCGGGTCGCGCCGCGTCTGATACAAGGTTTTCGCGGTGAAACCCATGTATTTAGTAAGACTATATCCTGCGTGGCGAAAACTGCATCCGCCAGGCAGGAATTTCATGTTCGATGATCGCCCTGTGGTTCCGCTGCCGCGTCCTGTCGCGTTGGCAGGTTCCTGAACGCCGCCAGCGCACGCGCTCGGGATCGGCCAAGGTCGACGATCGGAGCGGGGTAGTCCACATTGTCGAACAATCCACAGTAGGCCTTGGGGTTATGGACCTGTTGCCTGTCCAGATCGTTCAGTTCGGGTAACCAACGTTTGATGAAGGCCCCTTCGCGGTCGAATTTCTCCGATTGGCTCAGTGGATTGAAAATCCGGAACCAGGGCGCCGCGTCCGTGCCGGTGGAGGCGCTCCACTGCCAGCCGCCGTTATTGGCGGCCAGGTCGCCGTCGATCAAGTGCTGCATGAAGAAGCGCTCGCCTTCACGCCAGTCGATCAGCAGATTCTTGGTGAGGAACATCGCCACGACCATGCGCAGGCGGTTATGCATCCACCCTGTCTCCAGCAGTTGGCGCATGGCTGCATCGATGATCGGCAGCCCCGTGCGGGCCTCTTTCCAGGCAGCCAGCTCCTGCGGGGCATCGCGCCAGGCCAATGCTTCGGTTTCCGGGCGGAACGCGCGGTTCCGGGACACCCGGGGATAGCCCACCAGAATGTGTTTATAGAACTCTCGCCAAAGCAATTCATTGATCCAGGTCACAGCACCGACATTGCCGCTTTCGAACTCACCCTGGTTGGCTTGTAGCGCGGCGTGCAGGCATTGGCGTGGGGAGACCACACCGGCCACCAGGTAGGCCGAAAGCTGGCTGGTGCCGGGCCGGGCCGGGAAATCCCGGTCGCGCTGGTAGTCGTCGAGGTGCTGGTCGATGAATGCATCGAGACGCCGCCGGGCTTCGTTTTCGCCCGCGGGCCAAAGGGTGCGTAGCGCTTCGCCGGGAGGGTGAAAGCCCTCGGCACGGGTCGGTACCGGATCGCTGTCGATACCGGTTGGCGCTTGCCGGGCCGGAGTGGCGGCCAGGCTCGGCAGCGAGAGGTGCAAACGGCTGTAGCAGAGTTTGCGAAACTGGCTGAACACCTGGAAATAATTGCCGGTCCGGGTAAGTACACTACCGGGCTTGAACAGCAGCTGGTCGAGGTGGCTGTGAAATTCGATGCCCTGGGCTTTCAAGGTCCGGGCCACGTCGGCATCTCGCCGGGTTTCGTTCAGCCCATACTCTTCATTGACGTGCACCGCATCGATCTTCAGCTCGCGGCATAACCCGAGCAGCACCTGTGGCGCCTGGTCCCAACGCGCCGCAGCACGTACCAGCAACGGGATGTTCAGCTCACCCAGGTCCGCGCTCAACGAGGTGAGGTTGCGCAGCCAGAAATCGATCTTGCAGGGGGCGTCGTCGTGGCTGCGCCACTGTTCCGGACTTGGTAGATAGACTGCCACACACGGGCCTCGAGCCGTGGCGGCCGCCAGGGCGGTGTTGTCGTGCAGGCGCAGGTCGCTGCGCAGCCAGATCAGTTGCATAGGGTTTCCATTCAAAGAAGTGCCTGGCGGCGCAGTTCACGATGGGCCGATAACGGGTCTTCGGCCCAGCTGACGTTCGGCATCGCAGCTCCAGTGGATAAGCTGGCGTGGTGGATCGATGCGGCACTGCCGGCGATAATCACCGGGCAGTCGATCCCGTTCAGCAGCCTGGGCAGTTGCGACGGGTTCAAGGCGTGGCTGGAATACAGCAATACACCGCGAGCCGCGAGGCGCTCAACGGCCAAGGCCAGTTCGCCGGCAGGGATCGGTTCGTCGAATACCTCCACGGGACAATCGGTGCTGCTGGCCAGCCAGGCGGTGAGCCACAGCTGAGGGTCCAGGGGCAGGTCGGATTGATTGACCAGCAGCAACGGTGCGCCGCGCAACTGGCGGTTGTTGTGGTAGATCCGGCTGCCGAATTTGCTGCGCAGCCAGGAATGCAGGAACACACGCTCCAGTTGCGCGCCGAACTGCCCTTGCCAGCGGCGGTGCAGATCGGCCAGCAGGGGCAGCAGCAATTGCTCGCAGACGGTCCATGGCGGGTAGAGCGCCATGGCCTGGTTCACCAGGTCGTCGACCTGGCGCTCGGCCAGTTGGGTCACGGCCAGCACCAGCCCATGACGCTGGCGCTGCCAGTCGTTCTCCGGCGTTTCGGGCGGTGGTTGTGGCGTGTCGAGCAGGGGCTTGATCTTGCTCACGGCCACGCCTCGATTGATCCAGGTGACGATGGTCTGGATCCGTTCCACATGCTCGGCGCTGAACAATCGGTGGCCCTTGGGGGTGCGGTACGGCACGATCAGGCCATAGCGACGTTCCCAGGCGCGCAGGGTAATGGCGTTGACGCCGGTCTGTCGCGCCACTTCGCGTATCGGCAGCCAACCTTGGGCCAGGGCCTCGGCAAAGTCGGCTCCCAGGTCCTCGCGTGCGCTCGAATCAGGTTCACGGGCCATCAGATGGCGTTACGCAGGCTGAGGTTTTCCGGGTGCGGCTGCAAGTAGGCCTGCTGCGACAGGTACGGGTCGGGATGCAGGCGCAAGTGATGCTTGAGCAACGTCAGGGGCACCACCAGCGGTACGATGCCCTGGCGATACTGGGTAATGAGGTGTTGCACTTCCTGCTTGTCTTCGGCCCCGATGGCACGCTTGAGATAACCGCTCAGGTGCTGCAGCACATTGGTGTGGGTCCGGCGGGTGGCGCATTTTTTCAGGGCAGCCATCAGCGCGCTGAAGTAGCGCGGCCCCAGCTCGTTGGGATCGGCCTTGCCCATGCTGCCCAAAAGGTTGCCCAGGGCCTTGTATTGCACCGGGTTGTGGGCCATCAGCAGGTACTTGTAGCGCGAGTGGAATTCGATCAGGTCCCGCCGGGTCAGGTTCTTGTGGCGCAGGGGTTGCCATGCCGCGTAGGCGAATACCCGGGTCAGGAAGTTCTCCCGCAGCACCGGGTCGTTGAGGCGACCGTCTTCCTCCACCGGCAGGTCCGGATGGCGATCACAGAACGCCTGGGCGTAGATGCCCCGTCCGCCATCCTTTTGCGGGGCGCCGTCATGGCTGTAGACCTTGACCCGTTCCAGCCCGCAGGACGGTGACTTCTGCATGAAGATGTAGCCGCAGATGTCGTCCAGCTCAGCAGCCATTTGCCTGCCGTACTCGGCCAGTGGGCGCGTCACGTCCAGGTTAGGCTTCACCGTGCCGACCGCGTCGGGGTTCGCGGGATCGCCCACCAGCCGGATCGGTTCTCGCGGAATGCCCAGGCCAATGGCGACTTCCGGGCATACGGGCACGAACTCGAAATACTCCGTAAGGACACGACTGCACAGATGCGATTGTTTATGCCCGCCATTGAAACGGACTTCCTCGCCCATCAGGCAGGCACTGATGGCGATTTTCGGCTTGGCAGCGGCTTCGTTGGGCATGGGCGACCTCTGATTCATTTTCTTGTACAGAAAACTGTTCTTGTACAATTATTTCATCATAGGTTCGCTGCGGCACAAGTCAACCACTTGTGTGGATTTGCAGCAGGCGGCGGCGTCGAACAGGTTGTCGCAGATGGGCTGCTGTCTGCCTCGACAGCAGCGGGTAGCGCAGGGTGACGCGAGTTATTGCAGGCTGGCGTGCAAGCGACGCGCGGCTTCCTGGCCGCTGAGCCACGCTCCTTCGACCCGGCCCGACAGGCACCAGTCGCCGCAGACATACAGCCCCAGGTCGGCATCGGCCAGGGCGCCCCATTCGTGGCTGCCGGCGGGACGCGCGTAGAGCCAGCGATGGGCCATGCTGAAGCTGGGGGCGGGCATTGCGCTGTGCAGCAACTCGGCGAAGGCACCGTGCAGGTGTTCGATCACGGCTTCCTTGGACAGGTCGATGTGCTGCCGGCTCCACTCGCTGGTGGCATGCAGAACCCAGGTATCGAGCTTGCTGTCGCGTCCCGGCTTGCTGCGGTTGCGGGCCAGCCAGTCCAGAGGGCTGTCCTGGACGAAGCAGCCTTCCATGGGCGTATCCAGCGGCTGTTCGAATGCCAGGGCCACGGCCCAGGTCGGGTCCATCTTGACCCCGGCTGCGACCCCGGCCAGTTTCGGTGCGGTGGCGAGCAGGGCAGTGGCCTGGGGCGCGGGGGTGGCAATCACGACCTGGCCGAACGGGCCATGGGTGAAGCCTTCCGCATCCTGCAGGTGCCAGTGTTCCTGGCCGCGGAACACTTCGGTGATCCGGCAGGAGAACTGCACCTGCAATTTGCCCAGCAAGGCCCGGGTGATGGCGCTCATGCGCGGGGTGCCGACCCAGCGGGTCTGTTCGTCCGGCGAAGGGGATAGCTGCCCGCCCTGGAAGTGATAGAGCTGCGGGTTCCATTCCGCGGCCCAGCCGTTGGCTTGCCAACGCTGCACTTCGGTGACGAAGCGACGATCGCGCGCAGTGAAATATTGCGCGCCCATGTCCAGCGCACCGGCGTCGCTGCGTTTGCTGGACATGCGCCCGCCGCTGCCGTGGCTTTTATCGAAGAGTTGAACGATGTGCCCGGCCTCCGTCAGGGCCTGGGCGGCTGAGAGTCCGGCGATGCCGGTGCCGATGATTGCGATAGGTACAGTCATGAGGGCCTCGTTTAGCTTTCTGTACAGACTACGCCGTCGTTCAAAGCTGTACAATTCGGGTTTTTGGTATAAGTTTTACCGTTCGCGTTTGGACAGGTTGTCCTATTGTTAAAACACAGACCCTGTCTGATACGAAAAATCCCTGCTTATAAAAATAGACTAATGGGCCGGGTAAAACGCTCTGCGAGGATCACCTCATGCACATATTGCTGACCGGCGGTACTGGATTGATCGGGCGTCGGCTCTGCCGTCACTGGCTGGAGCAGGGACATCGTTTGACAGTATGGAGTCGTCGGCCTGAACAGGTGGCGAATATCTGCGGAGCACAGGTGCGAGGGATTGCCAGGCTCGAAGAGATCGAAGAGCCGGTGGATGCGGTGGTGAACCTCGCCGGGGCACCGATTGCCGACCGGCCCTGGAGCCACAAGCGCAAGATGCTGTTGTGGAGCAGTCGCGTCACCCTCACGGAGGTCTTGCTGGCCTGGCTGGAACGTTGCGAGCGCAAGCCCCGAGTGTTGGTTTCCGGTTCCGCGGTGGGTTGGTACGGAGACGGCGGTGAGCGGGAACTGACCGAGCAATCCGGTCCCGTGAGCGAGGACTTCGCCAGCCAGTTGTGCATTGCCTGGGAAGAAACCGCACAGCGGGCCGAGGCCATGGGGCTGCGCGTCGTACTGGTGCGCACCGGCCTGGTCCTGGCCACCGAGGGCGGCTTTTTGTCGCGGCTGCTATTGCCCTTCAAACTGGGGCTGGGCGGGCGTATCGGCAATGGTCGGCAGTGGATGCCATGGATTCATATCGACGATCAAATCGCTCTGATTGATTTTCTTCTGCATCGCGATGACGCCAGCGGTCCTTATAATGCGTGCGCGCCAAACCCGGTACGCAACCGCGATTTCACCAAGGCCCTGGGGCGGGTGCTGAATCGGCCAACGGTGGTGCCGATGCCGGAGCTGGTGCTGAAAGTCGCATTGGGAGAATTGTCATTGCTGTTGCTGGGCGGCCAGCGCGCCACGCCGGTCCGATTGCAGGCGGCGGGTTTCACTTTCCGGTTCACTGACTTGCCCGCGGCCCTGGACGACGTTGTCCGGCCGCTTCTGAAATAGGACGTTGCATGACCGATCACGCGTTGCTTCTGGTGAATCTGGGTTCGCCTGCCTCCACCTCGGTGGCCGATGTGCGCCGTTACCTCAACCAGTTCCTGATGGACTCCTACGTTATCGACTTGCCCTGGCCGGTACGGCGGCTGCTGGTGTCGCTGATCCTGATCAAGCGCCCCGAGCAATCGGCCCACGCCTATGCCTCGATCTGGTGGGATGAAGGCTCACCGCTGGTGGTGCTCAGTCGTCGGCTGCAACAGGCCATGACCGCGCAGTGGACCCAAGGGCCGGTGGAGCTGGCGATGCGTTACGGCGAGCCGTCCATTGAGTCGGCGCTGGTGCGCCTGGCCAGCCAGGGGCATAGGAAGATCACCTTGGCGCCGTTGTACCCGCAGTTCGCTGACAGCACGGTCACCACGGTGGTCGAGGAAGCGAAGCGGGTGGTGCGGGAAAAGAAGCTCGATGTGCAGTTCTCGATTCTCCAGCCGTTCTACGACCAGCCGGAATATCTGGATGCACTGGTTGCCAGCGCCAAGCCTTATCTGGAACAGGACTACGATCACTTGTTGCTCAGTTTCCATGGCTTGCCAGAGCGGCACCTGACCAAGCTCGACCCCACGGGTTTCCACTGTTTCAAGGATGCCGACTGCTGCCGGAACGCCTCGCCGCAGGTCATGGCGACCTGTTACCGCGCCCAGTGCATACGCACTGCCGAATTATTCGCCAAGCGCATGGGACTGGCGCAGGGTCGATGGTCGGTGTCGTTCCAGTCGCGGCTGGGCCGCGCCAAGTGGATCGAACCCTACACCGAAGCGCGGCTGGATGAACTGGCCAAAAGTGGTGTGAAGAAAGTGTTGGTGATGTGTCCGGCATTCGTGGCCGACTGCATCGAAACCCTGGAGGAAATCGGCGATCGTGGCCGTGAGCAGTTCCGCGAGGCGGGCGGGGAGGAGCTGGTGCTGGTGCCTTGCCTCAATGATGAGCCGCAGTGGGCACAGGCGTTGAGCACTCTCTGTGAACGGGCTCCCATAGCTTTGTGACGTTCAAGGGCCTCATCGCGAGCAAGCTCGCTCCCACATGGGATCTGCGGGGGGACACAAAGTTTGTGACCACTCGAGATCCATTGTGGGAGCGAGCTTGCTCTCGATGACTATCAGGCCGACAACGAAGTCTTCATGCCTGAGTCAGATCAGCGGCTCATCCGCCTTCTTGTGCTTCCAGCTGTCATTGCCCGGCAGGATCAGGTTCAGGGCGATTGCCACTACCGCGCACAATGCGATGCCCTTGAGGCCGAAATCGTCCGGGCCAGTGCCTGTGCCGACCAGCACGCCGCCAATGCCGAACACCAGGGTCACGGAGACGATCACCAGGTTGCGCGCCTCGCCCAGATCGATCTTGTGGCGGATCAGCGTGTTCATGCCCACCGCCGCGATCGAACCGAACAACAGGCACAGGATACCGCCCATGACCGGCACCGGGATGCTCTGCAGCAGCGCGCCGAACTTGCCGATGAATGCCAGGGCGATGGCGAAGATCGCCGCCCAGGTCATGATCTTCGGGTTGTAGTTCTTGGTCAGCATCACCGCGCCGGTGACTTCGGCATAGGTGGTGTTGGGCGGACCGCCGAACAGGCCGGCCGCGGTGGTGGCAATGCCGTCGCCGAACAGCGTGCGATGCAGGCCGGGTTTTTTCAGGTAGTCGCGGCCGGTCACGCTGCCCACGGCAATCACGCCGCCGATATGCTCGATGGCCGGTGCCAGCGCTACCGGCACGATGAACAGGATCGCTTGCCAGTTGAACGCCGGCGCAGTGAAGTTCGGCAGTGCGAACCATGGCGCGGCGGCGATCTTCGCGGTGTCCACCACGTCGAAGAAGAACGACATGGCGAAACCCACCAGCACGCCGGAAATGATCGGCACCAGGCGGAAAATGCCTTTGCCGAATACGGCGACCACCAGGGTGGTGAGCAGGGCCGGCATGGAAATCAGCATCGCGGTCTGGTAGTGGATCAGCTCGGTGCCGTCACCGGCCTTGCCCATGGCCATGTTCGCGGCAATCGGCGCCATCGCCAGGCCGATGGAGATGATCACCGGACCGATCACCACCGGCGGCAACAGCCGGTCGATGAACCCGGTGCCCTTGATCTTCACCGCCAGCCCCAGGAAGGTGTAGACGAAGCCGGCCGCCATCACGCCGCCCATGGTCTCGGCCAGGCCGAACTGGCCCTTGGCGAGAATGATCGGAGTGATGAACGCGAAACTCGATGCCAGGAACACCGGCACCTGGCGCCCGGTCACCACCTGGAACAGGATGGTGCCCAGGCCGGCGGTAAACAGTGCCACGTTGGGGTCCAGCCCGGTGATCAGCGGCATCAGCACCAGCGCGCCAAAGGCGACGAACAGCATCTGCGCACCGGACAGCACCTGGCGCCAGAGCGGATCGTTGAATTCATCCTGCATGCTCAAGCGTCCTTCTGCTTGGTGCCGAAGATCTTGTCGCCGGCATCGCCCAGGCCCGGGATGATGTAGCCATGCTCGTTGAGCTTCTGATCGATGGAGGCGGTGTAGATGGTTACGTCGGGATGGGCGTCTTCCACCGCCTTGATGCCTTCGGGCGCGGCAACCAGCACCATGGCGCGGATATCCCGGCAACCGGCTTTTTTCAGCAGGTCGATGGTGGCGACCATGGAACTGCCGGTGGCGAGCATCGGGTCGATGATCATCGCCAGGCGCTCGTCGATTTCCGGCACCAGTTTTTCCAGGTAGGTGTGGGCTTGCAGGGTCTGCTCGTTACGGGCCACGCCCACGGCGCTGACCTTGGCGCCCGGGATCAGGCTAAGCACACCCTCGAGCATGCCGATACCGGCGCGCAGGATCGGCACCACGGTGATTTTCTTGCCGGCGATTTTCTCTACCTGGACCGCACCGGCCCAGCCATCGATCTGGTAGGACTCCAGCGGCAGGTCCTTGGTGGCTTCATAGGTGAGCAGCGCACCGACTTCCTGTGCGAGCTCGCGGAAGTTCTTCGTGCTGATGTCGGCACGACGCATCAGGCCGAGTTTATGTCTGATCAGCGGATGGCGGATCTCGAGGATGGGCATGGGAAGGCTCCGGCGGCGGGCAAAAAAACCGGGCTAGATTAATCTATCCGGGGATGTTGTCCTATAGACAATACAGAACGTTAGTCCACAAACGCTTGATCTGGCCGGGCGGGATGCGTACCTTTGCCCGCTTTTCCGAACCCGTCCCTCCCTTCAACCTCCCCTGGAGAGCGCCATGTCCGCTGATCTCGAGCATATCCGTCAAATCATGCGAGAGGCTGACTGCCTGTACACCGAAGCCGAAGTCGAAGCGGCCATCGCCCGTGTCGGTGCGCAAATCAATGAACAACTGGCCGAGTCCAACCCGGTGGTGTTCTGCGTCATGAACGGCGGGTTGATTTTCTCCGGCAAGCTGCTGACCTACCTGAACTTCCCGCTGGAGGCGTCCTACCTGCACGCCACCCGTTATCGCAATGAAACCAGCGGCGGCGACCTGTTCTGGAAAGCCAAGCCGGAAGTGTCGTTCATCGATCGCGATGTCTTGATCATCGACGACATTCTCGACGAAGGGCACACCCTGGGCGCCATCATCGACTTCTGCAGGCACGCCGGTGCCCGTGCCGTGCACACTGCCGTGCTGATCGACAAGGACCACGACCGCAAGGCTCGTCCCGACCTGAAGGCTGATTTCGTGGGCCTGCCATGCGTCGACCGCTATATCTTCGGCTATGGCATGGACTACAAGGGTTACTGGCGCAACGCCAACGGTATTTTCGCTGTGAAAGGAATGTAATCGATGACCCGGCCAGGCTTTCTGGATCAGGCGTTGTTCGATGAACTGGCCGAGAAAGCCACGGCCAGTCCTCGCGGACGCCAGCACCATAATTTCCATCGCATGGAAGAGCCCTGCCACCGCATGGCCGTGGGCCTGCAGCCTTCGACCTACATCCCGCCGCATCGGCACCTGAGCGCTGACAAGGCCGAGACGCTCCTGGTACTCAGGGGTCGTCTCGGTGTGTTGATCTTCGACGAGGCCGGGGGAGTGGTGGACAAGCGCGTCCTGCAGGCCGGAGGCGATTGCCTTGGCGTCGACCTGCCGGCCGGTGTGTATCACGGCCTGGTGGTGCTGGAACCCGACAGCCTGATGTTCGAATGCAAGGCAGGCCCTTACCGGCCCGTGGGCGAAGGCGAACTGGCCCATTGGGCACCCCGTGAAGGCGAGCCCGGCGTTGTCGAGTACCAGGCCTGGATGCGCGCCCAGTTCGACTGATAGACCCAGGTCAGGCGTGGTTGGCTTGCAACCACTGCTCGCTCTTGACCCGCGCCTGCTCCAGGGTTTGCACATACGCCAGTTGGCGCCGTTCGCGATGAACGCCGGCACGGCGTAGCTTCAGGCGCACCCTGGGGGTGGTTGCCACCAGGATCAGGCCGATGTTCTGCTTGCGATAATCCTTCAGGATATTTTCAAACGCCGCCAGGGCGGTCATGTCCAGCATCGGCACCGCGGCCATGTCCACCACGACGACCCGCACATCCGGATCGAATCTGCGCAGCACGTCCAGGGCCTTTTCTGCCGCGCCGAAGAACAGCGGGCCACGAATTTCATAGCAGCGCACATGCTCGGGCATATCCAGCAAGGCTTGGTGGGCGTGACGCGGCAGCTCGGCGCTGTCGGTCAGTTCGCTCATGCGCTTGATGAACAGCCCGGCCGCCAGCAGCAGGCCGACGGCGACCGCCAGTACCATGTCGAACAGCACCGTCAGGCTCAGGCAGGTGAGCAGCACCAGCACATCACTGCGTGGGGCGATGCGCAGGGTGTGCAGTACATGTCCGGCCTCGCTCATGTTCCAGGCGACCATCACCAGCAACGCAGCCATGGCAGCCATGGGCAGGTAGCTGAACAGCGGTGCCAGCAGCAACATCGCCAGCAGCACCACGAGGCTGTGGATGATCGCGGCCAGCGGAGAGGACGCGCCGCTGCGCACGTTGGTGGCGCTACGGGCAATCGCCGCCGTGGCGGTGATGCCACCGAACAGCGGCGCAACCAGGTTGCCCAGGCCCTGGCCCATCAGTTCGGCGTTGGGGTCGTGCTTGCTGCCGGTCATGCCATCGGCCACCACGGCGCACAGCAGCGATTCGATGGCGCCGAGCATGGCAATGGCGAACGCCGGCGCCATCAATTGGCGGATCAGGTCATAGGAGAGGCCCAGTGGCTGGCCATCGCCGGCTGGCAGGTTCCACGGCCAGTCGAAGGTTGGCAGCAAGGGCGGGATGCCGGGATGGCTGATGCCATCGACCATATAGCTGAAGCGTTCGCCCAGTGTCGCGATGGGCCAGCCACCGAGCTCCAGCAGCACCCCCAGCAGCGCCCCGACGAGCAGTGCGACCAGATGCCCCGGAACGCGCGGGACCCAGCGTGGCCAGACGATCAGCACCGCCAGGCAGGTGATGCCGACAATGCCATCGCCCAGTCGTGCGCTGGGCAACGCCACGATCAGGGCGCCCAGCTGTTCGATGTAGTGCTGGGCCTGGCCGATGGTGGTCAGGCCCAGCAGGTCCTTCAATTGCAAGGTGGCAATGACCACGCCGATACCGGCGGTAAAGCCCAGGATGACCGGATAGGGAATGTACTGGATCAGCCGCCCGGCCCGCATCAGTCCCAGGGCGATCAGGATCAGGCCGGCCAGCATCGTGCACAGCAGCAGGCCACCCAGGCCGTATTGCTGGGTGATGGGAAGCAGGATCACCACGAATGCCGCTGTTGGCCCGCTCACGTTGAAGCGCGAGCCGCCGGTCAGGGCAATCAGCGGTGCCGCTACCAGTACGGTGTACAAGCCATGCTGCGGTGGCACGCCGACGGCGATTGCCAACGCCATGGCCAGGGGGATGGCGATGATGCCGACCGTCAGCCCGGCCACCAGGTCGCCACGCAGGCGCTCGAGGGTATAACCGGTGCGCCAGGCCTGGCGCCAGGCAGCGAACAAGGGCGGGGCGGAGAAAGACATAGGCACTCCACTAACTGAACGGGACGCATCTGGACCTGCCGGACACCAGTCCCTGGCCACGATGAAACCAAGGCTGATGGCCATCTGAGTATGCCGCGCCGGAGCCCCGGATGTATTGACCCGGCTCGCTTATTTTTATCGTTCCTGCTCATGCTAGAGTGCCGGGCCAAGACCTCGGAGCCTGACATGAGAGTATCGATCCGCCGCTGCGCCGTTCCGCTGTTGATATCCAGCCTGCCCCTGGCGGTGGTCGCCGCGCCGATGCACAGCCAGTTCCTGCCGCCTGACGACCTGGTGGTGCGCCAGGAACAGCCCGAACAACAGCAACTGCTGCAGGTCACCGAGTACTCGGTGGTGCTGGGCAACCAGCGGCAATCCAACCAGCAACCGATACCGGTGACCTCGCCACTGCTGGTTCGCCTCAAGGGCAAGCCCCTGAACAAGGGCGCCACCATCAGCCAGGTGATCCTCAATTTCGATGGCGAAAGCAAAAGCCTGAAGAAACCGCTCTTCGACGAAGCGAGCAAGACCCTGACCCTGTCTTATCCACAGGCCCAGTATCGGGTGGTCATCGATCTGTTGCGCAACGACACGGTCTACGTGCAGTTTCTGACCTACGCCAATGGTCATATCTGGGCCGACCTGCACACCGGCACCGAACGCTCGCGTTGAGCCCTGGGGCCCGCCGGGGGTAAACTGCCCGCCCCGTGAACTGTGCGAGCTGGAGCCGGCAATGCGTAAAGACAAGAAACAGGTGATTGGTGACGAGATTGGCGACGAACAGATCAAACTGTTCCTCAACTTCGAACCGGCCGATGCCACCTCGCCGTCGCTGCACAAACTGATCAAGGGCTATCGCGGTCTGCGGGTCGACGATTTCGAGCGCTTCCTGACCTTCTTCGTCGAAGCCGGCTATGACCTCGATGGCAAGGACGAACATGGCAACGATTTCGTCGCGTTGATCAAGGACCAGCGCAACGCCGAGGAATACATCGAGTTGTTCAACAAGGCGCGCGGTTGACTGGCCGAGGGGCTGCCTGGCGGACCAGCGGGCGCCATCCCAAGCTTCTCCCATAAAAAAACGCCCCGTATTCATGGAGTACGGGGCGTTTTTTTCATGCGGACCAATCAAGCGTAGCTTGGGGTCTCGCTGTTTTCTTCAACCAGTTCCAGTGCGACGTTGTTCTGCGCATTGACCTTGCGATACAGCGCCGCGTCGGTCTCCAGCACTTTTTCCCGGGCCGGGAAGATTTCCGCGAGCTTGGCGGCCCATTCGCCCTTGGCCTTCTCGGGGAAGCAGCGCTCGATCAGTTCCAGCATGATCGAAACGGTCACCGAAGCACCCGGCGATGCGCCCAGCAGGGCGGCGATGGTGCCGTCCTTGGCCGCCACCAGTTCGGTGCCGAATTGCAGGACGCCACCTTTCTTCGGGTCTTTCTTGATGATCTGCACTCGCTGGCCGGCCACTTCCAGGCGCCAGTCCTCGGCTTTCGCCTCGGGATAGAAACGACGCAGGGCTTCCAGGCGCTGCTCCATGGACTGCATCACTTCGCTGATCAGGTACTTGGTCAGGTCCATGTTGTCACGTGCCACGGCCAGCATCGGCCCGATGTTGCCGGCGCGCACCGACAGTGGCAGGTCCATGATCGAACCGTGCTTGAGGAACTTGGTGGTGAAGCCGGCGTACGGCCCGAACAGCAGGGATTTCTTGCCGTCGACCACGCGGGTGTCCAGGTGCGGTACCGACATGGGAGGCGAGCCCACGGCGGCCTGGCTGTAGACCTTGGCCTGGTGGTGCTTGACCACGTCCGGGTTGTCGCAACGCAGCCACTGGCCGCTGACCGGGAAGCCGCCGAAGCCCTTGCTTTCCTCGATGCCCGAGGCTTGCAGCAACGGCAGCGCCGCGCCGCCGGCGCCCAGGAAGACGAACCTGGCATCGACTTCACGAGTGCTGCCGGAATTGACGTCCTTGATGCTGACCGTCCAGCCGGCGCCATTGCGCTTGAGGCCGGTCACCCGCTTGCAGTACTTGACCTGGGCGTCCGGGGCACTGGTCAGGTGCTGGAGCAACTGATTGGTCAGGGCGCCGAAGTTGACGTCGGTGCCGTTCATGACCCGGGTGGCGGCGATGACTTCGTCGTCCGGCCGGCCGGGCATCATCAACGGCATCCACTCGGCCATCTTGGCCTTGTCCTCGGTGTATTCCATGTCGGCGAAGGCGTGATGCTGCTTCAACAGTTCGAAGCGCTTCTTCAGGAACGCCACGCCTTTCTCGCCCTGCACGAAGCTCAGGTGCGGCACCGGTGCGATGAAGGACCTGGACGAGCCGAACGTGCCCTTGCGGGTCAGGTAGGTCCAGAACTGCTTCGACACCTCGAACTGGGCGTTGATATGCACGGCTTTCTTGATGTCGATACTGCCATCGGCCGCCTGGGGGGTGTAGTTCAGCTCACACAGCCCGGCGTGGCCGGTACCGGCGTTGTTCCAGGGGTTGGAACTCTCCGCGGCACCGGAATCCATCAGCTCGACGACTTCCAGCGAAATCGCGGGGTCGAGCTCCTTGAGCAGCACGGCCAGGGTGGCACTCATGATGCCGGCCCCTACCAGAACTACATCGACTGCTTCGTTATGCGCCATTTAACGCGTCTCCAAAATCTGCAGCACCAAATTGTCGGCATAGCGGCCAGGAGTGGCGGGGCAAGGTCAGTTGCGCCCCAGGTACCCATGGCCAGGATCGCCATGTCCGAATCTTCGCAATTCATTCGCAACACTGCGGATGCATGCAGCCTGGCCTCAAGAGTCATATGAACTCATTTAAGCGCCGGGCAGGCAATTCGACTTATGGCCGAGACATCCACTCGTGCAACCAAATCCGTAGCGGACAGGCTTCAGGCGCCAGTTCTTGAGCGATATCCGGTCCTGTGTCGTTGGGCTATTCCAGACGCTGATGGTGCTTGTTCAGACGCAAAACTCTTCATTTGCTCGCCACACTCTCGTGAAGTTGTGAAAACCCGTTTTTTCACGCTCTTTTGAAGACGTGAACCTCAAAAAAGGGCTGTCCCAGCCTGGCACCGTGCCCGGATCGGTTGCCCCCATGGAGTACATGACAGGCAAAACGGGCAGACAGCTCAGTGACCGAGCGTAATGACAGCTCTGCAGATTCGCGAAAAGTGGTGATTGGCCCGGAAACAGCAGGCGCGCCAGCTTCACTCGATCTGTGTGGGCGGCTCTCTGTGGGCGATGCTGGGTGCCGATGACCATGCATCAGCGGTGTTGCGAGGCCCGATCAGGAGACGTCCTTATAATCGGGGGGAGATTGTAACGAAGAAACGCAGGGAAATGGTCGTGTTTAATGACTTTTATTAGCCATCTGGTCAGATGGCCAACAATTGACGGTTGCGAGCGCGGGCACGAAGCGGTTGTACGCGGGCGCTGGCGGGCAAGGGCTGGTTCAGCCAGCTGAGCCGGATCTCTTCGATTTCCACCCAACCTTCGCCCATGGGTTGCAGGCTGCATTGCTTGAACGCCTGGCAGCGACCGTCGCGGTCCAGCAGGGCGAAACTGCGGTGATGGGGGCGAGGGGTAAACAGGGAGATAAGGAGGCGCATGATCGTTACCGTGTCGGGATGCTTGGGAACAGCCTGGCATTGGGTCATGACATGCCGGTGTAAGGACCGTGACAATGGAGTGACAGGAACCGAGATAGCCGGTTCATGTCAGATATTTCAGCATTCATCGGCTGGTTCGCCGCGGTGGCGCACCGCTATACTGCGGGCTTGTCAGTGCCCGATTCTGGAGAGAAGAGCATGTTGCAACGCCTGTTGTTCGGTTTGATCGCTGTGACCAGTCTGACCCTCGTCGGCTGCGCCCACAGCCCGCAACAACTTAACCCTGAACCCAGGCTCAACGCCCAGCTGGCGCCAGTCGGACGTGGCCAGCCAGTAGTCGTGCGTGTGGTGGACGGTCGTCCCTCGCCAACCCTCGGTACCCGTGGCGGACTGTACCCGGAAACCAGCGTGATCACCGTGCAGGGGGCGCAGATCCTGCCCAAGCTGCAGGCCCAGGCCGAAGCCGCTGTACGTTTGCTGGGCTTCACCCCGACCGCGAACGCGATGAATGCACCGCAACTGACCGTGACCCTGGCCGAGCTCAAGTATCAGTCGCCCAAGGAAGGCATGTACGTGACGGAAGCCACCATCGGCGCGACGTTCCGCTCCGATGTGCAGAACGCCAACCGTCGCTACAGCGGTCGGTATGGCGCTTCGCTGGACCAGCGTTTCGGCATGGCGCCCAACCAGGACACCAACACCAAGCTGGTCGGCGACGTGTTGAGCGATGCCCTGACCCGGCTGTTCAAGGATCCGACCATTGGCCAGGTGCTGGCTGAGTAAGCATTAAGTCCTGTAATCCTTGTGGGAGCGAGCTGGCTCGCGATAGCGGTGGATCGGCCAACATCGAGGGGGCTGACACTCGTCTATCGCGAGCCAGCTCGCTCCCACAGTTTTTTCAGGCGGCCTGGGAATAGAATTCCAGCACGCTGATCCCGGTCAGCAGGTCTGTCTCAGGCAAGTCGGCATGCTGGTGGCCGCCCAGGGCGCAATACACCAGCCAATGGCGGTCCTGCACATTGAAGGACAGGCTGTCGACGAGGTTCTGTTGTTCGTCGCTCGGGCTGATGAGGTAGAGGCGATCCTGGTTTTCGGCGTGCAGCATGACGGGTTCCGTGCAGGTTTGGAGGGCGACAGAGTGGCCTATCCAGATGACGAAACCGTGACGCGAAGAATTACGATGGATCGCGGCCTTTCTGCCGTGGCGAAGGGATCGATTCCCGCTCGAGTGCGTGGCACTCGCAGGCGCTTGGGCCCGGCAGGAAGCCCGGGGCTGCTTCGCAGCCGGCGGGGATCAATCCCTCTGCCACAAAGTCGCTACGCCAGCATCCGAAGCACCGAACAGATCGTTACTGGTCGGAAAAAATGCGGCAGTGCGCCGGCCTTTCGGTAGAATCCGCGCCCTGTTCGCTGTCGCGGGCCGCGTCCTGTCCGTTTTTTCCTTGAGGTTTGTGATGTCGCTGCATCTGTTTTCGCTGTTCGCCGCCCACCCTGCCAAACTGATCAACCTGCTGGCCTTGTTGTTTGCCTGCCCTGGAGGTTGGTTGCTGCACGCCACTCGTCGTCGCGAGCTGCGGGCGCGGGCCAGCCTGCAAGCGCGCAGTGGCAACGGCGAGGAGCGCTTCGAAGCACTGCTGGACCTGGCCACCCAGCGCATGAACCGATTCTTCTATCGGTTCGGTTTTGCCTGCCTGGCGCTGGCGTTGCTGGTGTCGTGGATCAGTACGCAGGTTCACTGAAAAACGCGAAATGGCGGCTTGCACCGCCGGTCACGGATGTTTTTGTGGCGAGGAGATTGATCCCCGCTGGGCTGCAAAGCAGCCCTTCGAACCCAATAGATCAGCCTTGATCTACAGCCATTTTGCGGTGGCTGCGCAACCGAGCGGGACGGTGCGACGTTTCGCCAAACCCCTCGCCAGATATCCTTGTATCGGCAGCTAGGCGGCGTTACAACGGCAACCCCGCCTTGACCCGATACTGATTACGCACCGGCGTCGCGTATTGCAATACCAGGAACGGCCGGTATTCTGCCGGGCAAGCGTCCAGCCGGCGTTGCCATTCCTCCTCGGCCTTGGCCAGCTCTTCGGCACCGAACATCTGCGCCGCCCTGGGAACCTGCAATTGCGGGTCCGCGTCGGCCCATTGGGCGTAGGCCAGGTAGTGCACCGGGAACAGGCGATAACCGCCGAGAATCTGCCGGTCCATTTCCTGGGCCAGTTGCTTGGTGTCCTCGAACAGCTCGGTGATCGGCGCGGCGAAGTTCACATGGACCCGGCCCTTGTAGCCGGTGATGCCCTTGGCGATGCTCACGTCATCCTCGCCCGGTGCCTTGGTGTAGCTGCCGGTGGTGGCGCGGATATACAGCTCGCGGGCCTTGGCCTGGTCGCACGGGTCGTATTCATAGCTGATCGACACCGGCGTGAGGTTCAGCGACTGGATCACCTCGCCGAACGGTTCGTCCTTGCGGCTCATGTGGAACATCTTGAGGATCGCCGACTCGGTACGGTCGTCGCCGTCCTTGGCCCGGCCTTCGGCCTGGGCGATCCAGATCGAAGCGCAGTCGTGCCGGATCGAGTGGTTGATGTACGCCGAGAGCAACTGATAGGCCGCCAGTTTCTCCTTCCGCCCGGTGAGGGAGCGGTGCACGATGAAACTCTTGTTCAGGCGCATCAGGTCGCTGACGAAGGGTTTCTGCAGCAAGTTGTCGCCGATGGCGATGCGCGGGGTCGGCAGGCCGGCGTGGTACACGGCGTAGTTGACGAAGGCCGGGTCCATCACGATATCGCGATGATTGGCGATGAACAGGTAGGCGCTGCCGGACTTGAACTGCTCCACCCCGGTATAGGTCACGCCGTCGGTGGCGCGCTCGATGGTGTGGTCGACGTAGAACTCCACTTTGTCCTGCAAGGTGGCGACCGACGTCACGTCGGCGAACTCACGGCGCAATCTTTGCGCTATAAGAGGTTTGAGCAGCCAGCCGAAGGCTCCGGCCAGGCGCGGAAAGCGGAAGTGGGTGAGGATATCTAGAAACGCCTTGTCACCGAGCAGCCGAGCCAGTACCGCTGGGACTTCGCTGTCGTTGTAAGGTCGGATGGCATCGAATTCGCCCATCATGCTCTCTTGTTGGAAACGGCTAGGGTAAGTTAAGGGTTCGATCAAAAAACCGACAGGGCACGGCCTGGAAGATAAGCCAGACGAAAATAGCCCTGCAAATAGACCGGCGATTATACGCACAAGTCACCTGGGAGACCGCGATGCTGGAAACCGAGCGCTACGAATGTCCTTATTGCGGTGAACCGGCTGAAGCGGTTCTGGACCTGTCCGGTGGCGACCAGACCTATATCGAGGACTGTCCGGTGTGTTGCCGCCCGATCTATTTCATCCTGCAAACCGATGGCCATGAATGGTTGCTCGAGGTTCACAGCGAGAACGAATGACGGGGGCGTCCATGCAGCGAATCTACGAACTGGAAAACCTGATGGAAGGCGAGCTGCTGCAAGGCATGCTCGCCAGCGAAGGCATCACCGCGCACCTGGTGGGCCGCGACCTCGTGGGCGGTGCCGGCGAGTTGCCGATGCAGGGGCTGCTGGGGCTGGCGGTGGAGGATGAGCAGGCCCAGTACGCCCGCGAGCTGATCGCCGCGTACAATGTCGCGCTGCCGTTGCCCGGCGATGAACCGGACAGCTATCCCGGTACCCTGGTCTGTTAGGCTGACGGCCGTTCAATCGAGAGTCCTGTTGCCCCATGTGTGGACGTTATGCCCTGTTTCGCTGGAATCCCGCTTTCGCGGCCCTGCCTGGCTTTCCCGCCGACCAGAAGGCCCAATGGAATATTTCGCCCAACGATTCGGTGCTGATGCTGCGGGCCGGCGCCGAAGGCCAGCGCGAACTGGCCCGGGCTCGCTGGGGGCTGACCCCGGCGTGGCTGACGGACCTGTCGCGTACACCGGCCCATGCCCGGGCCGAAACCGTGGCCGAGCAACCGATGTTCCGCGAAGCCCTGCGCCTGCGTCGCTGCCTGTTGCCGGCCAACGGCTTCTACGAATGGCGTGGCGGCACGCGCAAGCGACCCTACTGGCTGACGCCGGGGGAGGGTTCGTCACTGTTTTTTGCCGCGATCTGGGAAGCCTATCCGGTGCAGGAGCAGGTGTGGTTGAGCACGGCGGTCATCACCCTGCCGGCGGCGGGCCAGCGCCGGCCGTTGATCCTGGATGAAGAAGGGCAGCGGCTGTGGCTCGATCCCCAGACGCCGTTGCATGCCTTGCAAGGGTTGCTGGCGAGCGAGCCGGCGCCATTGCGCGAGCGGGTGCTGGCCAACCTGGTCAACGATCCGAAACTCAACGGGCCGGAGTGCCTGACTCCGGCGTGAGTGTCGCGGTGCCCATGCGGGCCTCATCGCGAGCCTGCTTGCGATGAGGCCCCGGGGTCAGACCCTGAACTGATTGATCAAGCGCCGCTGCTGCTCTGCCAGTTTGGTCAGGCCGGCACTGGCCGCGCTGGACTCGTCCGCGCCGCCCGCCACTTCGTTCGCCACTTGCCCGATGTTGATGACGTTGCGGTTGATGTCATCGGCCACGGCACTCTGTTCCTCGGCGGCGCTGGCGATCTGGGTGTTCATGTCATTGATCACCGACACGGCCTGGGTGATGGTTTCCAGGGCCTGGGCGGCCTTTGCGGCATGCTGGACACTTTCATCGGTACGGTGCTGGCTGTCTTCCATCACCCGCACCACATCCCGGGTGCCCTGTTGCAGTTGCTGGATCATCGACTGGATTTCTTCCGTGGCTTGCTGGGTCTTCTGCGCCAGGTTGCGCACTTCATCGGCCACCACCGCAAAACCACGGCCCTGTTCACCGGCCCGGGCGGCTTCGATGGCTGCGTTGAGGGCCAGCAGGTTGGTCTGCTCGGCGATCCCGCGGATGGCAGTGAGAATCGCGTTGATGTTCTCGCTGTCCTTGGCCAGGTTTTGCACGACGCCTACCGCCCTGCCGATTTCCTGGGCCAGGGCGCCGATGGACGTGGAGGTGTCCTGCACGATCCGCATGCCCTGGCTGGCGGCCTGATCGGCATGACTGGCGGCCTGGGCCGCCTGGGTCGCGTTGCGCGCCACATCCTGGGCAGTGGCGGTCATTTCGTGCACGGCGGTGGCGACCTGATCGATCTCCGCCATCTGCTTGTGCACGCCCTGGTTGGTACGTATGGCGATATCGGCGGTGTGCTCCGACGAGTCGCTGACGCTCTGCACGGATATCACCACCTGGCTGATCATCCCCTGCAATTTGCTCAGGAACGTGTTGAACCCCTTGGCGATAGCCCCCAGCTCATCGGCGCGGTCGCTGACCAGGCGCCGAGTCAGGTCGCCTTCACCCTGGGCGATGTCATCGAGCATGGCCACCATCTGCTTGAGTGGCCGGGCGATGCCATGGCCCACCAGCCAGATCACCAGCAGGCCAATACCGGCGATCACCAGGCCCACCACGGTCATGCCGAGGATGTCGGACTGGCGCTGATCGTCCAGGTCATTCTGCAAGGCTTGCAGATCGGCCATTACCGCGTTCAGCGGCAGTTGCAGCATCAGCGTCCAGCGGGCGTTGGTTTCGCCGATGCCGAATGGCATGTACACCTCGATATGCCCATGTGCTTGATCGATGTCGTAGCGCACTTCGCCGATGCTGAGGCGGGTCAGGTTATCCAGTTCGTTGGCGTCCAGCAGGTCACTGCCTTTTTCCCCCAGCTTGCTCGGGTCCTTGGTAAAGGCCACCAGGCGGTTGTTGGTGGACAGCAAGGCCATTTCCCCGGCTCCGTCGTACAGCTTGGCGTCGGCGGCCACGAGCATGTCCTGGATGAAGTTCACCGACAGGTCCGCCCCGGCGATGCCCTGGAATGCGCCGTTGATCATGATCGGTTCGATGAACGAGGCGAGCATGGTCATGGTGTCGCCGACGCGGTACGGCGCCGGGTCGATCACGCAGGCTTTCTTGCTGTCCTGGGAGCACAGGTAATATTCGCTGGCGCGAATGCCGGTGGAGAGCATTTTCTGGTCGGCCACGTCGGCAAGTTTTTCCAGGCCCAGGGTACCGTCCTGGTTGCGGAACCACCAGGGCAGGAAGCGCCCGTTGGTTTCCATGCCCAGGACCTGGCTGTTCACGTAACTGGCGTCGTCGTGGTCGATGGCGTTGGGCTCCCAGGCGATGTAGGCGCCAAGGACTTTCGGGTTGCGCACCACGGTTTCACGCAGCAGGTTGATCAACTGCTCGCGTGGCACTTTCAATTGCGGGCTGCCATCCGTGCCGGCCATGCCCATGAGGGCGTTGGTTGTGGCCAGGCCCTTGGCGAGGGACAGCGGCGCCTCCAGTTCCCGCTGGATCAGGCTGGCCTGGGTGCGGGCCAGGGCGCTGAGGCGTTGCTCGATCTGTTGCTTGAATTGCGCCTTGGTTCGCTCTTGCACCATCTCCTGGGTGCGCGCACCGGCGAACAGCGCGTACAGCACCAGGGCACCGACCACGCTGAGGACGATGGCGCCCGCCAGGGCGGCCACGGAAAACTGGATAGATCTGAACTTCATAAAGACTCCGGACGTGTAAATGACGCCTGGACGCTGTATCGGCGTTTGCGTGGCCCTGCATGAGTGGCTGTTCGTCGGGTGACTGTTTTGGAATCGTGGGTGTCGCAAATGGACTTCGATGAGATCCGTCCGAATTAGCTGTAATCCCTCGCTGTGTATCTGGCGCAGATACAAAACCGCGCATAGGATACGCCCACGTTTTCAGGGAGCTTCGTTATGAACAAGACATTGATGGTAAGTGCACTGAGCGCGGGCCTGTTGCTTGCCGGTTGCCAGTCGGTCAACACCACCAGCGGCGGAGCCGTGGGCGTAGAGCGCAAGCAGTACATGTTCAGCATGCTGTCCAGCGCCGAGGTCAACCAGATGTACGCCCAGTCCTATCAGAAGACCATGGGCGAGGCGAGCGCCAAGGGCGTGCTGGACAAGACCAGCGCCGATGCCAAGCGCGTCCAGGTCATTGCCGACCGGCTGATTGCCCAGGCCCCGGTGTTCCGCCCGGATGCGGCGCAATGGAACTGGGAAGTGAACCTCATCAAGAGCGACGAGCTCAACGCCAACTGCGGCCCCGGCGGCAAGATCATGTTCTACACCGGGCTGATCGACCAGTTGAAGCTGACCGACGCTGAAATCGCCGCGATCATGGGCCATGAAATCGCCCATGCCCTGCGCGAGCATGGGCGCGAAGCGATGTCCAAGGCTTATGGGATCGAGATGGCCAAGCAGGGCGCCGGTGCGTTGTTCGGCCTGGGCCAGGACAGCCTGGCATTGGCCGACACCGTGGCGAACTATGGCATGACCTTGCCCAACAGCCGTGGCAACGAAAACGAAGCCGACCTGATCGGTCTAGAACTGGCCGCTCGCGCCGGCTACGATCCGAACGCCGCGATCACCCTGTGGAACAAGATGAGCAAGGCTTCGGAAGGTGCTCCACCGGAATTCATGAGCACCCACCCTTCGTCGAGCAGCCGGATCGCTTCGTTGCAGGCGGCGATTCCCAAGGTCATGCCGCTGTATCAGCAGGCCAGGAAATAAGCATCGTCATGCGGTGAGGCGGCTGGCCTCGTCGCGAGCAAGCGCGTTCCCACAATGATCTTCAGCCCCTGTGGGAGCGAGCTTGCTCGCGATGAACGATGACGCGGTATCAAACCCACCCACTGCTCTGCATCGCCTTGTACACCGCGACGATCGCCAGGATGAAAAACGCCGAGGCGGCCAGGCGGCGGATAAGGGCGAGGGGCAATTTCTCGGCGGCGAAATTACCCGCCAGCACCACTGGCACGTTAGCGATCAACATACCCACGGTCGTGCCGATGATCACCAGCCAGAGCTCCGGGTATTGCGCGGCGAGCATCACCGTGGCGATCTGCGTCTTGTCGCCGATCTCTGCCAGGAAAAAGGCGATCAGTGTGGTCAGGAACGGCCCGAACCTGCGGGCGGTATTGGCCTCTTCATCGTCCAGCTTGTCCGGGACCAGGGTCCAGAGAGCCGTGGCCGCAAAGCTCGCCGCCAGGATCCAGTGCAGGACTCCATCCGAGAAAATGCTGCTGACCCAGGCGCCCACCGCACCGGCGGCGGCGTGGTTGGCGAGTGTCGCGGCGACGATGCCGGCGATGATCGGCCAGGGTTTGCGAAAGCGAGCCGCCAGGATAAGCGCGAGCAATTGTGTCTTGTCGCCGATTTCGGCCAGCGCAACGATTGCGGTCGGTACCAGGAAAGAGTCCAGCATCAGGGGGATTCCTAAAGGGGCGGGTCGACACGGCTATGACACGTACAGCCTTCCCGCCCCGGGTAAGGTGTGCGTGTCATAGGTCTTGTCAAACCCAGCGACCATCTGCGTGGACGCTTGGGCCGCATACGCCATGGTCTGCTGACCAAGTATGTTGACGTATGCCGGGCGAGCAGGGCGCTCGCGGGAGACTACTCCCCTAGGACGGAGCGGATTCTGCCTAGGCAAATCCGATAGGGCAAGTGCTGTTTCGTGAAAAAATTCAGCCGCGCTTGGCCCGGTAGATGCGGAACCCCTGACCCTCGGCCTTGATCGTGCAAACCCCCAGGTGTTCTTCGATCAACGGCTGGTACTTGAGGAAACTGTTCGCCACCAACCGAAGTTCGCCGCCATTTTTCAGGTGTTTGGCAGCTTTTCTCAGCAAGTTCTCCGTGGCCTGGTAATCGGTGTGCACACCGACATGGAAGGGCGGATTGCTGAGGATGGCATTCAGGCCCATGGGCGCTGCGTCGATACCGTCTGCGGTCAGTACTTCGGCCTCCAGCCCGTTGGCAGCCAGGGTCAGGCGGCTGCTGGCGGTGGCGAAAGCGTCCACGTCCAGCAGGGTGACGCTGTTGTGTGGGTAACGTCGCTTGACGGCCGCTCCCAGCACGCCGGCACCGCAGCCGAAATCCAGCAGGTGGCCGCTGGGCAGTTTATCCAGGTGCTCGAGCAACAGCGCACTGCCGCGATCCAGCCGACCGTGGCTGAACACCCCCGGCAGGCTGACGATCTTCAGAGGGCCTTCGGCCAGGGGCAGCTCGTAGGTCTGGGCCAGGCTTTCCAGGGGCTTGGCCTCGGGCGCATTGGCGACGGTGACCTGCCACAACTGGCAATGCCGTGCGCTGTCGAGCTTGCGCGGCTTGCCGAATGGGTTGAGTTGCTTGGATGCGCTTTCGATGCCGGCGCGTTTTTCGCCCACCAGATAGACCTCCCGACCGGCCAGGCGCGCCGCCACGGCGTTGAGCAGGTAATCGGTGAGGTCCTTGGCCTTGGGCAGGAACACCACCGCAGTGTCGAATGCGCGCTCGGGAACGTTCACGCCGAAGTGGCTGCGCTCAGGGAAACGCGCGTCCAGTGCGGCCTGGTCCCCTGCGTGCCAGCACCAGCCATGGGCCCCGGGCAGGCGGCCGAGCAGGTCGTCGGCGGGCAGCCCGGCCAGCAAGACCGATCCTTGGAATAACTCGGCCTGACGAAGCAGTACTTCACTGCGCGGATCCATGGTCTGCTCCTTGAAAAAAAGTGCGGCAGTTTATCAACTGACGACTCGTCGTGCTGCACCGCTGAAAAAGCCCTGGGCGTTTTCAGTCAGTTGACCGACGATCCGCTGCCGCGCCTCGCGGCTGCCCCAGGCGTTGTGGGGCGTGACGATCAGGCGGGGAATATCGGCGGCCAGCAGTGGGTTGCCCTGGGTCGGTGGTTCCACGCTCAGCACATCGGTGGCGGCGCCGCCCAGGTGGCCGCTGCGCAGGGCATCGGCCAAGGCCTGTTCGTCGATCAGACCGCCTCGGGCGGTGTTGAGGACAAAGGCCCCGGGCTTGAGCAGCGCCAGTTCCCGCGGGCCGATGAAGTGGCGGGTGTGCTCGTTGAGCGGACAGTGCAGGGTCAGGGCATCGACTTGCGGCAGCAACTGATCCAGCGGCAGGCGATCGGGGCGGGCAGGGCGACCAGGGACCTGCCCCAGCAGCACGCGCATGCCAAATGCCTCGGCCAGCCGGCCGACGGCGCTACCCAGCTCGCCGTGGCCGAGCAAGCCCAGGGTCTTGCCTTGCAGTTCGACGATGGGATAGTCCAGCAGGCAGAACTGCGCGGCCTGTTGCCAACGACCTTCACCCACTGCTTTTTGATAATCGGCCAGGCGCGTCGCCAGGTTCAGCAACAGCATGATCGTGTGCTGGGCCACCGACGGCGTGCCGTACCCCTGGCAGTTGCAGACGGTGATGCCGTGGCGACGAGCCGCCTGCAGGTCGACATTGTTGGTACCGGTGGCGCTGATCAGGATCAGCTTGAGGCTGGCGTTTGCGGCCATGGCCGCTGCGTCGATCACGACCTTGTTGGTGATCGCCACCGTGGCGTCCTGGAGTCGTTCTGTCACCTGGCCGGGCAGGGTCCGGGCGAACAGTTGCAGTTCGCCGAAGCAGTTGCGCAACGGGGCCAGGTCCAGGTCACCCAGGTCCAGGGAAGAATGGTCGAGAAAAACGGCGCGGGCGGTGTTCGTCATCAACTGTACCTTTTGTGTCAGAAGCCGAAGGCGTAATGTGGCGAGCCTATCAGATGAGTTGCGGCCCTGGCGCCGCACGGCATCCACTCAACAAGGCCTACCCACGAGGAGCCCCCATGTACCTCACCGAATTCCTCACTGTCGCCCTGATCCACTTGTTGGCGGTCGCCAGCCCCGGGCCGGATTTCGCCGTGGTGGTGCGCGAAAGCGTGACCCACGGCCGGCGCGCGGGAACCTGGACGGCGCTGGGCGTCGGCACGGCGATTTTCCTGCACGTGGGCTACTCGCTGTTGGGTATCGGCCTGATCGTGTCGCAATCGATCGTGCTCTTCAACGCCTTGAAGTGGGCCGCTGCCGCCTACCTGCTGTACATCGGCTTCAAGGCGCTGCGGGCCAAGCCAGCCGGTGCTGCCGAAGACCACCTGCACAAGGAGGTGGGTGAGCGTAGTGCCCGTGGCGCGTTCACCTCGGGCTTCATCACCAACGGCCTGAATCCCAAGGCGACGCTGTTCTTCCTGTCGCTGTTCACTGTGGTCATCAACCCGCATACACCGTTGGCGGTACAGGCCGGTTACGGCGTATACCTGGCGGTCGCCACGGCCTTGTGGTTCTGCATGGTCGCCATGTTGTTCAGCCAGCAGCGGGTGCGCGCCGGTTTCGCCCGCATGGGCCACTGGTTCGACCGCACCATGGGCGCGGTGCTCGTGGCCATCGGCGTGAAGCTGGCGTTCACCGAGACGCATTGATCTGCGAGCGTATCCGTCCAGGCTGCGTGAACGCGTGCAAATACTGGCTCAAGGCTAGTATTTGCCTGCTGAATAAATCATTCCTTTGGCTGATTTGATCCGTGTATAAGCGCTCTAGAGTGCTCACCTCCAGCCACGACTATGCAGTCAGAAAAAGGGATTCTTATGTTGCAGACTCGCGTTATTCCTCCTGCCGAAGGCGCTTATCAATACCCGCTGCTGATCAGGCGGCTGTTGATGTCCGGGGCCCGTTACGAGAAAACCCGCGAGATCGTCTACCGTGACCAGTTGCGCTACAACTATCCGACACTGGTCGAACGGGTCGCGCGGCTGGCCAATGTGCTGACCGAAGCCGGGGTCAAGGCGGGCGATACCGTCGCAGTGATGGACTGGGACAGCCATCGGTATCTGGAATGCATGTTCGCGATACCGATGATCGGCGCGGTGATCCATACGATCAACGTGCGCCTGTCGCCGGAGCAGATCCTCTACACCATGAATCATGCCGAGGACCGTTTCGTGCTGGTCAACAGCGAGTTCGTCGGGTTGTACCAGGCCATTGCCGGCCACCTGACCACGGTGGAAAAGACGCTGCTGCTGACCGACTTGCCGGAAAAGACCGCCGACCTGCCGAACCTGGTGGGTGAATACGAGCAACTGCTGGCCGCGGCGAGCCCCGTCTACGACTTCCAGGACTTCGACGAGAACTCGGTCGCCACCACCTTCTACACCACCGGCACCACGGGCAACCCCAAGGGGGTGTACTTCACTCACCGGCAGTTGGTGCTGCATACCCTGGGCGAGGCGACCATCATGGGGGCCATCGACAGTGTGCGGCTGCTGGGCTCCAATGACGTGTACATGCCCATCACGCCGATGTTCCATGTACATGCCTGGGGCCTGCCGTACGTGGCGACCATGCTCGGCCTCAAGCAGGTCTATCCCGGCCGGTACGATCCGGAATTCCTGGTCCAGCTATGGCGCAATGAGAAGGTCACGTTCTCCCACTGCGTGCCCACCATCCTGCAAATGGTCCTCAACGCCAAGAGCGCCCAGGACGCCGATTTCGGCGGCTGGAAAATCGTCATCGGCGGCAGTGCCCTGAACCGTAGCCTGTATGAAGCCGCCAAGGCCAAGGGCATCCAGCTCACCGCCGCCTACGGTATGTCGGAAACCGGCCCCCTGGTGTCCTGTGCCCACCTGAACGACGAATTGATGGCCGGCAGCGAAGACGAGCGCATCACCTACCGGATCAAGGCCGGCGTACCGGGGCCTCTGGTGGAGGCGGCGATCGTCGATGCCGAGGGCCGCTTCCTGCCTGCCGACGGCGAGACCCAGGGGGAGCTGGTACTGCGGGCGCCCTGGCTCACCGAGGGTTATTTCAACGAGCCGCAGAAAGGCGCCGAGCTCTGGGCCGGTGGCTGGCTGCACACCGGTGACGTCGCCACGCTGGACGGCATGGGCTTCATCGACATCCGCGACCGTATCAAGGACGTGATCAAGACTGGCGGCGAATGGATCTCCTCCCTGGACCTGGAAGACCTCATCAGCCGTCACGTGGCGGTACGTGAAGTAGCAGTGGTGGGTATTCCGGATCCACAGTGGGGCGAGCGTCCGTTTGCCTTGCTGGTGATTCACGAAGGGCACCAGATCGGGGCTCGGGAGCTCAAGGATCACCTCAAGCCGTTCGTCGAGCAGGGGCACCTGAGCAAGTGGGCGATTCCGAGCCAGATTGCCCTTGTTACGGAAATTCCCAAGACCAGTGTCGGCAAGCTCGACAAGAAGCGCATCCGCGTCGATATCGTCGAATGGCAAAGCAACAACAGCACCTTCCTTTCCACGCTTTGAAGCGTTCCTGCCGTGCCCGAAAGGGCACGGCAGCCCCACCAAGCAAGCGCTTGCCTTGTCAAACCGGAAAAATCAGCCATCCTTGCGGTGCCGATATCTGTCGGCCTGGCGAAAGGACTGTTCCAGAGTGGTCGAGGGCTGCAAATCACACTTTAGAGGGATCAAGCCGTACTACCTGCTGGCTATAGTCCGCTCACGGATTTTTCAGGAACGGGGCGCACGCACGAAAGAGCGATGCGACTTCCGCGGGGTATCGGGGCGTTGCCGCGCCCAGGCCGTCGAAGTGTTCCTGGAACGTTCACTGCCATAACAATAAGCACATGGAGTAGCGTCGATGACCACAGCAACCACGTTCTGGCGCCGGGCAAAATTGCCTCTGGCGGTCAGTCTCGCCTCTTCGCTCGCCGGGCCGGCATTTGGCGTCAGCTTCAATATCGGTGAAATCGAAGGCCAGTTCGACTCGTCCCTGTCGGTGGGCGCAAGCTGGTCCACGGCCAAGCCCAACAGCGACCTGATTGGTGTCAACAACGGCGGCAAGGGGTTGTCGCAGACCTCCGATGACGGACACCTGAACTTCAAGCGTGGCGAAACCTTCTCGAAGATCTTCAAGGGCATCCACGACCTGGAACTCAAGTATGGCGATACCGGCGTGTTCGTACGCGGCAAGTACTGGTACGACTTCGAGCTGAAGGACGAAAACCGCCTGTACAAGGACATCAGCGACAGCAATCGCAAGGAAGGCGCCAAGTCTTCCGGCGGGCAGATCCTCGATGCGTTCGTCTATCACAACTACGCCATTGCCGATCAACCGGGCTCGGTGCGCCTGGGCAAGCAGGTGGTCAGCTGGGGTGAGAGTACCTTCATCCAGGGCGGCATTAACTCCATCAACCCGATCGACGTGTCCGCGTTCCGTCGTCCCGGTGCCGAGATCAAGGAAGGCCTGATCCCGGTCAACATGTTCTACGTGTCCCAGAGCCTGACCGATAACCTGTCGGCCGAGGCCTTCTACCAGATTGAATGGGACCAGACCGTGGTGGATAACTGCGGTACGTTCTTCTCCCAGCCCGATGTGATTGCCGATGGTTGCAATGACAACCTGCGGGTATTGAACAAACGCTCAAGCATTCCGTTTCCGGGTATCGTCCTCCCGATACTGGAAGGCCAAGGCGTCGACATCAACGAAGAAGGCGTGCTGGTGCGTCGCGGTCCGGACCGCGATGCCCGCGAGAGCGGCCAATGGGGCGCGTCTCTGAAGTACATGTTCGAGCCGCTGGACACCGAGTTTGGCGCCTACTTCATGAACTACCACAGTCGTGCGCCGATCTTCAGTGCTACCGGTGCGCCGCAGTCGGTCTACAACAGCGCTCCGCTTTTTGGTCAGCTGGCGCCCCTGATCGTGGCGGGTAACTCGAATTATTTCGTCGAATATCCTGAAGACATCCGTTTGTATGGCCTGAGCTTCTCCACGACGCTGCCCACCGGTACGGCGTGGAGCGGTGAACTGAGCTACCGTCCGAATGCTCCGGTGCAATTGAGCACCACCGATATCCTGTTTGCCGGTGTCACCCCATTGCCCGGGCTCGGCAATGCGTCGGTGCTCCAAGGCACTCCGGGCCAGGACCTGCATGGCTATCGCCGCAAGGAAATCACCCAGTTCCAGACCACCTTCACCCACTTCCTCGATCAGGTCATGGGCGCCAGCCGCCTGACCCTGGTTGGTGAAGTCGGTGTCACTCACGTCGGTGGCCTGGAAAGCAAATCCGATGCTCGTTACGGTCGTGATCCGGTGTTCGGTCCAGGCCAGTTGCCCAACGGCTTCTGCAGCACGCTCAACTCTTCGACCGCCGCAGGTGGTGGCCAGACCGCCGCCAACGTGAACAGCAACTGCAACAACGACGGCTTCACCACCTCCACCTCCTGGGGCTACCGCGCTCGCGCCATCTGGGAATACCCGGACGTGTTCGCCGGTGTGAACCTCAAGCCCAACGTGGCCTGGTCCCATGACGTCAAAGGCTACTCGCCAGGCCCTGGCGGCAACTTCGAGGAAGGCCGCAAAGCTGTCAGCCTCGGTCTGGATGCCGAATACCAGAACACCTACAACGCGAGCCTGGCCTACACCAACTTCTTTGGTGGCGACTTCAGCACCGTTGACGATCGCGATTTCCTGGCGCTCAGCGTCGGCGTGACCTTCTAAGCACCGTATTTCAGGATGATCACTATGAAAATAACAAAGAGTCTGTTGCAGGTCGGTGCGTTGGGGCTTTCCCTGCTGGCCGCCAGCGTCATGGCGGCGGTGCCTGCCGCCGAAGCCGACAAACTGGGCAAGAGCCTGACGCCGATGGGCGCCGAGATGGCCGGCAATGCCGACGGTTCGATCCCAGCCTGGAAACCCATGGCCAAGAACGCCGGTTCCGTGGACAGCAAGGGTTTCCTGTCCGATCCGTTCGCCAGTGAAAAACCGTTGTTCACCATCACCGCGCAGAACGTCGACCAGTACAAGGACAAGCTCGCGCCGGGCCAGTACGCGATGTTCAAGCGCTACCCGGAAAGCTTCAAGATGCCGGTCTACCCATCCCATCGCGGTGCCACCGTTCCGGATGAGGTGTTCGCCTCCATCAAGAAGAATGCGGTCAACACCAAGCTGGTATCCGGTGGCAACGGCCTGGAGAACTTCGAGACGGCCATTCCGTTCCCGATTCCCCAGAGCGGCGTCGAAGTGATCTGGAACCACATCACCCGTTATCGCGGCGGCAGCGTGACCCGCCTGGTGACTCAGGCCACCCCGCAGCCCAACGGCTCCTACAGCCTGGTGTACTTCCGCGACCAGTTCGTGTTCCGCGACAAGATGAAGGACTTCGATCCAGCCAACCCCGGCAACATCCTGTTCTACTTCAAGCAGCAAGTGACCGCGCCGGCGCGCCTGGCCGGTGGTGTGCTACTGGTGCACGAAACCCTCGACCAGGTGAAGGAACCTCGCTCGGCCTGGGTCTACAACGCCGGCCAGCGCCGTGTGCGCCGTGCGCCACAAGTGTCCTATGACGGCCCGGGGACCGCCGCCGACGGCCTGCGTACCTCCGACAACCTGGACATGTACAACGGTGCGCCGGATCGCTACGACTGGAAACTGGTAGGCAAGAAAGAGCTGTACATCGCCGCCAACAGCTACAAGATCGACTCGCCGCAACTCAAGTACGCCGACATCCTCAAGGCCGGCCACGTCAACCAGGACCTGGCGCGCTACGAGCTGCGTCGTGTCTGGCATGTGACCGCGACCCTGAAGGAAGGCCAGCGCCATATCTACGCCAAGCGTGACTTCTTCATCGATGAAGACACCTGGCAAGCCGCGGTGATCGATCATTACGACGGTCGTGGCCAGCTCTGGCGCGTCGCCGAGGCCCATGCCGAGAACTACTACGACAAGCAGGTGCCGTGGTACGCCCTGGAAACCCTCTATGACCTGCAGTCCGGGCGCTACCTGGCCCTGGGCATGAAGAACGAGGAGAAATCGGCCTACGACTTCGGCTTCACCGCCAGCACCGCCGACTTCACCCCGAACGCGCTGCGCCAGGACGGTATCCGCTAATGGCTTTACCCGAGGCCGCATCCTCGAAAAAACGCCCCGACTGGTTCGGGGCGTTTTTTTGTTGGGGCTAAACACAAATGAGCGGGTAAACACAACGTTGTGGCGCGGGGTTCATCCCCGTTGGGTCGCGAAGCGGCCCCTCAACCCGCCAACTCGAAGCGACAGATAGATGCCTTCAATCTTTGGGGCCGCTTCGCAGCACAACGGGGATGAACCCCTCGCCACAGAAGTCATGCCTGACGCGCCTTTCAAGTTGAATCGACGTGTAGTCTTTTTGTAGCCATTTGTAGCACTCCCTTCAATACCTTCCCGTTTACCGCTAGTCTGCGAAAATCTGCAACGCCGCCATCCGTAATTCAACAAGAGCCGGCCATGACTGATTTGTCTGCACCTGCACACTCTGACCGCGCAGCCATCGCGGTACGGGACGGGCGCTTCTACCGACCGCCGCTGCCCGATGGGCACGTCGCGCGTCCACGGTTGTGCGAGCGCTTGAGCGCGGGGCTCGGTGGTCGGTTGCTGCTGGTGAGTGCACCGGCGGGGTTCGGGAAAAGCTCCCTGGCCGTGGAGTTCTGCCAGAGCCTGCCGGCCCATTGGCAAAGCCTCTGGCTGGGTCTCAATACCCGCGATAGCGACCCGGGGCGTTTCCTGGAGCGGCTGCTCGAAGGGCTCCAGGCCTTTTTCCCCCAGTTGGGAGGCCGTGCGCTGGGGTTGCTGAAGATGCGTCAGCGCCACCAACCCTTCGCGTTCGAAGAGTGGCTCGACGGCCTGCTGGATGAACTGACCACCCACCTGTCGCCCTGCTTCCCCTTGCTGCTGGTGCTCGACGATTATCACCTGGCCCAGGGCGCCGTCCTGGATCGTTGCCTGCAGTTTTTCCTCAACCACCTGCCTGACGGATTACTGGTGCTGGTTACCAGCCGCCAGAGACCGGACTGGCATCTGGCGCGCCTGCGCCTGTCGCGGCAACTGCTCGAACTGAACGAGCAGGACCTGCGCCTGACTCACGACGAAGCCCAGATACTGCTCGAGCATCACAGCATTTCGTTGCGCGGCGAAGCCCTGGAGAATCTCATCCAGCGCAGCGAAGGCTGGGTGGCGGGGTTGCGTTTCTGGCTGCTGGCGGCCTCCGAAGCCGGCACCGAGGGCCGATTGCCCCAGGCGCTGCATGGCGGGGAAGGGCTGATCCGCGATTATCTGCTGGAGGAAGTGATCGACTGCCTGCCTGCCGATGTGCAGGCGTTCCTCTACGACACCGCGCCGCAGGAGCGCTTCTGCAGCGAGTTGTGCGACGCCGTGCGTGAAGCCCATGACAGCGCCGAGATCCTGCGCTACCTGGCGGCCCACCAGGTCTTTCTGGTGCCATTGGACGAACATGGTCGCTGGTATCGTTATCACCATCTGTTCTCCGATCTGCTGCGCAGCCGTCCCAGCGAGTCGGCCATGGTGCCCGCGGCCACCTTGCACCTGCGGGCCTGTCGCTGGTTCAACGCCCAAGGCCTGATCGACGAGGCCGTGGAACAGGCCTTGCGGGCAGGGCACCTGGACGTGGCGGCAAACCTGGTGCAGAACCTTTCGGAAGAGCAATTGCTGGCCGAGCAGAACGTCGGCATGTTGCTGCGCTGGAAAATGGACCTGCCGGACAGCCTGCTCATCAGTACGCCTCGGCTCATCGTGCTCTACAGCTGGGCGCTGGGGCTGGCCTGCCAACTGGATGCGGCCGAGGAGCTGGCCGCCCACTTGAGTCGTTTCCTGCCGGCGCCTTCGGCTACCGCGCAGAAGTCCATGCTTGCCCAGTGGCTGGCGCTGAGCGGTATCGTCGCCCGAGGGCGTGGGGATCGTGAGGCCACGGTGCGTTATTGCACCGAAGCCCTGGAGAGCCTGCCGCAAAAGCGCTATGGCCAGCGCCTGATGTGTCTGTCCACACTCTCGAACCTGGCGATTGCCGACGGCGACCTGTGGCGTGCACGCAACCTGAATCGCGATTCCCTGGAACTGGCGCAGCGGGTCGGCAACCCCTTGTTCGAAGCCCTGGCCCATTACGATCGCGCCCGGGTGCTGCAGGCCCGGGGGGAAATCGTGCGGGCACTGGATGAGGTGCGCCAGGGCCAGCAGCGCCTGCACAAGCTGTCGCCACAACGGCTGTATGCGGTGCGGGCGCGGTTGACCCTCTACGAGGGCTTCCTGCTGACCTTGCGCATGCAGCCCGAGGCCGGACTGACGCGGTTGCAGGCGGGCCTCACCGAAGCCCGCGCCTGTCGCGATATCAGCGTTTTGATTGGCCATTGCGTGATCGCAAGGGTCGAAGGCCATAACGGCGAGTTTGCCCGCGCTTTCGCCGAACTGGCCGAGGCCGAACGCCTGATGCATATCTGGGACGTTCCGCCGGTCTACTACCTGGCGATGATCACCCTGGTCAAATGCGAGCTCTGGCTGGCCCAGGGACGCACCGATCTCGCCGAGGCCTGGCTGTTGCGGTTGGGGCGGACCTACACGGGCGAGCGGGCCGCCGCGCCGCCGGAGTTCCATCCGCAATTGCCGTTGCATGTGGAATTGCAGCAGGCCGTACTGGAATCCATCCGGGGCCAACCGATGCTGGCCGAAGGGCGGCTCAATGCCTTGCTCGAACATGGCCAGCAGACCGGTCGGCAGATGCTCAGCGTGATGGCGCTGAACCAGAAAGTGGCGCTGCTGTTGAGCATCGGCCGCGAGCCGGCCGCTCGCAGTGCCCTGGCCCAGGCGTTCGACGCCGCCGCCGGCGGTGTGCTGCAACCGTTCCAATGGCTATTGGCCGAGGAACATCGGGACTGGCTGCGTGAGCAACTGCTGCACGCGCCGTCCACGCCCCTGTGCCAGAGCCTGCTGGAGCGCCTGCCGTCGGCGACGGCGCAAGCAGCCGATGCCCCGGCGCCTGTCGAAGCCCTCAGCAGCCGCGAGCGCGCGGTGTTGCAACTGATTGCCCGAGGCTGTTCGAACCAGGAAATCAGCGAGCAACTGTTCATTTCGCTGCACACCGTCAAGACCCACGCCAGCCACATCAACAGCAAGCTTGGCGTGGAGCGGCGTACCCAGGCCGTGGCGCGGGCGAAGGAGTTGGGGTTGCTGGGCTGAGTGTGTTCCAGGCTCTGTACGAAAACTGCCTGCGCGACGATCATGCTGCGTTGAAAACAGGCTCATGCGCGAGTCCGATCGGAATGCTCATCTACAATCAGTCAACTCCGCTTTCTTGTCGGTTTTCGCCGTGCCTGATTACCGCTTGGCGACGTTTCGTATAGAGCCTGATGATGTCGAGAGGCTCCGTGGCGATAACGGCCAGGGGCAGTAGAGGAATGAATCGATGTTACCCAGCTGCAAGACCATTCAATCTCCCGTGGGTCAACTGATCCTCGTAGCCCGGGAGACGAAACTGGCCGCCGTCCTGTGGGAAAACGAACGACTCAACCGCGTGCGCCTGGGGCCCCTGGAAGAAGACAGCCAGCACCCGGTGCTCAAGGAAACCGAACGCCAGCTCATGGAGTATTTCGCCGGCCAGCGTCGCCGTTTCGAGCTGGAGCTGGACTTTGCCGGTACGGATTTCCAGGTGCGGGTCTGGCAGGCGCTGCTGGGCATTCCTTTTGGCGAAACCCGCAGTTACCGCGACATCGCCATCCAGATCGGCCAACCGACCGCCGTGCGAGCGGTGGGCGCCGCCAATGGCCGCAATCCCATCTCGATCATCGCACCGTGCCACCGTGTCATCGGCACTTCCGGCAGTCTCACCGGTTTCGCCGGCGGGCTCGCCGCCAAGCAGTTGCTGCTCAGCCTCGAGGGCCAGCAAACCCTGCAACTGGCGTTCTGAGCCGGCCGCTGCGCGAGCTCAAGAAAAAGCCCGCCGGGATCACAGGATCGGGGCGGGCTTTTTCGTGTCGCTGCCTGATTACTTTTTCAAGCCGTAATGCTCATCGAGCATGCCGGGGGAGTTGGGCGCCTTGGGCGCGTAGTCCCGTGGCGGTTCCTGAACCTCTCGTGGCGGGGTCAGGCGTTCCCGGGGAGCCTGTCCTGCATCGGCGTGCAGGGCGGCCAGCAGGCGTTGGCGAGTCTGCTCGTCCAGGGCCAGGCGGTTGGCGCCCTCGGACAGGTGATCCTGGACATCCTGGTAGCTCTGGGTGAGTTTCTTCACCAGGGCAGCGGTGCTGTTGAAGTGAGTGACCACTTCATTCTGATAACTGTCGAAACGTTCCTGGATGTCGTCCAGCTGGCGTTGCGTGCTGTTGGGCACCGCATTGGGCAGCAGTCGGGCAAGCAGGAATCCAATGGCGACACCGGCGACCAGGGCAAGAGTCGGCAACAACCAAACTAAGAGCGAGTGTTCCACGAGTCCTTCCTCTATAAACGGCTTTGCTTTACGTTAACGGCTCGGACCTGCGCTGTATACCGCGAAGAACATCGCAATCATGCCAGGCACAGACTTTTAGCTAGACGAGTCGACCCAATTCGGGGTCACGGAGTTCTTTCCCTTGCTTATGCGCGAAACCCCTGTAGTCATCGATGGCCCAGTGGGCCAACTGGAAGCCTTGTACCTGGACAGCGAGGCGCCCCGCGGCCTGGCGCTGATCTGCCACCCGAACCCGGTGCAGGGCGGGACCATGCTCAACAAAGTGGTGTCGACCCTGCAGCGCACCGCCCGGGATGCCGGCCTGGTTACCTTGCGTTTCAATTATCGTGGCGTTGGCGCCAGCGCCGGCAGCCACGACATGGGCACCGGCGAAGTGGACGATGCCCAGGCTGCGGCGGCGTGGCTGCGGGAAAAACACCCTGGCTTGCCCCTGACCCTGTTCGGTTTTTCCTTCGGCGGCTTCGTCGCTGCCAGCCTTGGCGGACGGCTCGAAGCCCAGGGCCAGTCGCTCAAGCACCTGTTCATGGTGGCCCCGGCGGTGATGCGCCTGGATGAACAGTCGCCCCTGCCGACCGGCGGTGCGTTGACCGTGATCCAGCCGGAAGACGACGAAGTGGTCGAGCCCCGCCTGGTCTACGAATGGTCCGATGCGCTCCAACGCCCCCATGAGCTGCTGAAAGTGGCAGAATGCGGACACTTTTTTCATGGCAAGCTGACCGATCTCAAGGATCTTCTCCTGCCGCGCCTCTCGAACTGACAGCAGCCTGACAAGCGATAACCCATGACCACTCGTACCCGCATCCTGACCGGCATCACCACCACCGGCACCCCGCACCTGGGCAACTACGCTGGCGCCATCCGCCCGGCGATCCTTGCCAGCCGCGACAGCAATGCCGATTCGTTCTACTTCCTGGCGGATTACCATGCCCTGATCAAGTGCGATGATCCGCTGCGCATCCAGCGCTCGCGCCTGGAGATCGCCGCGACCTGGCTGGCCGGCGGCCTGGATGTGAACCGCGTGACCTTTTATCGCCAGTCCGATATTCCCGAGATCCCGGAACTGACCTGGTTGCTGACCTGCGTCGCCGCCAAGGGCCTGCTCAACCGCGCCCATGCGTACAAGGCCTCGGTGGACAAGAACGTCGAGGCCGGTGAAGACCCGGACGCCGGCATCACCATGGGCCTGTACAGCTATCCGGTGCTGATGGCCGCCGACATTCTGATGTTCAATGCTCACAAGGTGCCGGTCGGTCGTGACCAGATCCAGCACGTTGAAATGGCCCGGGACATCGGCCAGCGCTTCAATCACCTGTTCGGCCAGGGCAAGGAGTTCTTCACCCTGCCCGAGGCACTGATCGAGGAGAGCGTCGCCACGCTGCCGGGCCTGGACGGTCGCAAGATGTCCAAGAGCTACGACAACACCATCCCTCTGTTCAGCAGCGCCAAGGACATGAAAGAGGCGATCTCGCGGATCGTCACCGACTCCCGCGCCCCGGGCGAAGCGAAGGATCCGGACACCTCGCACTTGTTCACGTTGTTCCAGGCGTTCGCCACCCCGGAGCAGGCCGCCGAGTTCCGTAGCGAGCTGTTGCAGGGCCTGGGTTGGGGCGAGGCCAAGAACCGTCTGTTCCTGCTGCTGGACGAACAGTTGGGGGAGTCCCGAGAGCGTTATCACCAGTTGATCGAGCGTCCGGCGGACCTGGAAGACCTCCTGCAACTGGGCGCGAAGAAAGCCCGGGCCGTGGCGACGCCGTTTCTCAACGAGCTGCGCGAAGCCGTCGGCCTGCGCTCGTTCGTCAGCCAGGTCAAGGTGGCCGCCAGCACGAAGAAGAAAGCCGCCAAGGCTGCGCGCTTCGTCAGCTTCCGCGAGGACGACGGCAGCTTCCGCTTCCGGTTGCTGGCGGCCGATGGCGAGCAATTGCTGTTGTCTCGTCATTTTGCCGATGGCAAGACGGCCGGCCAGGTCACCAAGCAACTGCAATCCGGCCAACCCTTGGACGTGCGCAGCGAGGCATTGGCCTTCAGTGTCTGGCTCGAAGGTGAATGCGTGGCAGACAGCCCGGCGTTCGCGGACGAAGCCGCCCGGGATGCCGCCATCGAGGCGCTGCACGTTGCGCTGACACCCGCGCAGGACTGATTCGAAGCACCACCCGACCATCGGCCCGAATAAGGGCCGATTGCCATTCCTCGGGGCCGTCGCTACAGTGGCTGCCCGTTTTTGTTGCCTTGCTAACGAATATGACACCCCTAGAACGATATCAAGCTGATCTGAAACGCCCGGAGTTCTTCCACGACGCAGCCCAGGAAACGGCAGTGCGGCACTTGCAGCGCCTGTACGATGACTTGATCGCCGCGTCGAACAACAAGCCGGGCTTGTTGGGCAAACTGTTCGGCAAGAAGGAGCAGGCACCGGTCAAGGGCCTGTACTTCTGGGGTGGCGTGGGCCGTGGCAAGACCTACCTGGTGGACACGTTCTTCGAAGCGCTGCCGTTCAAGGAAAAGACCCGGACGCACTTCCACCGCTTCATGAAGCGGGTGCACGAAGAAATGAAGACCCTGGGCGGCGAGAAGAACCCGCTGACCATCATCGCCAAGCGTTTTGCCAGCGAAACACGGGTGATCTGCTTCGACGAATTCTTTGTCTCCGATATCACCGATGCCATGATCCTCGGCACCTTGATGGAGGAGTTGTTCAAGAATGGCGTGACCCTGGTCGCCACCTCCAACATCGTGCCGGACGGCCTCTACAAGGACGGCCTGCAGCGAGCGCGCTTCCTGCCAGCCATTGCGCTGATCAAGGAACACACGGAAATCGTCAACGTCGACAGCGGCGTCGACTATCGCCTGCGTCATCTCGAGCAGGCGGAACTGTTCCATTACCCCCTGGATGCCGCTGCCGAAGAAAGCCTGCGCAAGAGCTTCCGTGCCCTGACACCGGAATGCACCCAGGCGGTCGAAAACGACGTGCTGATCATCGAGAATCGCGAGATCCGTGCCATTCGCACCTGTGACGACGTGGCCTGGTTCGACTTCCGCGAGCTGTGCGACGGCCCTCGTAGCCAGAACGACTACATCGAACTGGGCAAGATCTTCCATGCCGTGCTGCTCAGTGGCGTCGAACAGATGAGCGTCACCACCGACGACATCGCTCGCCGCTTCATCAACATGGTGGACGAATTCTACGACCGCAACGTCAAGTTGATCATCTCGGCCGAAGTCGAACTCAAGGACCTCTACACCGGCGGTCGCCTGACCTTCGAATTCCAGCGGACCCTGAGTCGCCTGCTGGAAATGCAATCCCACGAGTTCCTGTCGCGGGCGCACAAGCCGTAGGGTGATTCGGAAAACAGGAAGGGCCTGCGATCGCAGGCCTTTTTTGTGCGCGCCAGATCAGCAGTTCACGGATAACCCTGTGGCAGCGAGCTTGCTCGCGCTGGCGTCTTGTCAGTCAACATCAGTGCTGCCGAACCATCGCCATCGCGAGCAAGCTGAACTGGTCAAGTAATCTTGGACACCAGTTAAGGCTTACGCCGCCAGCCGTTCTTTGGCGACCGGTGACCGATAGTCGTTGTAGCTATGAGGCCTGACGGTGTTGTAGCGCGATACATAGCGCTGCACATCCGCTCGGGCTTCATGCTCGGATTCGTAGCCTGTTTCGGGTACCCACTCTGATTTCAGACTTCCAAAGAAACGCTCCATTGGGGCGTTGTCCCAGCATTCGCCTTTACGACTCATGCTCTGCTGTAGCCCGTGTTCCATCAGTACATTCCTGAATTTATGGCTGGTGTACTGGCAACCCTGGTCGGAGTGAAACAGCACGTTTGCAGGGCGACGGCGCACTTCAACCGCCATTCGTAGAGCTTCGCAGGTCAACGTGGCATCGGAGATCATCGAAAACGCCCAACCCACCACCCGGCGAGCATACAAATCCAGAACCGCCGCGAAGTACAGCCATCGCTTGCCCACCTTGATGTACGTCACGTCTCCACACCACACCTGATTAACCGCCGTCACATCAAACTTGCGCTTGAGTATGTGTGGCGCCACCAGCGCTTCCACCCCTGGTGACTTGTACTTATGACGCCTGCGCTGACGACTGACAATGCCTGCCTCTCGCATCAAACTGCGAGCCATAAACCGCCCGACACTGTGTCCGCTGGCTTGCAACTGCTTGGCCAAGGTGCGGGCCCCCGCCGACTCTCTCGACGCCTTGTGATGCTTGACCAGCACGGCCTTGAGCTTTTCTCGCCGAGGATTCACTTTGTCTTGGCGCTGACGCCAGGCGTAAAAGCTGCTGCGGTTGATGCCAAGCACCCGACAGCACTCATTGACGCCGTATTGCTCGCCCAGCTCACAGATCAACGAGAGTGATCTTTGGCGTCCAAAAGCAGGAGAGCACTGGCCTTTTTTAGGATTTCGATATCCCGATCCTTTTGCCGCAGCAACGCTTTGAGCTCCTGGATCTCACGTTGATCGGCGGTAATCGCTTTGGCCCCTGCCGGCGTTGAACCTTGGCGTTCCTGACGAACCTGATCGACCCAACGGCGCAAGGCTGTAGGGCCAATATCCAAACCGACACAGACCTCAGGTACCGATTGCCCCTCGTCCAGCACCATGCTGGCGGCCTTGAGTTTGAACTCTCTCGAATAGGATTTACGCATAGCCAAACACCTCAGATTTGGGCGCTATCATAGCGCCCGATTGAGGTGTCCAAAATCATTAGGCCAGTTCAAGCTCGCTCCCACAGGGAATCGTTGCCAAGCCCTCGGCCTACGCCGCCTGCTGGAACTGCTGGCGATACTGATTCGGCGACAGGTCGGTGTGTTGTCGGAACAGCCGCGCGAAAAAGCTCGCATCGTCGTAGCCCACTTCATAGCTGATGGTCTTGATGCTCTTGCGGCTACCGGACAGCAGGCCCTTGGCGGTCTCTATTCGCAGCCGCTGCAGGTAATGCAGCGGTTTGTCCCCGGTGGCGGTCTGGAAGCGACGCATGAAGTTGCGAATGCTCATGCCATGTTCCCGGGCGACGTCCTCGAAGCGGAACTTGTCGGCGAAGTGTTCTTCGAGCCATTGCTGGATCTGCAGGATGATCACATCCTGATGCAGCTTCTGGCCACCGAAGCCGATGCGGCCCGGCGAATAGTTGCGCTGCACTTCATACAGGATGTCCCGTGCCACGGCCTGGGCCACGTTGGCGCCGCAGAAGCGTTCGATGAGATAGATGTACAGGTCGCAGGCCGACGTCGTGCCGCCGGCGCAGAACAGATTGTCGGCATCGGTCAGGTGCTTGTCCTGGTTCAGGTGCACCTGGGGAAAACGTTCCTTGAACGCGTTGAAGAAGCGCCAGTAGGTGGTGGCTTCCTTGCCGTCGAGCAATCCGGCTTCGGCCAGCCAGAAAACCCCGGTGGCTTCGCCGCACAGCACCGCGCCGCGGGCATGTTGCTCCCGCAGCCAGGGCAGGATCTGAGGGTAGCGCTGGCAAAGGCTGTCAAAATCATCCCAGAACGCGGGCAGGATGATCACATCGGTGTTTTCCAGGCCTCCGTCCACCGGGATGATCACATCGCTGAAGCTGTTCACCGGCTTGCCGTCGGGGCTGACCAGGCGGATTTCAAATGCCGGGGTCAGGCCTTGGCCCAGTTGTTTGCCATAGCGCAGGCTGGCCAGATGGAAAAAATCCTTGGCTTGCATGAGAGTGAAGGCGAAGACCCGGTCGATAGCCAGGATGCTGACGCGCCGCAAGGGCGTGGAGACGTGCTTGGACATAATTCATCTTTATTTTTATAGGGGATAGTGGTCACCAGACGGCTGGATCGTCTTATTTTTTGTCGGATGTGTCCAGTGTCCTGTCACTCCCCGCAGGCTTAGGCTCTGTGGGATAACCACATCCAACAATAACGAAAGGTGCGTCATGATCCCAAGAACCCTGTTCAGTCCCGAGCACGAATTGTTCCGTGACAGCGTACGAACCTTCCTTGAAAAAGAAGCCGTGCCCTACCACAGCCAGTGGGAAAAACAGGGTCATATCGACCGCCAGCTCTGGAACAAGGCGGGGGAGGCGGGCATGTTGTGTTCCCATCTCCCCCAGGCTTATGGCGGGCTGGAGGCGGACTTTCTCTACAGCGCGGTGGTGATCGAGGAAATCGGCCGCCTGGGCCTGACGGGCATCGGTTTCTCACTGCACTCGGACATAGTCGCGCCTTACATCCTGCATTACGGCAGCGAAGCGTTGAAGCACAAGTACCTGCCGAAACTGATCTCCGGCGAGATGGTCACGGCCATCGCCATGACCGAGCCGGGCGCCGGTTCCGACCTGCAAGGGGTGAAGACCACGGCCGTGCTGGACGGGGATGAGTATGTCCTCAACGGCTCGAAAACCTTCATCACCAATGGCTTCCTGGCCGACCTGGTGATCGTGGTCGCCAAGACTGACCCGAAGGCCGGCGCCAAGGGCACCAGCCTGTTTCTGGTGGAGTCGGGCACGCCTGGCTTCGAAAAAGGCAAGCGCCTGGAAAAGGTCGGAATGAAGGCCCAGGACACATCGGAACTGTTTTTCCAGGATGTCCGCGTGCCGAAGGAAAACCTGCTCGGGCAGGCTGGAATGGGTTTCGCCTACTTGATGCAGGAGCTGCCCCAGGAGCGCCTCACTGTCGCCATCGGCGGCCTGGCCTCGGCCGAAGCCGCGCTGCAGTGGACGCTGGACTACACCCGCGAGCGCAAGGCGTTCGGTAAATCCATTGCAGACTTCCAGAACACCCGTTTCAAGCTCGCGGAACTGGCCACCGAAATCCAGATCGGCCGGGTTTTCGTCGATCGCTGCCTGGAATTGCACCTGCAAGGCAAGCTCGACGTGCCGACCGCGGCGATGGCCAAGTACTGGGGCACCGATCTGCAATGCAAGGTGCTCGACGAGTGCGTGCAGTTGCATGGCGGCTACGGCTTCATGTGGGAATACCCGATTGCCCGTGCGTGGGCCGATGCCCGGGTGCAGCGGATCTATGCAGGGACCAATGAAATCATGAAGGAGATCATTGCGCGGTCGCTTTGATGCGGTGGTGAGCCTGGGTTCGCTATCGCGAGCAAGCTCGCTCCCACAAGGGTTCTGTGCTGATCACAATGTGATCATACACAAATCGCCTGTGGGAGCGGGCTTGCTCGCGATGGGGCCTATGAATCAATCAAGGCGCCGGGTTCGGCTGATCCTTGTGGATCGCCTCGATCCCCGCCAGCACCTCGTCCGACAGCTTCAGGTCGAGGCTTTCGATGTTGCTGTCCAGTTGCTCCAGGGTGGTGGCGCCAATGATGTTGCTGGTCACGAACGGCTGTTGGGTGACGAACGCCAGTGCCATCTGAGCCGGGTCCAGGCCGTGCTCGCGGGCCAGCGCCACGTACCGGCTGCACGCGGCTTCCGATTGAGGGTTGAAATAGCGTGTGAAACGGCTGTAGAGGGTCAAACGACCCTTGGCCGGCCGTGCGCCGTTCTCATATTTGCCCGACAGGAAGCCAAACGCCAAGGGTGAGTAGGCCAGCAGGCCGCACTGTTCACGAATGGCAATTTCTGCAAGGCCGACTTCGAAGCTGCGGTTGAGCAGGTTGTACGGATTCTGGATCGACACCGCGCGCGGCCAGCCACGGGCTTCGGCCAGGGCAAGGAATTTCATGGTGCCCCAGGGTGTTTCGTTGGACAGGCCGATATGCCGGATCTTGCCGGCCCGCACCTGTTCGTCCAGGGCCTCGAGGGTTTCTTCCAGTGGTGTGAAGTTTTCATCGGCCTTGTGCTGGTAGCCCAGTTGCCCGAAGAAATTGGTGCTGCGCTCAGGCCAGTGCAGTTGGTAGAGGTCGATCCAGTCGGTCTGCAGGCGCTTGAGGCTGGCGTCCAGCGCCTGGACGATGTGCTGGCGGTTGTGCTTGAGGTTCTTGTCGCGGATGTAGTCGATGGTGTTGCCGGGACCGGCGATCTTGCTCGCCAGGATCCAGTCGGCGCGGTCGCCGCGGCTCCTGAAGTAGTTGCCGATGTAGCGTTCGGTGGTGGCGTAGGTGTCGGCTTTCGGCGGGACCGGATACATCTCGGCGGTGTCGATGAAATTGATGCCGGCACCCTTGGCGCGTTCGATCTGGGCAAAGGCCTCGGCTTCGCTGTTCTGTTCACCCCAGGTCATGGTTCCGAGACACAGGGCGCTTACGTTCAGATCGGTACGGCCTAGCTGGCGATAGTCCATCGGGGACTCCTCGGGCAAAGCAAGCATAAAAGCAGGTTGAATTATTTTTCGCAATCTGCATAATTGCGCACCTCTTTCTGCAGTGGAAGTGATGCCCCGCCGCCGAAGAATCTTGCCGTTGAACGGACGCGCCGACCCGAGCCCCCGAAAGCGTCTGTATCCGGCTGCCTTTGACTTGTCAAAGTACGCACTATTCAGTAAGATCCGCCGTCTAATTTACAGGGCGGCCCCTGAGGCTATAAAGAATGAAAACTTTTACTGCTAAACCGGAAACAGTAAAGCGCGACTGGTTCGTCGTCGACGCTGCTGGTCAGACCCTGGGTCGTCTGGCCACCGAAATCGCGAGCCGTCTGCGTGGCAAGCACAAGCCTGAGTACACTCCTCACGTCGACACCGGTGACTACATCGTTGTGATCAACGCCGAGCAGGTACGTGTGACGGGTGCCAAGACCTCTGACAAGATGTACTACTCCCACTCCGGTTTTCCTGGTGGCATCAAGTCGATCAACTTTGAAAAGCTGATCGCCAAAGCCCCTGAGCGCGTGATCGAGACCGCGGTTAAAGGCATGCTGCCTAAGAACCCGCTGGGTCGCGACATGTATCGTAAGCTGAAGGTTTATGCGGGCGCTGCTCACCCTCATACTGCTCAGCAGCCCCAAGAACTGAAGTTTTAACGGAATAGTTCATTATGTCGGCGACTCAAAATTACGGCACTGGCCGTCGCAAGACTGCAACCGCACGCGTTTTCCTGCGTCCGGGCACTGGCAACATCTCCATCAACAACCGCTCCCTGGATAACTTCTTCGGCCGCGAGACTGCTCGCATGGTCGTTCGCCAGCCGCTGGAACTGACCGAGACCATCGAGAAATTCGATATCTACGTCACTGTCATCGGTGGTGGTGTAAGTGGTCAGGCTGGCGCCATCCGTCACGGCATCACTCGTGCCCTGATGGACTACGACGAAACTCTGCGCAGCCCACTGCGCAAAGCCGGCTTCGTTACTCGCGATGCTCGCGAAGTTGAACGTAAGAAAGTCGGTCTGCGTAAAGCGCGTAAGCGTCCTCAGTACTCGAAGCGTTAATTCGTCTTCGCGTTCAAAAAAACGCCCAGTTCCATACGGAGCTGGGCGTTTTTTTATGGGCAAAATAATTTGCTGTGACAACTTGCCACATCCGTAGAGCCCCTATACTACAAGGCTTGGCGGTATGACCGCTCGGTAATTACCTTGTCAGAATTGGGGGTTTTCATTACCATTCGGCAAAATTTTTATAAGTTCAGATTTTTACTTAGTAGACGCCTGATTCAACAGGCCACAAAGCTGATGGGAGAGGACTGAATGAGCAATGACGGCGTGAATGCAGGCCGGCGTCGCTTCCTGGTAGCAGCCACATCCGTGGTGGGTGCTGCAGGAGCGGTGGGGGCTGCGGTCCCGTTCGTGGGGTCATGGTTTCCCAGCGCCAAGGCGAAAGCTGCCGGCGCACCGGTGAAAGTGAATGTCAGCAAGATCGAGCCAGGCCAGCAGATGATTGCTGAGTGGCGCGGCCAGCCGGTGTTCATCGTCCGCCGTACGGAGGAAATCCTGGGGAATCTGAAAAAGATCGAGGGTCAGTTGTCCGACCCATCCTCCAAGAACTCGGTCCAACCGGAATACGTCAACCCTGAAACGCGTTCGATCAAGCCGGAAGTCCTGCTGCTGATCGGTATCTGTACGCACCTGGGTTGCTCGCCAACGTTCCGTCCCGAAGTGGCCCCTGCCGACCTGGGCAAGGATTGGGTCGGCGGCTATTTCTGCCCTTGCCACGGCTCCCATTACGACCTGGCCGGTCGCGTCTACAAGTCGCAACCCGCACCTCTGAACCTGCCAGTTCCCCCGCATTCCTATGAGACCGATGACATCATTGTCGTTGGCGTCGATACGGAGAAAGCGTGATGAGCAAATTAATGGATTGGTTCGATGCGCGCTTTCCCGCGACCAAAATGTGGGAAGACCATCTCAGCAAGTACTACGCCCCGAAGAACTTCAACTTCTTCTACTTCTTTGGCTCCCTGGCACTGCTCGTTCTGGTCAACCAGATCGTTACCGGTGTCTGGCTGACCATGAGCTACACCCCGTCGGCGGAAGAGGCGTTTGCCTCCGTCGAGTACATCATGCGCGACGTCGAGTACGGCTCGATCCTGCGTCTGCTGCACTCCACCGGTGCCTCGGCATTCTTCATCGTGGTCTACCTGCACATGTTCCGCGGCCTGCTCTACGGTTCGTACCAGAAGCCTCGTGAGCTGGTGTGGGTCTTCGGCATGCTGATCTACCTGGCGCTGATGGCCGAGGCCTTCATGGGCTACCTGCTGCCGTGGGGCCAGATGTCTTACTGGGGTGCCCAGGTGATCATCTCGCTGTTCGGTGCGATTCCTGTCATCGGCGACGACCTGACCCAGTGGATCCGTGGCGACTACCTGATCTCGGGTATCACCTTGAACCGCTTCTTCGCCCTGCATGTGGTGGCCCTGCCGATCGTGATCCTCGGCCTGGTGGTGCTGCACATCCTGGCGCTGCATGAAGTCGGTTCGAACAACCCTGACGGCGTGGATATCAAGAAACTCAAGGACGAAAACGGCGTACCGCTGGATGGCATTGCCTTCCACCCGTACTACACCGTGAAGGATATCGTCGGCGTGGTGGTGTTCCTGTTCATCTTCTGCTCCATCGTGTTCTTCTTCCCGGAAATGGGCGGTTACTTCCTGGAGAAACCGAACTTCGAGCAGGCGAACGCCTTCAAGACGCCTGAGCACATCGCTCCCGTCTGGTACTTCACACCGTTCTACGCGATTTTGCGGGCGGTTCCGGACAAGCTGCTGGGGGTCATTGCCATGGGTGCGGCCATCGCGGTGCTGTTCGTGCTGCCGTGGCTGGACCGCAGTCCGGTCAAGTCGATGCGATACAAAGGCTGGCTGAGCCGGATCTGGCTCGTGGTGTTCTGCATCTCGTTCGTGATCCTGGGCGTGCTGGGCGTATTGGCGCCAACGCCGGGTCGTACGTTGCTGTCGCAGGTCTGCACCTTCCTGTACTTCGCCTACTTCATTCTGATGCCTTTCTATACCAGGCTCGAGAAGACCAAACCGGTTCCGGAAAGGGTGACTGGCTGATGAAAAAACTATTCGCTGTATTGATTCTCGCTGCCATGCCTGTCCTGTCCTTCGCGGCCGAACACGGCGGACCAGAACTGGAAAAAGTCGACATCGACGTTTCCGATAAGGCCGCCATGCAGGACGGTGCCCGTACTTTCGCCAACTACTGCATGGGCTGCCACAGTGCCAAGTTCCAGCGTTACGAGCGCGTGGCCAATGACCTGGGCATCCCTCATGAGTTGATGCTGGAGAAGCTGGTGTTCACCGGCGCCAAGTTGGGCGACCACATGAACATCGGCATGCAGCCGGCAGACGCCAAGACCTGGTTCGGCGCCGCGCCGCCCGACCTGACCCTGGTCGCTCGCGTGCGTGGGACCGACTGGCTCTATGGCTACCTGCGTTCGTTCTATGAAGATCCGGCGCGTCCATGGGGCGTGAACAACAAGGTCTTCCCGAACGTGGGCATGCCGAACGTCCTGGTTGGCCTGCAGGGTCGCCAGGTCGTGGGCTGCAAGCAGGTCCAGATCGTCGAGGACGGCAAGAAGCAATTCGACCCGCTGACCGGCACTGCCTTGACCCATGAGGCTTGTGACCAGTTGACGATCCTGCCCAATACCGGCAGCCTCACTCCCGAGCAGTTCGATGAGAAGGTCAAGAATCTGGTAACCTTCCTGGCTTACTCGGCGAACCCGGTGAAGCTGGAGCACCAGCGCATTGGTACCTACGTGTTGCTGTACCTGGCGTTCTTCTTCGTATTCGCCTATCTGCTCAAGCGTGAATACTGGAAAGACGTACATTGATAAAGCTGTAAGCCGTTGCTGTTAATCGTGCGCGCCCAAGGGCGTCTCTGAAGGTGTAACGAGCCTGGTTGGCCAGGTGTTACGGGAGACGCCCTCTGGGCGCGCTCGTTTTTCCGTTTTTCAAGAATTTCAACAAGCGAGGAGGATCGCCATGGGCGTGACCAATCGGTTGGCCTGTTACTCCGACCCCGCCGACCACTATTCCCACCGGGTACGTATCGTACTGGCAGAGAAAGGTGTCAGCGCCGAGATCATTTATGTCGAGGCGGGTCGTCAACCGCCAAAGCTGATCGAGGTGAACCCTTACGGTAGCCTGCCTACGCTGGTCGATCGTGACCTGGCGTTATGGGAGTCGACCGTGGTGATGGAATATCTGGATGAGCGTTATCCGCATCCACCCTTGCTGCCGGTGTACCCTGTCGCTCGTGCGAACAGCCGTCTGCTGATTCATCGTATCCAGCGCGACTGGTGCGGATTGGTGGACCTGATCCTGGATCCGCGAACCAAGGAGTCGGATCGGGTGGTCGCGCGCAAGGAGTTGCGCGAAAGCCTGACAGGCGTATCGCCGCTGTTCATCGACAAACCGTTTTTCCTCAGTGAGGAACAAAGTCTGGTGGATTGCTGCCTATTGCCCATACTCTGGCGTTTGCCGATTCTGGGTATCGAACTGCCGCGGCCCGCCAAGCCGCTGCTTGATTATATGGAGCGCCAATTCGCGCGTGAGACGTTCCAGGCAAGCCTGTCTGGTGTCGAGCGCGACATGCGCTGAGGCTTAGGGAGCCGCTATGAACTCCAGTCGACCTTATCTGGTCCGCGCGCTCTATGAGTGGATTGTGGACAACGATTGCACCCCGCATATGCTGGTCAACGCCGAGTATCCTTCGGTGCAGGTGCCGCAGGGTTTTGCCAGTGATGGGCAGATTGTCCTCAACGTTTCGCCGGCCGCCGTGCGCCATCTGCACATGGACAACGACGCCGTAAGTTTCGAAGGGCGCTTTGGTGGTGTGCCGCACACGCTGTATGTGCCTATTGCTTCGATCCTCGGGATCTACGCCCGGGAGAATGGTCAGGGCATGGTGTTCGAGTTGGAAGCGCCATTGGATGGCGAGGATGAGTATGAGGCGGATGATGACTTGCCGCCGGATGACGAGCCGCCGCGGCCTAGTGGGCGGCCTAGTCTTAAGGTGGTGAAGTAGGGTTTTGTGTGTAGATCCGTTTCTGCGGTAACGGCTGCTTACGGTTCCGCCCTTACGGCGGGTCACTTTTGGCAGACGCCCCAAAAGTAACCAAAAGGTCTGTGCCCAGTGGTGGGGCCAAGCGCTTTTGGTTACTTTTGGCGCTTTTCCAAAAGTGACCCGCCGTCAGGGCGGAACCCTAAGCAGCCGTTACCGCAGAAACGGATATACACACAAACCAACCCCCCCAAAAAAAACGGCACTTCCCCATCTGAAGAAGCACCGTTTTCCAGCCAAGCCAAGCCAAGCCAAGCGCAGCATCAAGAACCGCAACTGCCCTCAGTCAATATACTCAAACAACTTAACGATCTTCTGCACCCCGGAAACTCCCTGCACCAGATTGGTCGCCTGGGCGGCCTCTTGCTTGGTCAGCAGACCCAGCAGATAAACAATACCGTTCTCGGTCACGACCTTGATGCGCGAGCCTGGAATACTGGCATCGGTGAGCATCTGGGTCTTGATCTTGGTGGTCAGCCAGGCGTCGTTCTGGCGCGCCAGCAGCGAGGAGGGTGGCAGGACCTGCAACTCGTTATGGACGGTCTTGACCCGTTGCACAGCGCTGGCGGCTTGCTCGGCCTTGGCCTTGAGGTCTTCCCTCGGGGTCTGGCCGGCCAGCAGCACGACACCGTTGAAGCTGGTGACGACGATATGCGAGTTGTTGTCCAGGTCCGGGTCGGCCTTGGCGATGTTCACGCCGGCCTTGGTTTCGATCAGAGAGTCGTCGATCTTGCTGCCGAAGGTGCGGGTGCCGCGGTCGTCTTCAATCGGCTTCTCCCGGCTGGCGTTCACCACCGATGTGCAGCCGCTGATGCCGAGGCACAGGGTCAGGGCCAGAAGGCCAAGGCGATTAGGGGTCATTCTTCACTCCCGAACAGTTGGCTGTCGATCAAGTCGCAGAGACAGTGGATCGCCAGCAGGTGGACTTCCTGGATACGTGCGGTGACATTGGCCGGTACGCGAATCTCGACGTCCTCGGGCAAGAGCAGTGATGCCATGCCGCCGCCATCGCGTCCGGTCAATGCTACGACAATCATTTCGCGATCATGTGCGGCCTGGATCGCCTGAATAATGTTGGCCGAGTTGCCGCTGGTGGAGATCGCCAGCAATACATCGCCAGGCTGGCCCAGGGCGCGGATCTGTTTGGAGAAGACTTCGTTGTAGCTGTAGTCGTTGGCGATGGAGGTGATCGTCGAGCTGTCGGTGGTCAGGGCGATGGCCGGCAGGCTCGGGCGCTCGCGCTCGAAGCGATTGAGCAGCTCCGACGAGAAGTGCTGGGCGTCGCCGGCCGAGCCGCCGTTGCCGCACGACAACATCTTGCCCTCGTTGAGCAGGGCGTTGACCATCACCTGGCTGGCTTGCTCGATGTGCGGTGCAAGTACGTCCATCGCCTGCTGCTTGGTGTCGATACTGGCCTGAAAAAGCTGGCGGATTCGCGATTGCATGTCCATCTGTGTGACCTTAAGTAGCGCGACTTATCGGCACAGGCGTGTGCGGCGCGCAAAGCAAAGAGCAAAAATTGAATGAAGGTGTCCGGCCCGGTTCGTCATGACGTTGGCGTTCAACTGTCGAAGGCGTTCTGTAGCCAGTTCAACTGATCGGCGTTGCTGTCGATGGCAACCACGTCGAAACGACAGGGGTGATCGGCCCATTGAGATTCGCATTGCAGAAAATACTGCGCGGCGAATATCAGCTTCTGGCGCTTGCGCGCGTCGATGCTGTCGAGGGCGCCACCCCATTGGGTGTTTTTTTTGTAGCGGACTTCGACAAATACTACTGTATCGCCATCAAGCATGACCAGATCAAGCTCGCCGCGTTTACACAACCAGTTCTGCGCCACCAGGCGCAGACCGTGTTGCTGGAGATGCGCGAGGGCGAGGCCCTCGGCATTCCGACCGCTTTGCTGGCGTGATCGCTCGGGCATCAGCGCTGAGTGTCCGGCAGGCGCTGCACTTGACCGTTGACGAACTCGGCCCAGGGCAGTTGCCGCTGGATCCGCTGGGATTGCGACACCGCCAGGCTACCCGACAGGCCTTCGATACGGCTGTCCGGCAGGGTCTTGAGCTGACCCAGGCGTGGCGCCAGGCGGTAGGCATCCGCGCCCATCGCGTACAACCGGCCCAGGCTGCCGCCGGCCTGGGGCCATTGTGCGGTGACCTGCTTGCGCAGCGGGTCGTTGGCATCGAGCAGCCACGGGGTTTCGCAGAAACGGATACCGTTCATGTCGTTGTACTGGTTCTGGTCGCCGCTGGCACTGAACACCTGGGACGTTGCGTAGACCGGCACGTCGCCAGCGTATTGGAAGTTCAGGGTCGGCTTGATCTGCTGGGCCTGTTGCGGAGTCGAGGCCAGGAAAATGAATTCGATGTCCTGGCGACGGGACGGCTGGGCCGCAACCGTGGTGCCCACGGTGCTCTGCAGGCTCTTGGCGCGGGCTTCGCTCTGGCGCAGCTGGAACATGTCGGCGATCTGCTGGGCCAGTTGTACTGGCTGGTCGACGCGTTCGATAGCGACGATGGTGCCGCCGTTGGCTTGCCAGTCCTGGCTGAAGGCCTTCAGTACCCGATCACCCCATTCGCCTTTCGGCACCATCGCGGCCGCGCGATGCAGGCCGTCGGCGCGGGCGCGACGAGCGACTTCGCGAGCTTCGTCCTCCGGAGCCAGGCCGAACTGGAATAGCTGGGGTGGGCCTTGCTCGCCTTCGCTGTAGTTCAGCGCCAGGGTGGTGATCGGCAATTGCGGCCGCGTGCTGATCTGCTTGACCAGCGGTTTTTCCAGGGGGCCTACCACCAATTGCACGCCGTCCGCCTGGGCCTTGCGATAGAACTCGTCCATGGAGGTCAGGTTGGTGCTGTCGTAGAACTGGATGCTGGGTGGATTCTGCCCGGCCTGTTGGGCCTGGTAGTGGGCGGCCATGAAGCCTTCGCGCAGGGCCTTGGCAACCGTAGCCAGCTGGCCATTCTGGGGCAGCAGCAATGCGATTTTGCTCAGTGGCTGGCTGGCCAGCTCCTTGAGCTTGACCAGGGGTGTCGGCAGCTGGATCGCGGCGGGATGCTTGGGATTCTGCTCGCGCCAGCTATTGATGGCGGCCTGCTGCTGCTCCAGGGTGCCGGCGGTTTTCACCGCACGGGCCAGGCTCAGCCAGCCTCCGAGGTCATCGGTGGTGCTCGGTTGCAGTTGATCGGTGGGCAGCGAGGCGATCAGCGACCAGATGGCTTCGTGGTTTTTCGCCGCGGCCTCGTTCTCGAGCAGTGGTGCGATGAAGATCCGTTCCCGGGCGGCCGCCAGGGTCTGGCCATCGGCCTCCAGGGCACGGGCATGCACGGTGCCGGTACGGATCTGTTGTTCAACCGGCATTTCGCCCAGGTGCTGCTGGCTCGGATGGCTCAGGGCAGCCAGCGCCGCCTTGGGCTGATTGCGTGTCATGGCCAGTTCCGCCGACAGGGTGCTGGCGAAGATCTGCTGGCCAGGCTTGAGCTGTTCCAGCGGCACCTGTTGCAGGATCTGCGCGGACTGGCCGGCATTGCCTTGACGGTAGGCCAGGTCCGCCGCGCTCAGGCGCAGCAGGGCGGCTTTTTCCGGAGTTTTGCTTTGGGCGGCCTGTTCGAGCAGTTGCTCGATACTGGCATCCGGGGTCCGTGGAAGCTCGCCAAGGCTGGACGAGGGCGAGCTGGCGCAGGCCGCCAGAAGGGCAGCGAGGCAGAGAGCGGAAAACAGCCGCAGGCAAGCGATCATGTAAATGTTCCTGATACGAGATCAAATTAGCGTCGAATTGTACCCAAGCGCTGGCCGGGGTGCGATGTCGGTGGCGTGAATCGATCGATTTAGGTATTTCAAAGGGTGCGGCGCGCCACAAAAGTCAGGTATTGACCTGTGGCCAGGGGGCGCGCTCCCTGGCCACAATGGCTGAAGTGAACAGCCGAGACGGCCGGCACACGCTACAATGGCGGTTTTACCGATCATGAGGTATGCGCTTTGACTGTTCCAGGTGCTTTGAATTCCGCCGCCGGCTCGCTTTATGTGGTGGCGACGCCCATCGGCAACCTGGACGATATCAGCGCCCGGGCGCTGAAGATTCTGCAGGATGTTGCCCTGATCGCGGCCGAAGACACGCGCCATTCCCAGCGTCTGCTGCAGCATTTCGGCATAGGCACGCCGTTGGCGGCCTGCCATGAGCACAATGAGCGCGATGAAGGCAGTCGCTTCATCACGCGCCTGTTGGCGGGCGATAACGTTGCGCTGATTTCCGATGCCGGTACGCCGCTGATTTCCGACCCCGGCTATCATCTGGTGCGCCAGGCCCGTGCCGCCGGTATCAATGTCGTACCGGTGCCGGGAGCCTGCGCGCTGATCGCAGCGTTGTCGGCGGCCGGCCTGCCGTCGGACCGTTTCATCTTCGAAGGTTTCCTGCCGGCCAAGGCGGTGGGGCGGCGGGCGCGCCTGGAGTCTATAAAGGAGGAGCCTCGTACCCTGATTTTCTACGAAGCACCGCATCGGATCCTGGAATGCCTGCAGGACATGGAGTCGGTATTCGGTCCCGAGCGCCCGGCGCTACTGGCCCGCGAGCTGACCAAGACCTTCGAAACCCTCAAGGGGCTACCGTTGGCGCAGTTGCGGGCTTTCGTCGAAAACGATAGCAACCAGCAGCGTGGCGAATGCGTGGTGCTGGTGGCAGGCTGGACGGCGCCGGAAAATGAGGAGGGTGTCAGCGGCGAGGCGATGCGCATCCTGGACCTGTTGCTCGAGGAAATGCCGCTCAAGCGCGCCGCCGCGCTTGCCGCGCAGATTACCGGCGAGCGCAAGAACGTGCTGTATCAGGTAGCGCTGGATAAACAGAAGGCCCGGTAAAACCGGACAGGCAACCTGGCCAAAGGCTTTTAGCGCTTGTTCTTCGCACGCTCTGCCGTTAACCTTCGCGGCGGAGAGTCGATCGGACAGTCGCTGCCCTCTATGAGAATTAGGGGGGGGAGGAAAGTCCGGGCTCCATAGGGCGAAGTGCCAGGTAATGCCTGGGAGGCGCGAGCCTACGGAAAGTGCCACAGAAAATAACCGCCTAAGCGCTTCGGCGCCGGTAAGGGTGAAAAGGTGCGGTAAGAGCGCACCGCACGGCTGGCAACAGTTCGTGGCTAGGTAAACCCCACTTGGAGCAAGACCAAATAGGGTCCCAAGGCGTGGCCCGCGCTGGGACCGGGTAGGTTGCTAAAGATGTCCAGTGATGGCCATCGTAGACGAATGACTGTTCAAGACAGAACCCGGCTTACAGATCGACTCTCCACCTTTTCCCTCCCTGCTGAAATCATCGGCAGCAGCAGTTGCTAATACCAAAAAAATCTTACTCTTAATAAATCACTTTAACTTGTGAGCGCAGTTTCCTGTGTTCGCTCGAATTATGGTGAAAAATCCTACGTCAGATTCCTGTTAGCCCTCCAGATCCGCTCCTAAATCTCCGATCTATAAGGCTTTTCCTTCAATCCGCGCCTTGACGGTGCAGTGGGCGCGTTCCTATAGTGTGCGCGAGTGGAGGAAAGTGGCATGAAGTGGGTTTTTTGGGCGGTAAAACGCTGAATCTGGGAGAAACGCTGACGTGTTTCGCGGAGCTAACGCCATCAGTCTCGATGCAAAGGGCCGTCTCGCCATGCCGAGCCGGTACCGTGACGAGCTCGTTTCGCGTAGTTCCGGGCAATTGATCGTCACGATCGATGCTGTTGACCCCTGCCTGTGCGTCTACCCCCTCGATGAATGGGACGTCATCGAAACCAAACTGCGCGCACTGCCTTCGCTGCGTGAAGAAAACCGCCGTCTGCAACGTTTGCTGATCGGTAATGCCGTCGATCTCGAGCTCGACGGCAGTGGTCGTTTCCTGGTCCCGCCGCGCCTGCGCGAATACGCCAAGCTGGACAAGCGCGCGATGCTGGTGGGCCAACTGAACAAGTTCCAATTGTGGGACGAAGATGCCTGGAATGCGGTTTCCGCCGCCGACCTCGCTGCTATTCAACAACCGGGTGCCATGCCCGATGAACTGCGTGATCTGATCCTGTGACTATTGATAGCGGCTTCAAACACATCACCGTACTGCTGGACGAGGCCGTCGACGCTCTCGCCGTACGTCCTGATGGCTGCTATCTGGACGGCACGTTCGGGCGCGGTGGGCACAGTCGGCTGATTCTCAGCCAGCTCGGTCCGGACGGCCGGCTGCTGGGGTTCGACAAGGATCCTCAAGCGATTGCCACCGGGCAAGCGCTGGCGGCCGAAGACGGCCGCTTTGTCGTTGTGCAGCGCAGCTTTGCCGAGCTGGGTTCGGAAGTCGCCGAGCGGGGCCTGGCCGGCAAGGTCAGCGGCGTCCTGCTCGACCTGGGCGTGTCTTCGCCGCAACTGGACGACCCGGAGCGCGGTTTCAGTTTCCTCAACGATGGCCCGCTGGACATGCGCATGGATCCTTCCCGTGGCATCAGTGCGGCCGAGTTCGTCAATACCGCCCCAATGGAAGAAATCGCCCGCGTCTTCAAGGAATATGGCGAAGAGCGTTTTTCCGGGCGCATGGCGCGTGCCGTGGTGGAACGGCGCGAGATCAAGCCTTTCGAACGCACTGGTGACCTGGCCGAAGTGCTGAAGGTCGCCAATCCGGCGTGGGAAAAGGGCAAGAATCCGGCGACCCGTGCTTTCCAGGGGCTGCGCATCCACGTCAATAATGAATTGGGCGATCTCGAAGCCGGCCTCGAAGCGGCCCTCGATGCGCTGGAGATCGGTGGTCGGCTGGTGGTGATCAGCTTCCATTCCCTGGAAGACCGTATCGTCAAGCTGTTCATGCGCAAGCTGACCAAGGGCGAAGCCGATAACCTGCCGCGCAACCTGCCGGTGCGTTTCGAAGCCTTCGTGCCCAGGATCAAGATCCACGGCAAGGCCCGGTTCGCCTCCGAGGCTGAGCTCAAGGCCAATCCACGCGCCCGTAGTGCCGTCATGCGTGTCGCGGAGAAGTTGCGGTGAGCCGGCTCTTCGCCAAGCCCCTGCCAGGCGGCAGCTTTTTCATGCTGCTGCTGTTTATCGGCGTGCTCGTGTCGGCCATTGCCGTGTCCTACAGTGCCCACTGGAACCGTCAGCTGCTCAATACGCTTTACAACGAACTGAGCGTGCGCGACAAGGCGCAGGCCGAATGGGGGCGGTTGATCCTGGAGCAAAGTACCTGGACGGCCCATAGCCGTATCGAAGTGCTGGCCACCGAACAACTGAAAATGCGCATCCCGGGCGCTGCCGAAGTGCAGATGGTGGCGCCATGATGAAGCTCGAAGGGGCGCTGTTCCCGTGGCGGTTCCGTCTGGTCCTGGGGTTGCTCGGGATCATGGTGGCTGCCATTTCGTGGCGCATCATCGACCTGCAGGTCGTCGACCGTGATTTCCTCAAGGGGCAAGGTGACGCCCGCAGTGTGCGTCATATTCCTATTCCGGCTCACCGCGGCCTGATCACCGACCGCAATGGCGAACCCCTGGCCGTGAGTACGCCGGTGACCACCTTGTGGGCCAATGCCAAGGAAATGCAGCTGGCCAAGGACAAGTGGCCCGCCCTGGCGGCCGCTCTCGGGCAGGATCCCAAGGCTTTGGCCGAGCGTCTCGAAGCACAGGCCAACAAGGAGTTCATCTATCTGGTTCGCGGCCTGACCCCGGAACAGGGCCAGAGCGTGCTCGACCTGAAGGTGCCGGGTGTCTATGGCATCGAAGAGTTCCGGCGTTTCTATCCCGCCGGGGAAGTCACGGCCCACATGGTCGGATTCACCGACATCGATGACCGCGGCAGGGAAGGGGTCGAACTGGCCTACGATGAATGGCTTGCCGGGGTGGCCGGCAAGCGGCAAGTCATCAAGGATCGGCGCGGCAGGCTGATCAAGGATGTCCAGGTCACCAAAAACGCCAAGGCCGGAAAGCCCTTGGCGTTGTCCATTGATCTGCGCCTGCAATACCTGGCCAACCGCGAGCTGCGCAATGCCATCGTCGAGAACGGTGCCAAGGCCGGCAGCCTGGTGATCATGGACGTGAAGACCGGCGAGATCCTCGCCATGGTCAACCAGCCGACCTACAACCCCAACAACCGTCGCAACCTGCAGCCGGCGATGATGCGTAACCGCGCGATGATCGACGTGTTCGAGCCTGGTTCCACCATGAAGGCGGTCTCCATGGCCGCCGCCCTGGAGACCGGACGCTGGAAACCGAGCGACACCGTCGAGGTGTATCCGGGGACCTTGCAGATCGGCAAGTACACCATTCGCGACGTGTCCAAGACCGAAGGCCCGGTGCTCGACCTGACCGGTATCCTGATCAATTCCAGTAACGTCGGCATGAGCAAGATCGCCTTCGACATCGGCGGCGAAACGATCTACCGCCTGGCCCAGAAGATCGGCCTCGGCCAGGACACCGGCCTGGGGTTCCCGGGTGAACGTGTCGGCAACCTGCCGAACTATCGGGAATGGCGCAAGGCCGAAACGGCCACGCTGTCCTATGGCTACGGTGTCTCCGTGACGGCGATCCAGTTGGTCCACGCATTTTCGGCGTTGGCCAACAATGGCCGTATCGCACCCCTGACCCTGATCAAATCCGACAAGCCGCCGCAAACCACCCAGGTGATCCCGGAGAATGTCGCCAAGACCATGCAGGGCATGCTGCAGCAGGTGATCGAGGCGCCGCGCGGGGTGTATCGCGCCCAGGTGCCGGCCTATCACGTCGCGGGCAAGTCGGGTACGGCCCGCAAGACCTCCGTGGGGACCAAGGGCTATGCCGAGAACTCCTACCGTTCGCTGTTCGCCGGCTTCGGCCCGATGAGCGACCCTCGCTACGCCATCGTGGTGGTCATCGACGAGCCGAGCAAGGCCGGTTACTTCGGTGGCCTGGTTTCAGCGCCGGTCTTCAGCAAGGTCATGTCCGGCACCCTGCGCCTGATGAACATTACTCCGGATAACCTGCCGCCGACCCAGCAGGCGAGTACCGCGCCGGTCGTCCCCTTGAAAGCCGATGGAGGGCGTGGCTGATGTCCCTGAGCCTGAACAAGATATTCGCCCACGCCGGTCACGATCTGCTGATTCGCGAACTGGCCCTGGACAGCCGCAACGTCCGTGCCGGGGATCTGTTCCTGGCCGTGCCGGGCGCGCGTTCCGATGGCCGTGCCCATATCGCCGATGCCTTGAAGCGCGGGGCTGCCGCCGTGGCCTATGAAGTGGAAGGCGCCACCGTGCTGCCGATCACCGATGTCCCGCTGATCCCGGTGAAGGGGCTGGCGGCGCAGCTGTCGGATATCGCCGGTCGCTTCTATGGCGAGCCGAGCCGTCACCTGAACCTGATTGGCGTGACCGGCACCAACGGCAAGACCAGCGTTACCCAACTGGTGGCCCAGGCGCTGGACCTGCTGGGCCAGCATTGCGGCATTGTCGGGACACTGGGCAATGGTTTCCACGCAGCGCTGGAAAGCGGCCTGCATACCACGCCGAACCCGATCGCCTTGCAGGCGACCCTGGCCGACCTGAAGAAGGCTGGGGCCAAGGCCGTGGCCATGGAAGTTTCCTCCCACGGCCTGGACCAGGGCCGCGTGACCGCCCTGGCATTCGACGTCGCGGTGTTGACCAACCTGTCCCGCGACCATCTGGATTACCACGGCACGATGCAGGCCTATGGCGAAGCCAAGGCACGGCTGTTTGCCTGGAACGACCTGAAATGCCGGGTCATCAATATCGACGACGCGTTCGGCCGGCAATTGGCCGCCGAGCACCGCGAGTCCCGGTTGATCACCTACAGCCTGGAAGATGCCAGCGCCTACCTTTATATACGCCAGGCGCAATTCACCGACGAAGGCGTGCGCGCCACGCTGGTCACGCCCCAGGGCGAACATCACCTGCGCAGCACCTTGCTGGGGCGTTTCAACCTGAGCAACGTGCTGGCCGCGGTGGGCGCCTTGCTTGGCCTGGACTACCCGCTGGATGAAATCCTCAAGGTCCTGCCGAAACTCGAAGGCCCGGCCGGTCGCATGCAGCGCTTGGGTGGCGGTACGCAACCGCTGGTGGTGGTCGATTACGCCCATACCCCCGATGCCCTGGAGAAAGTCCTGACGGCCCTGCGGCCTCACGCCCGGGGCAGGTTGCTGTGCCTGTTCGGCTGTGGTGGCGATCGCGACCGCGGCAAGCGTCCGCTGATGGCCGAAGTGGTCGAGCGGCTGGCCGATGGCGTGCTGGTCACCGACGACAACCCACGGACCGAAGACCCGATGCGGATTTTCGACGACATCCGCGCCGGATTCACCGCTGTGGATAACGTCACGTTCGTGGCCGGCCGTGCTCAGGCGATTGCGCAATTGATCGCTGGCGCTTCGGCGGACGACGTCATTGTCCTGGCTGGCAAGGGCCACGAGGACTATCAGGAAATCAATGGTGAACGCCACGCTTTCTCCGATCTGGTGGAAGCCGATCATGCCTTGACCGCGTGGGAGGTGGCCCATGCTTAAGGCCTTGAAACTCAGTGAACTGACCCATGCCTTGAACGGGCGCCTCGTCGCCGCGGACGCTACCTTCGACGGCGTGAGCATCGACAGCCGGGCCATTGTCGCCGGGCAGCTCTTCGTGGCCCTGGCCGGGCCGCGTTTCGACGGCCATGACTACCTGAACGAGGTCGCCGCCAAAGGCGCGGTCGCCGCGTTGGTCGAGCGGGAAGTGAGCAACAGCACGTTGCCGCAATTGCGGGTGGATGACACCCGCCAGGCCCTGGGCCAACTGGGCGCATTGAACCGTGCGGCGTTCGACAAGCCGGTCGCGGCCATCACCGGTTCCAGCGGCAAGACCACGGTCAAGGAAATGCTTGCCAGCATCCTGCGCACCCGTGGGCCAGTGCTGGCGACCCGTGGCAACCTGAACAACGACCTCGGCGTGCCCCTCACCCTGCTGGAGCTGGCGCCGGAACACAGTGCCGCCGTCATCGAGCTCGGGGCCTCGCGGCTCGGCGAGATTGCCTACACCGTGGCCATGACCAGGCCTCACGTGGCGGTGCTCAACAATGCCGGTACCGCCCACGTCGGCGAGTTCGGCGGTCCGGAGAAAATCGTCGAGGCCAAGGGCGAGATCATCGAGGGGCTGGATGCCAATGGCGTCGCCGTGTTGAATCTCGATGACAAGGCTTTCGAAATCTGGAAGGCCCGGGCCGGTGAGCGCAAGGTGCTGACCTTCGCCCTGAGCAATCTCGCCGCGAACTTCCATGCCAGCGACCTCGATCGCGATGCCCGCGGCTGCCCGGCCTTCAACCTGCACGGTCCCGACGGCGCCGAGCGGGTCCAGTTGAACCTCCTTGGCACCCATAACGTTGCCAACGCCCTGGCCGCGGCGGCGGCTGCCCATGCCCTGGGCATTTCGCTGCCGGGCATCGTCGCCGGGTTGAACGCGGTGCAACCGGTCAAGGGGCGCTCGGTCGCGCAATTGGCCAGTAACGGCATGCGCGTGATCGACGACACCTATAACGCCAACCCGACGTCCATGTGCGCAGCGGTGGATATCCTGGCCGGGTTCTCCGGTCGCACCGTGCTGGTGCTGGGGGATATCGGCGAGCTGGGCGAGTGGGCGCAGCAAGGCCATCACGATGTCGGGGCCTATGCCCGTGGCAAGGTCGACGCGCTGTATGCGGTCGGCCCGATGATGGCCCATGCGGTCGCCGCCTTTGGCGAGCACGCGCGGCATTTCACCACTCAGGCCGAGCTGATCGAGGCCCTGGGTGCCGAACAAGACCCGAACACCACTTTATTGATCAAGGGCTCTCGTAGCGCCGCGATGGAAAACATCGTCGCGGCGCTGTGCGGCACCCGTATGGAGAAACATTGATGCTGCTGCTGCTAGCGGAGTACCTGCAACAGTTCCACAAAGGCTTCGCGGTCTTCCAGTACCTGACCCTGCGCGGGATCCTGGGCGTGCTGACCGCGTTGTCGTTGTCGCTGTTCCTGGGCCCGTGGATGATCCGCACCCTGCAGAACCTGCAGATCGGCCAGTCGGTGCGTAACGACGGCCCGCAGTCGCACCTGTCCAAGTCCGGTACTCCCACCATGGGCGGTGCGCTGATCCTGTCGTCCATCGGCATCAGCACCTTGCTCTGGGCCGACCTGGCGAACCGCTACGTCTGGGTCGTGCTGTTGGTGACCCTGTTGTTCGGCGCCATCGGTTGGGTCGACGACTACCGCAAGGTCATCGAGAAGAACTCTCGTGGGCTGCCAAGCCGCTGGAAGTATTTCTGGCAGTCGGTGTTCGGCCTGTGCGCGGCGATCTTCCTTTATATGACCGCCGCCTCGCCGGTGGAAACCACCCTGATCCTGCCGATGCTCAAGGACTACAGCATCCCGCTGGGCGCCGGCTTCATCGTGCTGACCTACCTGGTGATCGTCGGTTCCAGCAACGCGGTCAACCTCACCGACGGCCTCGACGGCCTGGCGATCATGCCCACGGTCATGGTCGGCGGCGCGCTGGGGATCTTCTGCTACCTGTCGGGTAACGTGAAATTCGCCGAATACCTGCTGATTCCCTACGTACCGGGGGCGGGTGAGTTGATCGTGTTCTGTGGCGCCCTGATCGGTGCCGGCCTGGGCTTCTTGTGGTTCAACACCTACCCGGCGCAAGTCTTCATGGGCGACGTCGGCGCCCTGGCGCTGGGCGCGGCCCTGGGCACCATCGCCGTCATCGTTCGCCAGGAAATCGTCCTGTTCATCATGGGCGGCGTGTTCGTGATGGAGACCCTGTCAGTCGTCATTCAGGTTGCTTCCTTTAAATTGACCGGCCGCCGCGTATTCCGCATGGCACCGATCCACCACCACTTTGAACTCAAGGGCTGGCCCGAGCCACGCGTGATCGTCCGTTTCTGGATCATCACCGTGATCCTGGTGCTGATCGGCCTTGCCACCCTGAAACTGAGGTAGAACGAGTGTCCCTGATCGCTTCTGACCACTTCCGCATCGTTGTCGGCCTCGGCAAGAGCGGCATGTCCCTGGTTCGCTTCCTGGCGAACCGGGGCGTGTCGTTTGCCGTGGCCGATACGCGGGAGAATCCACCTGAGCTTGCGACGTTGCGTCGCGACTATCCGCAGGTGGACGTGCGTTGTGGCGAGCTGGACGTCGAGTTCCTGTGCCGCGCCGATGAGCTCTACGTGAGTCCCGGCCTGGCCCTGGCGACGCCGGCCCTGCAGGCGGCCGCTGCCCGTGGCGTGAAATTGTCCGGTGACATCGAGCTGTTCGCCCGCAACGCCAAGGCGCCGATCGTTGCCATCAGCGGTTCCAACGCCAAGAGCACCGTCACCACCCTGGTGGGCGAGATGGCCGCGGCCGCCGGCAAGCGGGTCGCCGTCGGTGGCAACCTGGGCACTCCGGCCCTGGACCTGCTCAGCGATGACGTCGAGCTGTATGTGATGGAGCTGTCGAGCTTCCAGCTCGAAACCACCGACCACCTGGGCGCCGAAGTGGCCACCGTGCTCAATATCAGCGAAGACCACATGGACCGCTACAGCGGCCTGCCGGCCTATCACCTGGCCAAGCACCGGATCTTCCGGGGCGCCCGGCAAGTGGTGTTCAACCGCCAGGATGCCCTGACCCGCCCGTTGTTGGGCGAGGGCATGCCGTGCTGGTCCTTTGGCCTGGGGGTACCGGACTTCAAAGGGTTCGGGTTGCGCGAAGAGAATGGCGAGAAATACCTGGCCTTCGAATTCCAGAACCTGATGCCGGTGCGCGAGCTCAAGATCCGTGGCGCCCATAACCAGGCCAATGCCCTGGCGGCGTTGGCCCTTGGACATGCGGTCGGCCTGCCGTTCGATGCCATGCTCTCGGCCCTGCGGACCTTCGCCGGGCTCGAGCACCGTTGCCAGTGGGTGCGCGACCTCGATGGCGTGGCCTGGTACAACGATTCCAAGGCCACCAACGTCGGCGCTGCGCTGGCCGCCATCGAAGGCCTGGGCGCGGACATCCAGGGCAAGCTCGTGCTGATCGCCGGCGGCGACGGCAAGGGCGCCGACTTCAAGGACCTGCGCGATCCGGTGGCGGCCAACTGCCGCGCCGTGGTGCTGATGGGGCGTGACCGCGAATTGATTGCCCAGGCCATCGGCGATGCCGTGCCGCTGGTTCGCGTCGACTCCCTGGACGAGGCCGTGCGGCAATGTCGCGCCCTTGCCCAGCCGGGCGACGCGGTGCTGTTGTCGCCGGCCTGCGCCAGTTTCGACATGTTCAAGAACTACGAAGAGCGTGGGCAGCTGTTTGCCCGGGCGGCGGAGGACTTGGCATGAGCCTCATGAATATCATCAAGCCGTACCCGTCGCCGTTGATCACCGGCCGTGGCATCGACCTGGACTTCCCGATGCTTGCCGGCTGCCTGGCGCTGCTGGGCCTGGGCCTGGTGATGATCACTTCGGCGTCCTCGGAAGTGGCCGCGGTGCAATCGGGCAACACGCTTTACCACATGATCCGTCACCTGATCTATCTGGTGATCGGCCTGGGCGCGTGCATCGTCACCATGATGGTGCCGATCGCCACCTGGCAACGCCTGGGCTGGATGATGCTGCTCGGCGCCTTTGGCCTGCTGGTGCTGGTGCTGGTGCCGGGGATCGGTCGCGAGGTCAACGGTTCGATGCGCTGGATCGGCTTCAGCTTCTTCAACGTGCAGCCTTCGGAAATCGCCAAGGTCTTCGTGGTGCTCTTCCTGGCCGGCTACCTGGTGCGGCGCCAGAAGGAAGTGCGCGAGAGCTGGATGGGCTTCTTCAAGCCATTCATCGTCCTGCTGCCCATGGCGGGCCTGTTGCTGATGGAGCCGGACTTCGGTGCCACGGTGGTGATGATGGGCGCTGCGGCGGCCATGCTGTTCCTGGGGGGCGTCGGACTGTTCCGTTTCATCCTGATGGTGGCGCTGGCGGTCGCGGCCGTGACCGTACTGGTACAGGCGCAGCCCTACCGGATGGCGCGCCTGATCACCTTCACCGACCCGTGGGCCGACCAGTTCGGTTCCGGCTACCAGCTGACCCAGGCCCTGATCGCCTTCGGGCGCGGGGAGTGGCTGGGTGTTGGGCTGGGCAACAGCGTGCAGAAGCAATTCTACCTGCCGGAAGCCCACACCGACTTCGTGTTCTCGGTCCTGGCCGAGGAGCTGGGCGTGGTGGGTTCGCTGTGCACCGTCGCGCTGTTCGTCTTCGTCTGCGTGCGGGGCATGTACATCGGCCTGTGGGCCGAGAAAGCCAAACAGTTTTTCGCCGCGTACGTGGCGTACGGCCTGTCGTTCCTGTGGATCGGTCAATTTTTGATCAATATCGGGGTGAACGTCGGCCTGTTGCCGACCAAGGGCCTGACCCTGCCATTTCTCAGCTATGGCGGCAGTTCCCTGGTGATCTGCTGCGCCTGCCTGGGCCTGCTGCTACGCATTGAATGGGAAAGCCGGACTCACCTGGGCAGCGAAGAAATGGAATTCCATGAAAGCGACTTCGCCGAGGAGCCGACTCATGGGCGCTAACGTGCTGATCATGGCGGGCGGTACCGGCGGGCACGTGTTCCCGGCGCTGGCCTGTGCCCGTGAGTTCCAGGCCCGTGGCTACACCGTGCACTGGCTGGGCACGCCGCGGGGCATCGAGAACGAGCTGGTGCCCGGCGCCGGCCTGGAGCTGCACCGGATCGACGCCAGCGGGCTGCGAGGCAAGGGCCGGTTGTCGTTGCTCAAGGCGCCACTGATGCTGCTCAGGTCGATCTGGCAGGCGCGGGCGATCATTCGGCGGCTGCGGCCGGTATGCGTGGTGGGGTTTGGCGGTTATGTGACCGGTCCCGGTGGTGTCGCGGCGAAACTGGCCGGCGTACCGGTGATCGTTCACGAGCAGAACGCCGTGGCCGGTACCGCCAATCGGTTACTCGTGCCGTTGGCCGCCCGGGTCTGTGAAGCCTTTCCCGACACCTTTACCCTGTCGGGCAGCCGGCGCACCACCGGCAATCCGGTGCGTACCGAGCTGTTTCTCGATACACCGCGCCCGGCCCTGGCCGGACGCAAGGCGCGTTTGCTGGTCCTGGGCGGAAGCCTGGGAGCGGAACCGTTGAACAAGCTGCTGCCCGAAGCCTTGTCGCAGGTCGCCCCCGAACTGCGGCCGGAAGTGTTTCATCAGGCCGGCAGGAACCACGATGAAGTGACCGCCGAGCGCTACCGCGCCGCAGGCGTCGAGGCGCAAGTGCAGCCTTTCATCAAAGACATGGCCCAGGCCTATGGCTGGGCCGACCTGGTGATCTGTCGCGCAGGCGCGCTGACCATCAGTGAACTGGCTGCCGCCGGTCTGCCCTCGATGCTGGTGCCTCTGCCCCACGCCATCGACGATCACCAGACCCGTAATGCCGATTATTTGGCCCGTGAAGGCGCTGCCTTCCTGATGCCGCAAAGAACGACTGGCGCCGCGGATCTCGCCGCGCGCCTGACAGAGGTATTGATGCAGCCGCAACGACTCGAAGACATGGCCCGCGCCGCGCGCCGCCTGGCCAAACCCGATGCTACGACCCAAGTGGTCGATACCTGCCTGGAGGTGGCCCATGGTTGAGAATCGCAAAGCCATGCCACAACCGGAAATGCGCCGTATCCGCCGCATCCACTTCGTCGGGATCGGCGGAGTGGGCATGTGCGGCATCGCCGAAGTGCTGTTGAACCTGGGCTACGAAGTTTCAGGCTCCGACTTGAAGGCTTCGCCGGTCACCGAGCGACTGGAGTCCTTCGGTGCGCAGATCTTCATCGACCACCGCGCCGAGAACGCCGCCAATGCCGACGTGCTCGTGGTGTCCAGTGCCGTGAACACTTCCAACCCTGAAGTGGCCACTGCCCTGGAACGCCGTATTCCCGTGGTGCCACGCGCCGAAATGCTGGCCGAGCTGATGCGCTACCGCCACGGCATCGCCGTGGCCGGCACCCATGGCAAGACCACCACCACCAGCCTGATCGCCTCGGTGTTCGCCGCCGGAGGCCTGGACCCGACCTTCGTCATCGGTGGCCGTCTGAACGCCGCGGGCACCAATGCCCAGCTGGGCACCAGTCGCTACCTGATCGCCGAAGCCGACGAGAGCGATGCGAGCTTCCTGCACCTGCAACCGCTGGTGGCGGTGGTGACCAACATCGATGCCGACCACATGGCAACCTACGATGGCGACTTCAACAAACTGAAGAAGACCTTCGTCGAGTTCCTGCACAACCTGCCGTTCTACGGGTTGGCGGTGGTGTGCCTGGACGACCCGGTCGTACGCGAGATCCTGCCCCTGATCAAGCGCCCGACCGTGACCTACGGGTTCGGCGAAGACGCCGATGTGCGGGCCATCAATGTACGCCAGCAGGGCATGCAGACCTTCTTCACCGTGCTGCGTCCCGAGCGCGAGCCGTTGGATGTGTCGGTGAACATGCCGGGTAACCACAACGTGCTCAATGCACTGGCAACCATCTGCATCGCCACCGACGAAGGTGTCAGCGACGAAGCCATTGTCCAGGGGCTCTCCGGGTTCCAGGGCGTGGGCCGGCGCTTCCAGGTCTACGGCGAACTGCCGGTGGACGGCGGCAACGTGATGCTGGTGGACGACTACGGCCATCATCCGACCGAAGTCGCGGCGGTGATCAAGGCCGTGCGCGGTGGCTGGCCGGAGCGGCGCCTGGTGATGGTCTACCAGCCGCACCGCTACAGCCGTACCCGCGACCTGTACGACGATTTCGTCCAGGTGCTGGCCGATGCCAACGTGCTGCTGTTGATGGAAGTCTATCCGGCCGGCGAAGAGCCGATTCCCGGTGCCGACAGCCGCCAGTTGTGCCACAGCATTCGCCAACGCGGCCAATTGGACCCGATCTACATCGAGCGCGGCGTGGACCTGGCGCCGCTGGTCAAGCCGCTGCTGCGCGCCGGTGACATCCTGCTGTGCCAGGGCGCCGGCGACATCGGCGGGCTCGCTCCGAAACTGTTGAAAAGTCCGTTATTCGCCGGGGCCGTCGTGGCATCCAGCGAGGGGAAACTGAAATGACTGCTGCCTACGCCAACCTGGTCTCGACCCTCGACCCGAAAGCTTTCGGCCGTGTCGCCGTGCTGTTCGGTGGCAAGAGCGCCGAGCGCGAGGTGTCCCTCAAATCCGGCAGGGCCGTACTCGAAGCCCTGCAAAGCGCCGGTGTCGATGCGTTCGGCATCGACGTGGGCGATGACTTGCTGCAGCGCCTGCTGAGCGAAAAGATCGACCGCGCATTCATCATTCTCCACGGGCGCGGCGGCGAAGACGGCAGCATGCAGGGCCTGCTCGAATGCCTGGGCATCCCCTACACCGGCAGCGGCATCCTGGCTTCCGCGCTGGCGATGGACAAGCTGCGCACCAAGCAGGTCTGGCACAGCCTCGGCATTCCGACGCCGCGGCATGCCGTGCTGGCATCCGAGGCCGACTGTATTTCGGCGGCCACGGAACTGGGCTTCCCTTTGATCGTCAAACCGGCCCATGAAGGTTCAAGTATCGGCATGGCGAAAGTGAATTCGCTGCCTGAATTGACCGCGGCATGGAAAGACGCCAGTTCCTACGATTCGCAAGTGTTGGTCGAGCAGTGGATCACCGGTCCCGAGTTCACCATCGCCACCCTGCGTGACCAGGTGTTGCCCCCGATTGCCCTGGGCACGCCGCACACGTTCTACGACTACGACGCCAAGTACATCGCCAACGATACCCAGTACCGCATTCCCTGCGGGCTGGACGCCGCCAAGGAAAAAGAACTGATGGACCTCACGGCCAAGGCTTGTGAGGCGCTGGGTATCGCCGGTTGGGGCCGGGCGGACGTGATGCAGGACGCCGAGGGGCAGTTCTGGTTCCTGGAGGTCAATACCGCTCCGGGCATGACCGATCACAGCCTGGTACCGATGGCGGCCCGTGCCGCCGGTCTGGATTTCCAGCAACTGGTGCTGTCGATCCTGGCGGCCAGTGTCGGCACGCAAGAGGCAAGAGGTTAAGCATGCAAGGCGCATCGCTTCGTCATCAGCCCTCCGCACCCGGCCGCAAGCCGGTGCCGCGGGGTGCCAGCCGAATGGTGGCCAAGGAGCCGATGTCGGCGCGCCTGCCGAAAGCCAATTTTGGTTTCCTGAAGAGCCTGTTCTGGCCGGTACTGCTGGTGGCGTTGGGGTTCGGTACGTATGAAGGGGCGCAACGGCTGCTGCCCTATGCCGACCGGCCGATCGCGCGGATCAACGTCCAGGGCGACCTGAGCTACATCAGCCAGCAAGCGGTGCAGCAGCGGATCGCCCCGTTCGTGGCGTCGAGCTTCTTCACCATCGACCTGGCGGGCATGCGCACGGAGCTGGAGCAGATGCCCTGGATCGCCCACGCCGAGGTCCGCCGGGTGTGGCCCGACCAGGTGTCGATCCGCCTGGAGGAACAGCTGCCGGTGGCCCGTTGGGGCGACGAGTCGTTGCTGAACAACCAGGGGCAGGCGTTCACGCCACGGGAACTGGCCAACTACGAACATTTGCCACAGCTGTTCGGCCCTCAGCGGGCCCAGCAGCAGGTGATGCAGCAATACCAGGTGTTGAGTCAGATGTTGCGGCCGCTGGGCTTCTCCATCGCGCGCCTGGAATTGCGCGAGCGCGGCAGCTGGTTCCTGACCACTGGCGCGGGCAGCTCGGGACCGGGCATCGAGCTGTTGCTCGGTCGCGGCAACCTGGTGGAAAAGATGCGCCGCTTCATCGCCATCTATGACAAGACGCTCAAAGAACAGATTACGAACATCGCGCGCATCGATCTGCGCTATGCCAACGGCCTGGCCGTCGGCTGGCGGGAACCTGTGGCGCCCACGACGGCCGAACCCGCCGTCGCGAAGAATTAAGAAGAGGCAGGACCCATGGCAAACGTGCAAAGCGGAAAAATGATCGTCGGGCTGGATATCGGCACTTCCAAGGTGGTTGCGCTGGTAGGTGAGGTCGCGGACGACGGCACGCTGGTCATCGTCGGGATCGGCACCCATCCGTCCCGCGGCTTGAAGAAAGGCGTGGTGGTGAACATCGAGTCCACCGTGCAGTCGATCCAGCGCGCCATCGAAGAGGCGCAACTGATGGCCGGTTGCCGGATCCACTCGGCGTTCGTCGGCGTGGCGGGCAATCACATCCGCAGCCTGAACTCCCACGGTATCGTGGCGATCCGTGATCGCGAAGTCAGCTCCGCCGACCTCGAGCGCGTACTGGACGCGGCCCAGGCCGTGGCGATCCCGGCTGACCAGCGTGTGCTGCACACCCTGCCGCAGGACTACGTGATCGATAACCAGGAAGGCGTGCGCGAGCCCCTGGGCATGTCCGGCGTGCGCCTGGAAGCCAAGGTCCACGTGGTCACCTGCGCTGTTAACGCCGCGCAGAACATCGAGAAATGCGTGCGTCGCTGTGGCCTGGAGATCGACGACATCATCCTCGAGCAATTGGCCTCGGCCTATTCGGTGCTGACCGACGACGAGAAAGAACTGGGCGTGTGCCTGGTGGACATCGGCGGCGGCACCACCGACATTGCGATCTTCACCGAAGGCGCCATCCGCCACACGGCCGTGATCCCGATTGCCGGCGACCAGGTGACCAACGACATCGCCATGGCGTTGCGCACCCCGACCCAGTACGCCGAGGAAATCAAGATCCGCTACGCCTGCGCCCTGGCGAAACTGGCTGGCGCCGGTGAAACCATCAAGGTGCCCAGCGTTGGCGACCGTCCGCCGCGCGAGTTGTCGCGCCAGGCCCTGGCCGAAGTGGTCGAGCCGCGTTACGACGAGCTGTTCACGCTGATCCAGGCCGAGCTGCGTCGCAGCGGCTACGAAGACCTGATCCCGGCCGGCATCGTGCTGACCGGTGGTACGTCGAAGATGGAAGGCGCGGTCGAGCTGGCCGAGGAGATCTTCCACATGCCGGTACGCCTGGGCGTGCCCCATGGCATCAAGGGCCTGGACGACGTGGTTCGCAACCCGATCTATTCCACGGGCGTGGGCCTGTTGATGTACGGCTTGCAGAAACAGTCCGACGGGATCTCGTTCTCGGGGATCGGCAGCCGCGACAGCTACAGCAGCGACGAGCCCAAGGCGCCGCTTTTCGAGCGGCTCCAGGCTTGGGTCAAAGGCAATTTCTGAACCAGGTTCAACACTTCAGGCGGCGAGTCTCAGGCTTGGCGCCGGAAGGCAGTAAAAACGCAGTAGGCGAAAAAAACTAGAGAATGTAAGGAGAGGGAAAATGTTCGAACTCGTAGACAACATCCCCGCTAGCCCGGTTATCAAAGTAATCGGTGTCGGCGGTGGCGGCGGCAACGCTGTCAATCACATGGTCAAGAGCAACATCGAAGGCGTCGAATTCATCTGCGCCAACACCGATGCTCAAGCGCTGAAGAACATTGGCGCGCGGACCATCCTGCAACTGGGTACCGGCGTGACCAAGGGCCTGGGTGCCGGCGCGAATCCCGAGGTTGGCCGTCAGGCTGCCCTGGAAGACCGCGAGCGCATCGCTGAAGTCCTGGCCGGCACCAACATGGTGTTCATCACCACTGGCATGGGGGGGGGTACCGGTACCGGTGCGGCGCCGATCATCGCCGAAGTGGCCAAGGAAATGGGCATCCTCACCGTTGCGGTGGTGACCCGTCCGTTCCCGTTCGAAGGCCGCAAGCGCATGCAGATTGCCGATGAGGGCATCCGCGCGCTGAGCGAGAGCGTCGACTCGTTGATCACCATTCCCAACGAGAAGCTGCTGACCATCCTGGGCAAGGACGCCAGCCTGCTGTCGGCTTTCGCCAAGGCCGACGACGTACTGGCCGGTGCCGTTCGCGGTATCTCCGACATCATCAAGCGTCCGGGCATGATCAACGTCGACTTCGCCGACGTACGCACCGTGATGTCCGAAATGGGCATGGCGATGATGGGCACTGGCTGCGCCAGCGGTCCGAACCGTGCTCGCGAGGCCACCGAAGCGGCCATCCGCAACCCGTTGCTCGAAGACGTGAACCTGCAAGGTGCTCGCGGCATCCTGGTGAACATCACCGCCGGTCCCGACCTGTCCCTGGGCGAGTACTCCGACGTGGGTAGCATCATCGAGGCGTTCGCCTCCGACCACGCGATGGTCAAGGTCGGTACCGTGATCGATCCGGACATGCGTGACGAGTTGCACGTGACCGTGGTTGCCACCGGTCTGGGCGCGAAGATCGAGAAGCCGATGAAGGTGATCGACAACACCGTTCAAACCGCCATGGCCGCACAGCCTCAGCAGCAAGCCCCCGTTCGTCAGGAACAGCCTGCGGTGAACTACCGCGACCTGGACCGTCCGACCGTCATGCGCAACCAGGCCCAGGCCGGTGCTGCGACTGCCGCGAAGATGAATCCGCAAGACGATCTGGATTACCTGGACATCCCGGCTTTCCTGCGTCGTCAGGCCGATTGATGAAATGTATCAGGGGGATACGGGTGATTGGTGTTCAGCAAAGGTCTGGTCTGCTATCATCGCCAGCCTTTGTTGATACCAGTTCGCAATTTGCGCTGAAGCGGCCCATGCCATGATTAAACAACGCACCCTGAAGAATATTATCCGTGCCACAGGTGTCGGCCTGCACTCCGGCGAGAAGGTCTACCTGACCCTCAAGCCCGCGCCTGTCGACACCGGCATCGTGTTTTGTCGTGCCGACCTCGACCCTGTGGTGCAGATTCCTGCTCGCGCGGAAAATGTTGGTGAAACCACCATGTCGACCACATTGGTCAACGGTGACACCAAAGTGGACACGGTGGAGCATTTGCTCTCGGCCATGGCTGGCCTGGGCATCGATAACGCCTACGTCGAGCTCTCCGCGTCCGAAGTCCCGATCATGGATGGCAGTGCCGGACCCTTCGTATTCCTGATTCAATCGGCTGGCCTGGAAGAGCAGGACGCAGCCAAGAAGTTCATCCGCATCCTGCGGGAAGTGACAGTGGAAGACGGCGACAAGCGCGCCACTTTCGTCCCTTTCGATGGCTTCAAGGTGAGCTTCGAGATCGATTTCGATCACCCGGTTTTCCGTGACCGCACCCAGAGTGCAAGCGTGGATTTTTCCAGCACTTCGTTCGTAAAAGAAGTCAGCCGCGCCCGTACCTTTGGTTTCATGAGTGACATCGAGTACCTGCGCAAGCACAACCTCGCACTCGGCGGCAGTGTTGAAAACGCGATCGTGGTCGATTCCGATGGCGTGTTGAACGAAGACGGCCTTCGTTATGAAGACGAATTCGTCAAGCACAAGATCCTCGATGCAATCGGCGACCTCTACCTGCTGGGCAATAGCCTGATTGGTGAGTTCAAGGGCTTCAAGTCCGGCCACGCACTGAACAACCAGCTGCTGCGCAAGTTGATTGAGCAGAAAGATGCTTGGGAAGTCGTGACGTTCGAAGATGCCAGCACCGCACCAATCTCTTACATGCGTCCTGTAGCGGCCGTGTAAGCAAAAAACCTCTCTAGTTTTTTAAAGGCTGCCTTCGGGTGGCCTTTTTTTATGGATGTTTCCTGAGGATCGGATGAGCCCTGTGGCGAGGGATTTTTCCCTCGCTACAGGGACCGTATCCATCGCCTTTGGGGGCCGCGGTGTTACATCGCGCACACCACACGATTGCGCCCGCTGGCCTTGGCCTGGTACAGCGCCTTGTCGGCGGCGAAGAGCAACTCTTCAAGTTCGCCATAAGGGCCCTGGGCCCAGGTGGCGATGCCGATGCTGACCGTCATGGGGCCGTCGCCCGGGATCCTGGGTGGCTTCTGCTCTACGGCTTCGCGAATGTGCTGCGCCATGGCAAATGCCCCGGCGGTGGTGGTCTCCGGCAATACCACCGAAAATTCCTCGCCACCGTAGCGTGCCGCCAGGTCGGCGGGCCGTCGTACGTGCTCGCCGATCAGCTGCGCCAGGGCCTGCAGGGCTTCGTCGCCACCCTGGTGGCCGTGGCGGTCGTTGAACGCCTTGAAATGATCCGCATCGATCATCAGGACCGACAACGGTTGGCCCGAACGTTGGGCCCGCAGCCACTCCTGTTGCAGCGTTTCATCCAGGGTGCGTCGATTGGCGAGGCCCGTCAGGGCGTCGGTGGAGGCCTGCTGGGCCAGTTCACGCTCGGCACTGTGGCGGCGCCTCAATTCACGCCGCAGGAGCCACGTCAGCCAGAGCAAGCCGATGCACAGCGCGCCGGTGGCGCCGCTGACCAACAGCGCCGTACGTTGCCATGAGGCGAATACCTCCTGGGAGGACAGCGCCACCACGACGATCAATGGCAAGTTCCCTACCTGGGAAAAGGTGTACAGGCGTTGCGTCTGATCGACACTGGATACGCTGGTGAAACTGCCGTCGCCCTCGCGCAGGATGCGCATGAAATTCGGTCTGTTACTGAAGTCCTTGCCGATCATGTCCTCGGCCAGGGGCGGTTCCTGTGCCAACAGGAATCCGTCTCGACTGACCAGGTTGACCGTCCCGCCATGGCCAATGTTCAGGCTCTTGAACAACTGGCTGAAGTAGTTCAGGCGCATCGCCGCCTCGGCCACGCCGATGAACTCACCACGCTCGTCGTTGATTCGATAGCTGAAGCTGATACGCCAGTCGTGGGCGGCACTCCTGGAACGGAACGGGCGGCTGATCATCATGCCCAGGTCCGGGTTCTGCCGATGGGACTGGAAATATTCCCGGTCGGCGTAGTTGCCTTTGCGTGGTTCGATGGAGGCGGAATCGGCGATGACATCGCCATGCTTGTCCAGCAGCAGGATATCGCCCTTGTACGGCGCTGCGGTGGCGCGGTCGAACAGGGCCAGGTGGCGGACCGTCGGCGAAACCTCCTTCAGGTCATCGCGTTTTGCCGTGGCGATCAAGCCCTGCAGCGACAAGTCATAGAGCTCGACGTTGCGCAGCACATCGGCATCGATCAACTGCACGATGTTGGTCGCTGCACGGGTGGCAGCCTGCTGGGCGCTGGCATGTTCGCGAATCAGCAGGAACGTGACGATGCTCAGGATGGCGATGACGACCAGTGAACTGGCCAGTACGAGTGCGCGTTCCGAAGGTTTGGAGGGTTGGGTGGTGCCGGGTGTCGCACTGCTTGCACTCATGGTTCCAATGTCTGCATTGTCATGTGGCAGGGATCCTTCCCAATGGGTTGCATAACGGGCAATGAACCAGATGCTGGCCTTTTGCTGATTGTGCTTGGATCGGTGGAAGCGGGCAATCGGTGTTCGTGCAATAGCCCCGGGATTGGCCTGAGCCTGGTTTGCGATTTTGATCGAGTTGGCTTTCGCCCAGCATTCAATGGCTGCAAAGGCCTGCGCTGGATGCCGTGGGAGCCTTTGGGAGGATGTCAGGCCGGCAAGCGGATGCCGAAGGTGTTGGCGCCCTGGTCGCTGTGCACGAAGACTTCCCCGCCGTGCATCAGTGCAATCGCCCTGACGATGGCCAGCCCCAGTCCATGATTGGCTCCGCTGTTGCTGCGGGAGGCATCGACCCGGTAGAAGCGTTCGAACAGGCGCGGCAAGTGTTCGCCGGCGATCGGTTCGCCGGGGTTGGTGACGGCCAGGGTGACCTGGTCGCCAAGGGCTTCGATGTGCACGTCGATCACCTGCCCCGGAGCGGTATGCTGCACGGCGTTGCTCAGCAGGTTGATCAGTGCCCGGCGCAGATGGGCGATCTCGATGTTGGCCTGGGCATCGCCGCTGACCCGGACCTGGACCTGGGCGTCCTCGAGGATGAAGTCGAGGTAGTCGAGGGTGGTGGCGACCTCGCCGGCCAGGGACGCATGGGTCAGTTTGGTCGCCTTGCTGCCCTGGTCGGCGCTGGCGAGGAACAGCATGTCGTTGATGATCGAGCGCAGCCGTTCCAGTTCCTCCAGATTCGATTGCAACACTTCGAAGTAGTGCTCGGCCGAACGCCCGCGGGTCAAGGCCACCTGGGTCTGGCCGATCAGGTTGGTCAGGGGCGAACGCAGTTCATGGGCGACATCGGCGTTGAACGACTCCAGGCGCGAGTACGCCTGTTCGACCCGGTCGAGGGTAGCGTTGAAGGAACTGACGAACTGACCGAGTTCCGGTGGTAGCGGCGACAGATGCAAGCGCCCGCAGAGGCGTGGCGGGGCCAGGCGCCGGGCTTCCTCGGACAGCTTGATCAGCGGCTTGAGGCCGATGCGCGCGACCCAGTAGCCCAGCAACGAGGCCAGCAGCACGCCGATGCATGCCAGGCTCACCAGCGCCACCAACAGGCGGTGCTGGGTCTGGGAGAATGTTTCGGTGTCGATGCCGATCATGAAGCGTAGCGGCGGTCGCTGGTCCTTGGCCGGGAACTGGCTCACCAGCACCTTCATCGGGTAGTCCCGGCCGGGCAACTGCAGGTCGTGCTTGCCCAGTGGCCCTTGGGTGATGGCCCGGATCTGCGCGTCGGGGTTGCCGTACTCGAAGCGGGGATCGCCGCTGACGATCCAGAAGTGGATGCGCTTGTCTTCTTCGGCCAGCAATCGCAATTTGTTGTTGATCTTCACCCAGTGCTCGGGCGTGCCGTAGCGACCCACCGTGGATTCCAGCACGCTGTAGCGGGCGTCGAGTTCGGCTTCGGGCAACAGCCCCAGGCCTTTTTCGACCTGTTGGTAAAGCGCGCCGCCGATCAGCAGGAACACCACGGCGGCCACCAGTGTGAAGAGGCCGCTGAGTCGCAACGCGATGCTGTTACTCACCGCGATTCTCCAGGACGTAACCCATTCCGCGAATGGTGTGCAGCAGTTTCTGTTCGAACGGCCCGTCCAGCTTGGCCCGCAGGCGCTTGATCGCCACCTCCACCACGTTGGCGTCGCTGTCGAAGTTGATGTCCCACACCATTTCGGCGATGGCGGTCTTGGAGAGAATCTCCCCCTGGCGGCGTGCCAGCACGCTGAGCAGGGAGAACTCCTTGGCGGTCAGGTCCAGGCGTTGGCCGGCGCGAGTGGCCTTGCGGCTGATCAGGTCGATCCACAAGTCGGCGATGCTCACCTGCACCGGTTCATGACCCCCGCTGCGGCGGGTCAGGGCCTGCAGGCGGGCCACCAGTTCCAGGAACGAAAACGGCTTGCCCAGGTAATCGTCGGCCCCGTCGCGCAGGCCCTTGATGCGATCCTCGACCCGTTCCCGGGCGGTGAGCATGATTACCGGTGTCTGCTTGCGGGCGCGCAAGGCCCGCAGCACGCCGAAGCCGTCCAGGCCCGGCAGCATGACATCGAGCACGATCACGGCGTATTCGCTCTCCAGGGCCAGGTGCAGCCCCTCGACGCCGTTCGCTGCCACGTCCACGGTGTAGCCCTGTTCGGTCAGGCCGCGGTGCAGGTAGTCCGCGGTTTTCTCTTCGTCTTCGATGATCAGAACGCGCATGGCCTTGCCTCAGTCTGTAGTCGCCAGCGCCGCTGTCGAAGCGGGCCCGGGTGGAAGTGGGCGCCGATGGAACAGTCGCTCGAGCCACAAGTATATGACCGGTGTGGTGAACAGCGTCAGCGCCTGGCTGACCAGCAGGCCGCCGACCACCGCGATGCCCAGGGGCTGCCGCAACTCGGCACCAGCGCCATAACCGAGCATCAACGGCAAGGCACCCAGCAGGGCGGCCAGGGTGGTCATGATGATTGGGCGGAACCGGGTCAGGCAGGCCTGGAAAATCGCCTCCTGGGGGGCAAGCCCGCCGTTGCGCTGGGCATCGAGGGCGAAATCGATCATCAGGATGCCGTTCTTCTTGACGATCCCGATCAGCAGCACCAGCCCGATCAGCGCCATGATGGAAAAATCCTGGCCCAGCAGCCAGAGCATGATCAACGCGCCGAGGCCGGCCGAGGGCAGGGTGGAAATGATGGTCAGTGGATGCACGAAACTCTCGTAGAGCACGCCAAGGATGATATACACCGCCACCAGCGCGGCAAGGATCAGCCACGGCTGGCTCGCCAGGGAGCTCTGGAAGGCCTGGGCCGCACCCTGGAAGCTGCCGGTGATGGCGGCGGGCATGCCGATCTCGTTCTTGGTCTGTTCGAGGATGCGCACCGCGTCCCCCAATGCCACGCCGGGCGCCAGGTTGAACGAGAGGTTGGCCGCCGGGAACATGCCGTCGTGGGCGATGGACAGCGGACCGTTAGTGGGAGCATCGAAGCGCGCCAGGGCCGAGAGCGGCACCATTTCTCCGCTCAGGGGCGAACGCAGGTAGAAGTACGCCAGGCTCTCGGCCTTGCCACGTTGCAGGGTGTCCAGCTCAAGGATGACGTTGTACTGGTTGGTCTCGGTCTGGAATTCGTTGATCTGCCGCTGGCCGAAGGCGTCGTACAGGGCCTGGTCGACATCGCTGGCGGTCAGGCCGAAGCGCGCCGCCGCGCTGCGGTCGATGTTGATATGGGTGATGCTGCCGCCCAGTTGCAGGTCGTTGGAGATGTCGCGAAACGCCGGGTTGCCGCGCAACCGGTCGGTGAGTTTCTGCGTCCAGGCCGTGAGCGTCGGCCCGTCGTTGCTCTTGAGCACGTACTGGTACTGGGCGCGGCTGGGCCCGGAGCTGAGGTTGATGTCCTGCCCGGCACGCAGGTAGAGCACCACGCCAGGAACCTTGAGCAATTGGGGCCTGATCCGGTCGATGAAGCCGCTGGCCGATACGTCGCGCTCCCCCCGTGGCTTGAGGGCGATCCAGAAGCGGCCATTGGCGATGGTCTGGTTGTTGCCCGAAACGCCGACGGAATGGGAGAAGGTCTGCACCGCGGGGTCGGCGGCGACGATTTCGGCCAGGGCCTTGTGCTTGGCCACCATGTCCGGGAAGGACACGTCGGCCGCTGCTTCGCTGGTGCCCAGCACCAGGCCTGTATCCTGCACCGGGAAGAAGCCCTTGGGGATGAATACGTAACCCACCACGGCCAGCGCCAGGGTCAGGCCGAAGACACCGATCATCAGGGTCTGGTGGGCCAGTGCCCGGCGCAGGCCCCGTTCGTACCAACCCAGCAGGCGTTCGCCGAACCCCGGGTGGCGGTGCGCCGCATGCACCGGAGCGCGCATGAACAGGGCAGCCAGGGTGGGCGCCAGCGTGAGGGAGACCACCACCGAAATCAGGATGGTCGAGGTGGCGGTCAGGGCAAACTCCTTGAACAGGCGCCCGACCACGCCGCCCATGAACAGCAGCGGTATGAACGCGGCCACCAGCGAGAAACTGATGGAGACCACCGTGAAGCCGATTTCCCCGGCCCCCTTGATCGCCGCCTCGCGCATGCCATCACCGGCCTCCAGGTGCCGGTGGATGTTCTCCACCACCACGATGGCATCGTCCACCACGAACCCCACCGAGATGACGATGGCCACCAGGGTCAGGTTGTTCAGGCTGAAGCCCATGACGTACATCAGGGCGAAACTGGCGATCAGCGACACCCCCAGCACCGCCGATACAATCAGGGTCGCCGAAAGCTGGCGCAGGAACAGCGCCATCACCGCCACCACCAGCAGCACCGCGATCAGCAGGGTGATTTCCACTTCGTGCAGCGAGGCGCGGATGGTCTGGGTCCGGTCGATCATCACCTTGACCTGCACCGAGGCGGGCAGCATGGCTTCCAGGGTGGGCAGGGCCGCCTGGATGCGGTCGACCGTCTCGACGATGTTTGCGCCCGGCTGGCGGAAGATCACCAGGTTGACGCCGGGGTCCTGGTCGGACCAGGCCTGGACGTAGGCGTTCTCCGAACCGCTGACGACCTGGGCGATGTCCTTCAGGTGCACCGGTGCGCCGTTCCTGTAGGAGACGATCAGGTCGCCATATTCCTCGGGCTGGAACAACTGGTCGTTGGTGGAGAGGGTGGAGATGCTCGACTGGCCATACAGCGCGCCCTTGGCCAGGTTGAGGCTGGCTTGCTGGAGCGACACGCGCAGGTCGGCCAGTGTCAGGCCGATGGCGGCGAGACGGTCGGCGGAAGCCTGGACCCGGATGGCGGGACGTTGCTGGCCGGTAATGTAGATCTGGCCCACGCCGTCGATCTGGCTGATCTGCCGGGCGAGCAGCGTTTCGACGTAGTCGCTCAGTTCGGTGCCGGGCATCAGGCTGGAACTGATACTGAGGATCAGCACGGGGCTGTCGGCCGGGTTGACCTTGCGCCAGGTGGGCAGGTTCGGCATGTCGCTGGGCAATTTGCCGGCAGCGGTATTGATGGCCGCCTGCACTTCCTGGGCGGCGGTGTCGATGCTCTTGTCGAGACTGAATTGCAGGGTCAGGTTGGTCGAACCCAGGGCGCTGCTGGAGGTCATCTGGGTGATGCCGGGAATGGCGCTGAATTGCACTTCCAGCGGCGTCGCCACCGACGACGCCATGGTTTCGGGACTGGCGCCGGGCAATTGGGCGCTGACCTGGATCGTCGGGAACTCCGCTTCCGGCAACGGAGCCACGGGCAGGCGAGGAAAGGCGATGCACCCCAGCAGCACCAGGGCAAACGTGAGCAGCACCGTGGCCACTGGATGATCGATGCACCACGCCGAAATAGAACCGCGACCCTTCATGGCTGCGGCTCCGATGCCTTGGCGAGGGCCGGTGGATCACTGAGCACCTGGATGCTGGCCCCCGGCTTGAGCCGCGATTGCCCGTCGCTCACCAGTTGGTCGCCGGCGTCGACCCCCTTGATGATGTGCATGTCGCTGTCCTGGTAGACCATCACTACCGGTACGCTCTCGACCTTGTCGCCCTTGATCCGGTACACGAAATGCTGCTCCAGCCCACGCTGGACCACGGTGGGCGGCACCACCAGGGCGTCCTTGTCCAGGGCGGTCTGGATCTTCAGCGTGACCAGTTGCCCGGGCCACAGGCGTTGCCCGGCGTTGCTGAATTCGGCCTTGGCCCGCAGGGTGCCGGTATTGGCGTCGATCTGGTTGTCGATGAGGCTCAGCCGGCCCTCGCCCAACAGCTCTCCCTGACCGCCATCGGTGCCAATATAGGCCTTGACCAGGGCGGGCTCGGGGGAGGCGATCAACCTTTGCAGGGTGGGCAGCATCTGCTGGGGCAGGGAGAATTCCACCGCGATCGGGTCGATCTGGGTCACGGTGAACAGGCCTTCGGTGTCGCTGGTGCGCAGGAAGTTGCCTTCATCCATGTTGCGAATGCCGACACGACCGGTCACCGGAGAGCGGATCTGGGTATAGGACAGTTGCACTTGGGCCGAGTCGATGGCCGCCTGGTTGCCCCGGGCGGTGGCCTTGAGCTGGTTGACCAGGGCCTGCTGCTGGTCGTAGGTCTGTTTCGATACGCCGTCGTCGACACTCAATGCCTTGTAGCGCTTGAGATTGACCTGGGCCACCGCCAGCTGTGCCTGGCTTTCGCCGAGCTGGGCCCGAGCCTGGTCGAGGCTGGCGCGGATGGAGCGGTCGTCGATGGTCGCCAGCAGGTCCCCCTTGTTGACCCGTTGCCCTTCCTTGACCAGCAACCGGGTCAGGATGCCGTCCACCTGGGGACGGATCACCACGCTGTGCAGCGACAGCACCGTGCCGATGCCTCTGGCGAAGCGTGGGACATCCTTTCGCTCCACGCTGATCACCCGCACTGGAACGGCGGCGGGAGCACCGGGCCTGGCGGTGACGGGCTTCATGACAAACCAGAGGACAAGTGCCGCCAGGGCGGCCAGCAGTGCGACAAGCAGGACGGTTTTTTTCTGGATGTGCATGAATGTGGGAAGCCGGTTCGGACGAAGGGATTTTTATGTTTCTTATATAGCGTTGCGAGACGGTCAGGAAGGTGACGGCTAGCTGACGGGCGTGTCAGTTTCGTCCCGGATTCCTGTCAGACACGTATCCATGCCTATTGAAACGGCCCGGTGCGTTCGCCAACGGGCAGGTATACTGCCGCCTCGCGCCCTGTGAGCGGGGCCGACTCGCATGCATTTTCCCGGAGCCTTACATGACTTCCCCGACACCCTCGTCCGCGGACGAGCGCCCGAGCGACCACCAGCTGGACTCGCCTGCCGGCGACGTTACCGCTACCGCCGACGCCAAGGCGGCCATCCCGGCCTTCAAATTCCCGTTCAAGCCCGGTGAACTGGCCGCGGCCAAAGGGGCCGGCCAATTGCCGTGGTACAAGAACGGCGTGAAGGACGGTCATACCAAGACCCCCGGAGCCGCGCCTCCCGGTACCCGTCGTTCGATGGGCAAGCGCTGAGCCGAACGGGCGGGGGAGCTCAATGGGGCCCCCGTGCCCCCGCCAGGCTGCCGCTCAGTTCGTAGGCGGTCAGCTCGGCTTGATGCGCCGCCAGGATTTCCGGCAGCGAGCCTCGCAAATACTCGACCCAGGTCTTGATCTTCGCATCCAGGTATTGGCGCGAAGGATAGATGGCGTACAGGTTCAGTTCCTGGGAGCGATAGTTGGGCATGACCCGCACCAGCGTGCCGTTGCGCAGGCCTTCGATGGCGGCATATACCGGCAATACCCCCACGCCCATGCCGCTGGTAATGGCGGTTTTCATGGCGTCGGCGGAGTTCACCAGGAACGGTGACTGATTGATGGTGACCATCTCCTGGCCTTCAGGGCCATCGAACACCCACTTCTCCAGCGGAATGACCGGACTGACCAGGCGCAGGCAGGCGTGGTTGAGCAGGTCGCTGGGTTTTTGCGGGCAGCCGCTGGCCTTCACATAGGCGGGCGAGGCGCAGACGATGCTGTAGGTGATCCCCAGGCGCTGGGAGACGAAGCCTGAATCCGGCAGTTCGCTGGCCAGCACGATAGAGACGTCGTAGCCCTCGTCGAGGATATCCGGTACGCGGTTGGCCAGGGTCAGGTCGAAGGTCACGTCCGGGTGTGTCTTGCGATAACGGGCGATGGCGTCGATCACGAAATGCTGGCCGATACCGGTCATGGTATGGACTTTCAGCTGCCCCGCCGGGCGGGCGTGGGCATCGCTGGCCTCGGCTTCGGCTTCCTCGACGTAGGCCAGGATCTGCTCGCAGCGCAGCAGGTAGCGCTTGCCGGCCTCGGTCAGGGCGATACGGCGAGTGGTGCGGTTGAGCAGGCGGGTTTGCAGATGGGCTTCCAGGTTGGAAACCGCACGCGAGACGTTGGCTGTGGTGGTGTCGAGTTGCCCGGCGGCGGCGGTGAAACTGCCGGCTTCGGCAACACAGCAGAACGCACGCATGTTTTGCAAGGTGTCCATGAACGGTTCTCTTGGGAGGTGGCAAATTGTGACATGAAGTTACAGCGCGAAGGGACCCCGACTAATGGATTATCGCGTTAACGGTAACAAAGAATCACAGAAAGGTCGGCTTATCGCCGCTCGACGCCCTGCCTAGAATTGCCGCCAAAGCAGGAGCGGGACCTTGTGGACACCTGTGGGAGCGAGCTTGCTCGCGATAAGGTCGTCTCATTCGACATTTGAATTGAATGTCCGGACGCCTTCGCGAGCAAGCTCGCTCCCACAAGTCTGCGTCAACAGGCCGCCATTCTCGTCGTCATGCCCCCCTCAGGAATTTTGTGCAAGTGCCGCGTTGCATCAGCAGAGAGCTGAAGACTCTCAGTGTTTGGGTTTTGGCGTCAGTCATTGGCGGTTGCATCGGGACGGGAGGGATTGCCCCCCAGGGCGAGGCCTTGCCGGCCAATGGGCTGGCCACCGATGCCGTGATCCGCGAAGCCGCCCGGGACGCCCATTGGCCGACCCGACAGTGGTGGAAAGCCTACGGCGATCGGCAACTGGATCGTTGGGTCGACCTCGCGCTGCAAGGCAGCCCGAGCCTGGCGATGGCGGTGGCCCGGGTGCGTCAGGCCAGGGCCCTGGCCGGGGTCGCCGAGGCCGCCGAGTCCCTGCAGATCAATGGCCAGGCGAATCTCAAGCGGCACGACTGGCCCACCGACCAGTTCTACGGCCCTGGCGAGCTGGCCAATACCACCACCTGGGACAACAATGCCGGCTTGGGCTTGAGCTACGCCCTGGACCTGTGGGGCCGGGAGCGCAATGCCAGCGAACAGGCCGTCGACCTGGCCCACATGAGCGTGGCGCAGGCACGGCAGGCGCAGCTGGAATTGCAGAACAATGTCGTGCACGCCTATATCCAGTTGTCGCTGCATTACGCTCAGCGCGATATCGTCGCCGCGACGCTGCACCAGCAGGAGCAGATCCTCGAGCTGGCCCGAAAACGCCTGGACGGCGGCATCGGCACTCACTTCGAAGTCAGCCAGGCCCAGGCGCCCCTGCCGGAAACCCATCGCCAGCTCGACGCCCTCGATGAAGCCATTGCCCTGAGTCGCAATCAATTGGCGGCGCTGGCGGGCAAGGGGCCGGGAGAGGGCGCGCGATTGCAACGGCCGACCCTGGCCCTTGGTGCACCCTTGAAGCTGCCGTCGGCGCTGCCCGCCGAACTGCTCGGCCAGCGTCCCGATGTGGTTGCCGGGCGCTGGCAGGTGGCGGCCCAGGCCAGGGGTATCGATGTGGCCCGTGCCGGGTTCTATCCCAACGTCGATCTGGTGGGCAGCCTTGGCTACATGGCCACCGGCGGCGGGGCGCTGGAGTTCCTGACGGGCAAGAAACTCACCTACAGCGTCGGGCCGGCCCTGTCGTTGCCGATTTTCGACGGTGGGCGCCTGCGCGCACAATTGGGAGAGGCCGCAGCCGGTTATGACATCGCCGTGGCGCACTATAACCAGACGCTGGTGAACGCGCTGAAGGGCCTTTCCGACCAGTTGATCCGTCGCGAGTCCATGGACAGGCAACAGGCGTTCGCGGCCGAATCGGTGGCGGCCGCGCAGCGTACCTACGACATCGCCCTGGTGGCGTTCCAGCGCGGGCTCACCGACTACCTCAGCGTGCTCAACGCCCAGAGCCTGCTATTCAGGCAACAGCAGATCCAGCAGCAGGTGGAGGCGGCGCGCCTGAGCGCCCATGCCGACCTCGTGACGGCATTGGGGGGCGGGCTGGAAGCAGGCAACGATACGCCGGCCGCCGCGGCGACACGCCCGACCCCGGCTCCGGCCATTCTTGGCGCATTGGACCGGTGAGCCTGCCTCGATGACTTCCTTGCGCGCCTCATGGCGCTGGCTGCATCGCCTCGAATGGCGCCGCGGTTTTTTCGACTGGGCCCGCAGCGACGGGGTGACCTGGGTCTACATATTCAAGGTGCTGTTCGCCGCGTTCCTGACTCTGTGGCTGGCGATGCGCCTGGAACTGCCGCAACCGCGCACGGCCATGATCACGGTGTTCATCGTCATGCAGCCCCAGAGCGGCCAGGTGTTCGCCAAGAGTTTCTACCGCTTCCTCGGGACCCTGGCCGGTTCGGCGGTGATGGTGGCGCTGATCGCCTTGTTTGCCCAGAACACCGAATGGTTTTTGGGCTGCCTGACGATCTGGGTCGGTTTCTGTACGGCGGGGGCGACACGTTCGCGCAACTTCAGGGCCTACGGTTTCGTGCTGGCCGGCTATACCGCGGCGATGATCGGCCTGCCTGCCCTGGCCCATCCGGAAGGGGCGTTCATGGCGGCGGTCTGGCGGGTGCTGGAAATTTCCCTGGGTATCCTCTGTTCCACCCTGGTCAGCGCCGCGATCCTGCCGCAAACCGCCAGCGCCGCCATGCGCAACGCCTTGTACCAGCGCTTCGCAGTGTTTGCCCTGTTCGTCACCGACGGTCTGCGTGGACGCAGCAGGCAGGAGGCATTCGAGGCCGGCAACGTGCGTTTCATCGCCGAGGCCGTGGGGCTGGAGAGCCTGCGCAGCGTGACCGTGTTCGAGGATCCGCACATGCGTCGGCGCAACGGTCGGCTCAGCCGGCTGAACAGCGAGTTCATGGGCATCACCACGCGCTTCAATGCCTTGCACCAGTTGCTTGAACGACTGCGCGACAGTGCGGCCGACCATGTAGTGAGCGCCATCAAGCCAGGCCTGAACAACCTGGCCGAACTGCTGGACAGCTTCAGCGCCCGGGCCCTGACCGACGCTGACGCCGCGCGGCTGGTGGTGGCCTTGGCCGAGTACAAGGCCCAGCTGCCGGCACAGGTGCGTCGCTTGCGGGCACTGTTCCAGGAAACGGGGCCGAGTGAGGCGCAGTTGCTGGATTTCCACACGGCCTACGAGTTGCTCTACCGATTTGTCGACGATTTGCATGGCTATGCCCTGACCCACGCTTCACTGGTGGATCACCACCACGAACGCGAGCGCTGGGACGAGCCGTATGTGCCGCGGACCAACTGGCTCGCGGCCCTGGCATCAGGGTTTCGCGCCGCGTTCATTCTGCTGGTGCTGGGCAGCTATTGGGTCGCCACGGCCTGGCCGAGCGGGGCGACCATGACCATGATCGCCGCGGCCACGGTGGGCTTGTCGGCGGCGACGCCGAACCCCAAGCGCATGGCATTCCAGATGGCCTGTGGCACTTTGCTCGGGGCACTGGTGGGTTTCGTCGAGATGTTCTTCATCTTCCCGTTGATCGACGGTTTCCCTTTGCTCTGCATGGTGCTGGCACCGGTGCTCATGCTGGGTTCGTTTCTCGGTTCGCGACCGCAATACGCCGGGGTCGGGCTCGGGTTGCTGATCTTTTTCTGCACGGGCTCGGTGCCCGACAACCTGACGGTGTACAACCCCTACACCTTCATCAACGACTACATCGCGATGATTCTCGGCATGCTGGTGTGTGCCGCTGCCGGGGCGATCATTCTGCCGCCCAACAGTCGCTGGCTGTGGCGCCGGCTCGAACAGGACCTGCGCGAGCAAGTTGTGTTCGCCATCAGCGGCCGGCTCAAGGGGCTGGCATCGGGCTTCGAAAGTCGTACCCGAGATCTGCTGCATCAGGCCTATGGGCTGGCAGCGGGGCAGCCCCAGGTGCAGCGGGACTTGCTGCGCTGGATGTTGGTGGTGCTGGAGGTCGGGCACGCGATCATCGAATTACGCAAGGAACAGGCGATCCTGCCGGTGCATCCGGCCTACGCCGAAACCCAACCGTGGCGCCAGGCGATCCGCGTGATGGGACGAGCCCTGGTGAGGCTGTTCCGCCAGCCGTGCCAGAACAATCTGGAGCGTGCCCTGGTGGCAGTGGACCAGGCGATCGGTCGCGTCCAGGCCACCGATGAACCGTTCGCGCCGCACTTCGACACATCGGCCCTGCGCCGGGTGAAGAGTTACCTGCATTTCATCCGTACTTCCTTGCTGGACCCGCAATCGCCATTGGCCGGCTATGCCATGTCGCATGCCGCCCCGCTGTCCCAGGACCCTGACCATGCCTCGTGAAATCGCCTTCCATGGCGTCTACATGCCCACCATGACCCTGATGTTCTTCATCGCCGCCGCACTGGCCTGGGCCCTGGATCGCTTCCTCTCGGGCATGGATCTGTACCGCTTCTTCTGGCACCCGGCGCTGCTGCGCCTGAGTCTGTTTACCTGCCTGTTCGGCGCGCTGGCGCTGACGGTCTACCGTTGAGATCGATGCGATGAAAAAATTCTTCAGCCTGCTGGCGACGCTGTTGGTACTGGCCTTGGCGCTGTGGGTCGGCCGTACGCTATGGGTGCACTACATGGACACGCCCTGGACCCGCGATGGACGGGTGCGGGCCGACATCATCAACGTCGCCGCCGATGTCAGCGGCGAAGTGGTCGATGTGCCCGTGCGCGACAACCAGCGGGTGAGCAAAGGTGACCTGTTGATGCGTATCGATCCCGAGCACTATCGCATCGCAGTCAAGCAGGCTCGTTCCCTGGTGGCGTCGCGCAAGGCCACCTGGGAAATGCGCAAGGTCAACGCTCATCGTCGCGCGGACCTGGACAGCCTGGTGATCTCCCGGGAAAACCGCGATGACGCCAGCAACATCGCCGATTCGGCCCTGGCCGACTACCAGCACGCCCAGGCGCAACTGGAGGCGGCCGAGCTGAACCTGTCGCGCACCGAGGTGCGTGCCGCGGTGGACGGCTATGTCACCAACCTCAACGTGCACCGTGGCGACTATGCCCGTATCGGCGAGGCGAAGATGGCGGTGGTGGACATGAACTCGTTCTGGGTCTATGGCTTCTTCGAAGAAACCAAGCTGCCCAAGGTCCGCATCGGCGATCCGGCCCAATTGCAGTTGATGAGCGGGGAGCTGCTCAAGGGGCACGTGGAAAGCATTTCCCGTGGCATCTACGACCGCGACAACCCGGCAAGCCGGGAACTGGTGGCCGACGTCAACCCGACCTTCAACTGGGTGCGCCTGGCCCAGCGGGTGCCGGTGCGGATTCATCTTGATGAAGTGCCTGATGGCGTGCTGCTGGCGGCGGGGATGACGTGTACGGTGGTGGTCGAGCCGCAGGGTGAGCCCATTCTTCACCGCTAAGCCCTGTGGGAACGGGCTTGCCCGCGCAAGCGGAGTGTTGGCTTGCGACGATGTTGAAGGTGAGGCCGCCATCGCGAGCAAGCTCGCTCCCACATTGGATTTCCAGTGGGCACGGGTTTTGTGTGCGGCCCGATCCCCTTGCTACAAAGCGCCTGTTGTCGCTTTCGCATCTACAGTGTTCTACCCAGCCCAAACCGCTTCATCAACACCTTCTCCAGCAACCCCTTGGGCAGTAAGCCAGCCATCAGCGGCAGGGTCCGGCTGCCATTGCCCAGGCGCAGCAAGCGGGCAGGCCTGGGTTGTTGCACGGCCTTGAGCAGCCCGCCGGCGAATTCGCCGGCCGGGGTCGGCTTGTCCTGGGACGCCTTGGTCCGGGCGCGGATACCGTCGCGCAGGGGCCACCAGGGTGATTGCTCGTTGATCAACTGTTCGGCTTCATGGCCGGCATTCCTGGCGAAACTCGAAGCGATGGCGCCGGGTTGGACTTCCATGACGCGGATACCGAACGGCGCCAGTTCCATGCGCAGCGCGTCGCTCAAGGCGTGCACCGCGGCCTTGGAGGCGCAATAGGCGCCAGCGAACGGTGTGACCAGCACACCGGAAACACTGCCGATGTTCACCACCAGGCCCCTGGCCCGGCGCAGCACCGGGAACAGCGCGCGGGTCACGCCGACGATGGCGAACACATTCGTTTCGAACTGGCGCTGCAAGGCGGGCACACCGCCGTCCAGCAACGGGCCCATGGCGCCGTAGCCGGCATTGTTGACCAGCACATCGAGGCCGCCGTGCTGCTGGTTGATCCGTTCGCTCAATTGCTCCAGCGCCTGGCCGTCGTTCACGTCCAGCTGGACGGCGGTGAAGCCGGCGGCGCTGAGCGCTGCGACGTCCTCAGCCTTGCGGGCGCTGGCCCAGACCTGGTATCCGGCAGCCTTGAAGGCATCGGCGAGGGCGCGGCCGATGCCGCTTGAACATCCGGTAATCAACGCAACGGGCATGGCGCGTTCCTTGTGCAGAAAAAGAGGGAAGTGGCTCAATCGGAGAAGCTGCCGTGCAATCGCTCGGCACGAAACTCCAGCGTCTGCGGGCGATAGCCGGGACGCAGCGGGGGCAGGGGCAGGCAATCCTGCCAGTCGGCACCGGGCTGCAACTGGCCGGGTCCGTGGTAGCGCGGTGCATTGTACGGGGTGTCGGCCAGGTTGATGGTGTCGCCGGGTGCATAGGCCGCGACCCGCCAGCCCAGCTCGACCAATGGTACGTCGTTGCCGTTCTTGAGTTTCAGCAGCAGCGGGCGGTCGGCGGGGCAGTGTTCCGGAGCGTAGGCAAGGCGCAGCTCCAGGCGTGCCAGTTGCCGGGTCTCGCGGTTTTCCTGCCAGATCACCCAGGCGGCCACCAGCCCCAGGCCGACAAACGCCGCCAAGGACACCGGCAGTGCCTTGGCAGGGTAGCGCAGCAGCAGGATCAGCCAGGTAATGACCAGCAAGACGCCAATAAGCATGTTCGAAGCCTCCGATAGCGTAGCCACATCCTACCGGAGGGCTCGGGGCATGGATATTCTCTGCCCTGCCGATCCACTGGTCGTCACTCTTATATCTGACAGTAGGCAGCGCTGTGCGCCCCCTTGTTAGATGGCGAAGGCGCAGGCGGCTTTGGCCAGGAGACCGAACGATGAGCATGGATCAGGGGACCCCGAGGTTGATTGCTGTTGATCCGCGACGCTTGCCGGTCCGTTCGGTCGATTATTGCCGCACCCTCGAGCGGGGACCGGCGCACCGACGCATCAACCGCAGCCGCATCGATACGGCGGGGCGCCTGGTCGAGCAATGGGACCCACGCTTGTGGGCCCTGCGACAGGAGGATGAAGCGACCCCCGCCAACCTTTCGGTGGTTTATTCGCTGTCCTCGACCGTGCTGCTCACGACCAGCGTCGACGCGGGCCGACAGGTCGATCTGCCTGGGCTCGCCAGCGAAAACCTGCGCAGTTGGGATGGCCGGGGCACCCAACGGGAAATCGCCTACGATCACTCGCTGCGCCTTGTGGCAGTGTTCGAGCAGGGGGCCGGCCAACCGCGTCGGTGCGTCGAGCGCATGAAATATGGTGATCCGGGCCAGGGCGATGGCGATCACAACCAGCACGGCCAACTGGTTCGTCATGACGATCCGGCGGGAACCGTGCTGTCGACGTCGTTTTCCCTCGGCGGTCAACGCCTTGCCCAGGAGCGCCGTTTTACCCTCGACGCGGTCATTCCCGATTGGCCGGAACGGGAAGCCGATCGTGAGCCGTTGCTTGAACCTGGCGATGGGTTCCTGACGACGTGGCGCCTGGGTCCGCAGGGCGATGTGCTGGAGCAGGTCGATGCCAGGGGCAATCGGCAGCGGCAGACGCTGGCCGTGGATGGAAGGATGGCTGGCAGCCAGCTGTTGCTACGGGGCCAGAGCCAGTGGCAATCCCTGGTGAGGGATATCCGTTACAGCGCCGAAGGGCAGGTCGAAGAGCAAACCGCCGGCAACGCTGTGCGGACCCGGCTCGCCTATAGTCCCGAGGATGGTCGCTTGGTGACGCGCAGCGTTCGACACGGCGACCGGGTCTTGCAGGACCTGGAGTATGCCTACGATCCCATGGGCAACGTCCTGAGCATCGAAGACAAGGCCCAGCCGGTGCGTTATTTCGCCAACCAGCGGATCGAGCCCGTCAGCCGTTTCGTCTACGACACGCTCTATCAGTTGAGCCAGGCCACGGGATGGGAAGCGGGCGCCCCAAGCCAGGGGCCCGAGTCCATGGGGCACGGCGATCCGGCGGCAGTCAGCAATTACCGGCAGACCTACCGCTACGATGAAGGCGGCAATTTGGTGGAATTGACCCATGTCGGTGCGCAGAATCACGGACAGCAGATGAAGGTGGCCCGCCACAGCAATCGTGGCCTGCCATACCGTAATGGTGTGCCGCCGACGGAGGAGGAGATCGACGCGGCATTCGATGCGCGAGGCAATTGGCTGGAACGGGAGCCGGGACGTTCCTTGGCCTGGGACCTGCGTAACCAGTTGGGTTCGGTCACCCCCATAGCCCGGGCGTCGGGTCTCGATGATAGCGAGCGGTATGTCTACGCAGGAGATGGTCAACGGGTGCGCAAGCTTCGTACCCTGCAAACCGCGAGTCGCACGCTGGTCGCCGAGGTGCGTTACCTGCCGGGGCTGGAACTGCGCGCCGACAGCGGCAACGGCGAGTCATTGCAGGTCATCGCTGCCCGAGGCGGACTCGACGGCGTTCGGATACTGCATTGGGAGAGCACGCCGCCTTTCGCAGAGAACGACCGCTATCGCTACAGTTGTTCCGATCACTTGGGGTCGATCGCCCTGGAGCTCGACCACGACGCCCGGATCATCAGCCGGGAGCATTTCTACCCGTTCGGCGAGACTGCCTATCTGGCCGGCGATGACGAGGCCGAAGTCAGCTACAAGACGGTTCGCTACTCAGGCAAGGAGCGCGATGCCACGGGGCTTTATTACTATGGGTTCAGGTATTACGCGCCGTGGCTGCAGCGTTGGGTCAGTCCGGATCCGGCTGGGGAGGTGGACGGTTTGAATCTTTATCGGATGGTGAGAAATAATCCGGTGACGTTCTTCGATACCGACGGACTCGCCCCTCAACCTGAAGGCAAGCCTAAAGATGGAAGTAACGTGTCCAGGATCAGGCAAGCATTCGAGTCGCCCAAATCTGCCAGTGATCAATTGCCGCAAGTCCGGCAAGCTCCACTGATTCGAACAGCTAGACCTCCCTTGAAACAGCTCCCACAGCGGACAGCGCGAGTCCAGGTATCTTCTATGGAAGCGTTTCTTCCGGTAGGAAAAGTATCCACAGTGCACCCTGAATCGATCCGGCCGACGGGATCGCTCTCGCCCCATGTCGGGAGCCAGCTGCTGGTTGGTTCGCACGCATTAACGATAACCCAGGCGGGGAATATTATCGTTATGCGAGGGGACAACCGCTCTCCAGATGAAATACGTAGGGCAGGTGGTTTTTTCCCCAGGGATAATCGAGGGCTGAAAATCAAACAGGAGTTCAGAGAGGCATTGATGACGAAGGGCTTTAATACCCTGGCAAATGAACACGTCAGGAGCCCTGTTCCCGGTTATGTGTCCACAGGGATGGATGAGGACTCGGGGGGATATGGTGACACCCGGAACTATCTGTACCGAATGGAGATTCCGGGGTTGGAAGAGCGGAGCGTCGATCAACAGACACTGGGGATCGACAAGCCTTTCAAGTTTGTCCCGAAAGGAAGGTTGGACGCTCGTTTACTGATGAGCAATGACACGCTCGATCAAGCCAACTTCGTCGCGATGATTCCACCCATGACGGTTGAAGTAACGTTCATCACTCCGATTCCGAGCGCTTACATTGTTTCCTTTAGAAAAGCCGGAAGTCGTGAGTGGGAGTCGTTTCATTAGGTTTTTTATGAAATGTCGCGCAGGCGCTTTTCGTACAAGGCCCAGGACGAAAAAGCCCCCATCCAACCCACTGCGGATAGGGGGCGCAGTGGGCTGGATGGGGGCTTCGTTTGGGGCCGAACGTTATTGCGCGATGGTCTTCACCGACACGCCGCGTTCGATCGGGGTGGAGCGACCGTAGATGTCTTCGAAGCGCTCGATGTCGTCTTCGCCCAGGTAGCTGCCGGACTGCACCTCGATGATTTCCAGCGGGATCTTGCCCGGGTTGCGCAGACGATGGACGGATGCGATCGGGATGTAGGTCGACTGGTTTTCACACAGCAGGAACACGTTCTCGTCGCAGGTGACCTCGGCGGTGCCGCTGACCACGATCCAGTGTTCGGCGCGGTGGTGGTGCATCTGCAGCGACAGGCACGCGCCCGGCTTGACCGAGATGTGCTTGACCTGGAAACGACCGCCCATGTCCACCGAGTCGTAGGAGCCCCACGGACGGTAGACCTCGCAGTGGTTCTGGGTTTCGCTGCGGCCCTGGGCGTTGAGGGTGTTGACCAGCTGTTTCACGCCTTGGACCTTGTCCTTGTGGGCGATCATCATGGCGTCCTTGGTTTCCACCACCACGATGTTCTCCAGGCCGATCACCGACACCAGCTTGCCGTTGCCGTGGATCATGCAGTTGCGGCTGTCCTGGATCACTACGTCGCCCTTGGTGACGTTGCCGTTGGCGTCTTTTTCGTTGACTTCCCACAGCGACGCCCAGCAGCCGACATCGCTCCAGCCCGCCGCCAGTGGCACCACGCAGGCCCGCTGGGTCTTTTCCATCACCGCGTAGTCGATGGAGTTGTCCGGGCAGCAAGCGAAGGTGGCTTCGTCGAAGGTGATGGTGTCCGCTGTCTGTTCGCTGCGCTCCAGGGTCAGCAGGCAGGTGTCATAGATGTCCGGATCGTGCTTCTTCAATTCCTCGAGGAAGCGGCTGGCGCGGAACAGGAACATGCCGCTGTTCCAGAAATAACCACCGGCTTCGAGGAATTCGGTGGCGCGCTTGGCGTCGGGTTTCTCGACGAAGTGCGAAACGCGGCTCACACCCTCGGGCAGCAGCGCATCGTTGGTCGACTTGATGTAGCCGTAGCCGGTCTCCGGCTTGGTCGGCGGGATGCCGAACAGCACCATCTCGCCGCGCTCGGCGGCCACGGTGGCCAGGGCCAGGGCGCGTTGCAGGGCTTTCTGGTCTTCGATCACGTGGTCGGCCGGCAGCACCAGCATCAACTCGTCGCGACCTTCATTGACCAGCATCATCGCCGTCAGGGCCACGGCCGGTGCGGTATTGCGCCCGAACGGTTCCATCAGGATGCGCTGGGCTTCCAGTTTGCGGTTGGCCAACTGCTCGTTGACGATGAACCGGTGGTCTTTGTTGCAGACCACGATCGGCGTGTCCATGCCTTCGAACACCAGGCGTTCGAGGGTCTGCTGGAACAGGGTGTTTTCCCCGGTCAGGGCCAGGAATTGTTTTGGGAATTGCTTGCGCGAAAGCGGCCAAAGACGTGAGCCGCTACCACCTGACAAGATCACCGGAATCATGTGTGTTACTCCTTGAAGCGAAATGGTTATAGAGCTACTGCGTTCTGTCGTTTCACTCTCTTGTTGTTGTTCCTTGCCCGAATGACAGCTGTGCTCAGTGTGGGAGCGAGCTTGCTCGCCATGGCGGTGTATCGATCGACATCCATGTTGAATGTCAGATAGCTATCGCGAGCACGCTCGCTCCCACAGGGCACAGCGTCAGTCAGGAAAACTCATCAGCGGGTCGACACGGGGCGCTTGACCCACACTGGCGACAGGCTGCTGCCCGAGCCGGTGACGTACAGCACCGCGGCTTCACCGCGCTCCAGGGCTACGGGTTTCAGATCGCCGACTTTCTTGTCGCCCTCGAACAGCGCCAGGCTGACTTTGACCGGATTGATTTCACGCTCGCCACGGCCTTTGGCCGCCACGTTCGGAACCACTTCGGTCTTGCCGTCGGCGGTCTTGAGGGTCAGTGCCTTGTCGCTCAGGTTCTGCACGCGAACCAGGGACTTCTGCTTGTTCTTGAACGGAGGTTCTTCGATCAGTTGTGGTTGGCCGCTGGCGTTGTTGACCAGGGTGTAATAGTGATCGGGAGCCAGTTTCACCGGTACGGTCTGGCTGCCGACCTTGGCGCTGTAGTCGCCGCCGGGCATGAAGCTGAAATCGCTGCTGGCCAGGGGGGCGACATCGCTCAGGTTGGTGCTGCCGACGGTGGCGCTGACTTCAGCGTTGCTGGCGTTGTAGAGGCGCACGAAGCTCGAGCCTTTTGGCGCGACCGGGCCGTACAGGGCCGAGTCACCGGCGAAGGCGGAAAAGGACAGGGCGCTCAGGCTGGCAGCGAGGGCAACGGCCTTGAAGGAGCGAGCAGCGAGACGGCGATGAGTTGTGGTGAAAGTCATGGTGGACCTCTCTTTCAGTTTTGCGCCCGGTCGGGCGTCTCGGATGGGGTGTTGGCGGCTACGTTCTGTTGGCGCGCACCGGCTTGTTTGAGCTCTGCGACCCACTGTGGGTCGGCGTCGCCGATTTCGTTGTTCACGGGCAGATAACGTTCAGGGAACTCCCAGATCAGCACCTGGGGCGGGCTGTTCTTGAAGGCGTCGCTCTTGAGGTAGCTGAGCATTGGCAGAATCGGGCCATGGCCGTCTTCGGCGTAGTTCACGACGTCGCTGTGCAGGGCCTGCTTGAGCGCACCGACGAAGTTCCAGTTGGGGTTGGCGCTGTAGCTGGTGCCGATCAGGGCCACGGGCACCTGGGCGTCGGCGAACAGGGCGTCGCCTTCGGCCGGCTGGTCGTCGGCTTCGCGGGTATTGCGCTTGACCAGCGGCTCCTGGGCCGGCATCAGCTCTTCGAACAGCGGATCCAGGGGCAGGAACTGACGCAGGTCGCCCTTGTGGGTGATCTTTTCCACAGGCTCGGTGACGAAGCGCTGCGGTTCACCGTTGAGCGGAGCGCGCTCGGCAATGGCCTTGGCCAGGTTCTCGGCGGCCACCTGGGCACCTTCCGGCGTCCAGTGGGTATCGGTGCGCAGGAACACTTGCTGGCCGCTTTGCTTGGCCTGTTGCAACGGGCCGAGCAGGTCGGGGGCGATGATCTTGTCCGCCGCCACGCGAGCATGGAAATCCTGGTAGAGGTTGGCGTGGATGCTGGATGGCTTCACTTCACCCAGGTGCTCGGGGTACAGCCGCGCCTTGGCCGGCACGATCGCCATCACCAGGGTGATGCCTTGCTCCTTGAGCTTCTGGCGCACGCCCTCGATCAACGCGTAGTTGCCTTGCAGGTTCAGCTCTTCGTTGACGATCGGGTTGAACTCTTCATCGCTGTACAGCCACTGGTCACGGCCCAGGACCACGCCCTTGCGGCCTTCGTTGAACAGCTTGTAGTCCAGCGCCGCCCAGATGTTGGTGCCCAGGCGCTTGATGGGAAACTCGTCGTCGTAGTGGGTTTCCACGGCCTTGGCCCAGCGCCCGTTGAGCACCGTGGCATCGGGGTTGGTGCTGAAGCCGAAGAAACTGCGCATCGACCACAGGCCCAGCACCACCAGGGTCAGCAGAAACAGTGCGATGTAAAAGATGCGTAATGAGCGGGTCATGTTCAGATCCCTCAGAACTGGAAGTAAAGGAACGGCGAGAAGCTTTGCGCCGAGAGTTTGAGAATCGAGGCGATGAACAGCAGCAGCACCAGGGCGCGCATCACATAGCGTGGCCAGTCGGCGACCCAGTAGGCTGGTTGCACCTGGGCTTCGACACCCACGGTGTAGCCCGGTTCATGGATGTTCGACGGGTTGTCGCCCGGAACGGCCTTGATCAGGCCCGGTTGCGCGGTGGCCGGACAATCGGCCTCGGTGCTGACCTCGGGCTTGGTCTTGACTGGAGGACGGTTGGTGTAGAAGTCCCGCAGGCCGAAGAAGGCGAGGGTGACGTAGGCCACCACCAGCGTGGCGATCTGCAGGCCGGTGAGGTTGGCGCGGGTCAGTTCCGACAGCGACCAGTCGCCGAAGCTGAACATGGCGCCGTACATGCGACCGGCCACGTGCAGGTTCTCGGCACGGAAGATCACCCAGCCCATGACCACCAGCAGGAAGGTCAGTGCCCAGCGGATCGGGTTGATGGTGCGCGGCGTGGTGTTGATGCCCACGGCCTTCTCGATGGCCAGCCAGATACCGTGCCAGGCGCCCCAGATCACGTAGGTGATGTTCGCACCGTGCCACAGACCGCCGAGCAGCATGGTCAGGAACAGGTTGCGATAGGTCATCAGCGTGCCTTTGCGGTTACCGCCCAGGGTGATGTAGAGGTAGTCACGCAGCCAGGTGGACAGGCTGATGTGCCAGCGCCGCCAGAACTCGGTGATGGACTGGCTGATGTAGGGCTGCTTGAAGTTTTCCATGAAGCGGAAACCCATCATCAGGCCCAGGCCGATGGCCATGTCGCTGTAGCCGGAGAAGTCGAAGTACAGCTGCGCGGTGTAGGCCAGGGCGCCGAGCCAGGCGTCACCCGTGGTGGGGTTCTGCAGGGCGAAGCAATGGTCGGCCACCACCGCCAGGGTGTCGGCGATGAACACTTTCTTGATGAAGCCCTGCATGAAGCGCGTGCAGCCTTCGGAGAACTTGTCCAGGGTGTGGGTGCGGTTGTTGAACTGATCGGCCAGGTCACGGAAACGCAGCACGGGGCCGGCGATCAGGTGGGGGAAGATCGCCACGAACGCCGCGAAGTCGATCAGGTTGCGGGTCGCCGGGGTATCGCCGCGATAGACGTCGATGATGTAGCTGATGGACTCGAAGATGTAGAACGAGATCCCGATCGGCAACAGCACGTGGGTCAGGATGAACGGATTGAGACCGAAGCTGGTGATGATGGCGTTGAGGCTGTCCACGCCGAAGTTGGCGTATTTGAAATAGCCGAGGATGGCCAGGTCCACGCCCACGCCAAGCAGCAGCCAGCGCTGGGCCGGTTTGGTGCGCACGCCCGCGGCGCCGACTTTAAGGCCGATCCAGTAGTTCCACAGGGTGACGCCGGCGAACAGCGCCAGGAAATCCACCCGCCACCAGGCATAGAACACATAGCTGGCGATCAGCAGCAGCAGGTTGCGATAGCGTTGCCCGCTCAGGTAGTACAAGCCGAGAAAGATCGGCAGGAACAGGAACAGGAACACGTTGGATGAAAATACCATCCCGATCTCTCCATGTTGAATCAACAGTCAAGGGCCAGAGCCCCCCCAAACCCCCCCATGAAACCGGGGGGTTGATTACATTCGAAACAAACCACATTCCCTGTGGGAGCGAGCTTGCTCGCGATTGCGATCTGACATTCACTTTGGTGGCGACTGACATACCGTCATCGCGAGCAAGCTCGCTCCCACAGAATTCCCCGCCAGGCAGGGAGGGTGGGCTTAGCTTCCTTTCTCACCTTTATCCCGCGATGGGTCGTACACCTTGGTCAAGTCCCCGCCGAGGCGGAAGGTCTTGAACGGCTGCATTTCATGCTTGCGTTCCAGCACATCCTGCGAGCATGTGTAGAGGGAGCAGAACGGTTCGAGCCAGGCGAATTTCGAATCGATCTTGAGATCCTTCATGTCCTGTTCTTCGCCATTCTTCTCTTCGAAGATGTCCGGGTCTTCCACACCGGCCAGTACCCGCTCGCCCAGACGCTTGAGGGCGGCATTGTTTTCCTGGCGCAGGTCCACGCCGTTGACCTGGGCAAAACTGGCGATCATCGCCAGGGGCGGCAGGGCATAGTTGTGGTACGACAGCGCCCGCTGCTTGCGCTTGAGTTCGTTGGGCAGGAAACCGTCGGCGTCCACCTGGTTGACGCCGACCTTGTATTCCTTGACGGCCCAGTCGAACAGGTCGCGACGGTTGGTCGCCACGGCCGTGGCCATCACCGACCAGGCTGCCCAGTAGGAGTGGTTGTTGGTCTTGTCCAGGGGCAGGTTGTCCCAGTCGCTGACCACCTGGTCGGCCATCTTGCTGAACCAGCCTTCGATCAGTTGCGCCTGTTCCTGGTGGTTGGCCAGTGGGCGCGACTCGGAGAACTTCAGGCGCACATAGGCCGAGGCCATGCTGCCCAAGGCCCATTTGCGCATGGACTTGCCGGTGTGGTTGAAGTCGGTGGACATCAACGCATCGGCCTTGGCCCATTCGGTCAGCCAGTTCAAGGTGCATTCCAGTTGCTCGGGGCGACCGTCGCGCATGAACTGCATCACCTGCTTGCTGATACCCCGTTCGATCCGGGTGATGTCGGCGGTGCTGTCACGGAAGGCTTTTTCCGATTGCACGTTCAAGGTCGCGCGGGCCTTGTCGGAGCCTTCGTACTTGCTGCGGAACTGCAGCGCGCCGGTATAGGGCGTTGGCGTTGCATCGCAGCCCTGGGCCGGGTCGCCGACCTTGACCTTCTCGATCGGTGCGAAGTAGCCCTGTGGCGGACGCAGCGGAGCCGCGGCCTGGGTGGCCCCGGCGAACATCGCCAGGGTCAGCAGGGACGGCGCCAGCAGCGCTTTCAACGTTCGGGGTCGCATGTTTCTGGTCATAAAGCGAGACCTCATTGTCCGATTTGAGCCGTTTGTTCGGCTTGCGGAGAGACATTGCGTTTGCAGACTTTCGCTTCGATTTGCTGTGGTGCCGCACCGGCTTCGGGGCCCTGGACTTCAACGGCCAGCAGGTTCTGCGAGGCCCAGTCCTCATCGGTGCGCAACTGGAAGGCGAAACGCCCGTCGGTTTCGGAGGTGTTCGGTTTCTCGATCTTGATGTCCTCGTGGCGCCCATTCATGTACCAGAGGGTGGCTTGCAACGTTTTCACCGAGGTGTCGGCGAAACGGATGTCGACCTGGTGGCTGCCGTTACGCAGATCCATGTTCTTGCTATTGACCATCAATTCGTTCTTGCCCGGCTTCAGGGCGGTCTTGCTGCTCATCAGCGCCGGCTTGCCTTCGCAACCGTTGTTGTCCAGCAACGCCATCATCTGGCGGTAGATGGTTTCCTGGTCCAGGCGATACAGCGGCGAGAATTCCCAGATCAGGATCTTGGGTGGGCTCTTCTGGAATTCCTCGCTGCCCAGGTACTGGATCATCGCGCCCTCGAAACCACCGCCGGGGAAGGCGACGTTGAGAATGTCGGCGCCGATGGCTTCTTCCAGGAAGCCGGCGAAGTTGTAGTTCTTGCCGCTGTGACTGGTACCCACGAGGGTGATCTGCGGGTTGCCGGAATCGCCGAACAGGTCGCCGTCGCCAGCTTCGCCCTTGGGCTCGGTGGTGAACTGGTCCATGTACTGGATCGCATAGCTGGTGCCGCACAGCTGGCCGGCCATGTTGTGCAGGGTGCCGGTCTTGCCCATGCGGCCGGACTTCTTGGTCTCGAACTCACGCTTGGGAATGTCGGCGAAGGCCGGGATCTGCTTGACCTTCTCGGCGACGATCTTCGCCGTGCGCTGGGCGCCGTAGGGTGTCCAGTGCTGGTCGCCACGGAAGTAGAAATCGTGGGCCGGCAGGGTCTCGGGGAGGTTTTCGTTGGTCAGCGGAGACAGGTCCGGTACCACGTAGCCCATCTGCGCGAAGCGACCGAGCATGGCCTTGTAGTTGGTCAGGGCCTTTTCATAGTCGAAGCTGGCCTTTTCCTGTGGGTTGAGCTTGTTGCGGTTCACCAGGCCCCGGGTGGGCTGATAGACGATCACCAGTTCGACGCCTTTCTTCTTGAAGGCATCGTGCAGCATCTGCATGCGCTTGTAGCCGGCCGGGGTAGTGTCGAACTCGGTACGCAGGTCTTCCCGGGTACGGAACAGCCAGTCGCCCTGGGCCTGTACCAGCGTGGTGAAGTTCTGCTGGTAGCGCGTGGTGTAGTTCTTTTCGTCGTGTGCCGCAGGGCACAGGCTGCAGCAAGGTTCGGCAGTAAAGGTCGGCGCCTTGATTTCGTCGGCGCGCGCGCCGCTGGTGGCGGCGAGAATGCCGGCGGTCAGGGCGGACAGGCCCAGGAGTTTGATCATCTGTGGGTTCATAAAGGTCATCCTCAATCCCGCATTTCGGTCTGGCGTTCGACGGGGTCGATCAGCACGGCTTTCTGCTGGCGCACCAGCAGGTCGAGAATTTCGTCCTGGCGCTCGCCCAGGATTCCCGTGAAGCTGATGCCGCTGGATTTGGTCGGCGCGAGCATGGACACGCGGTACAGCTCGACGCTCAGCGGCGAGTCGATGGACAGCGGGCCACTGCCATTGGCGGCCAGTTCGCCGCCGACCACGATCAGGGAAACCTGGGCGTCGAACGGGTCGAGCTTGATGTCACGGTCGGTATCGGACAGGTCCTTGATGTGACCGTAGATACCGGTCAGGCCGTTGGCCATGGACACGTTTTCGTAGAGACGAATGTTCACGCTGTTACGAATGCGGATGCCGTGGCGCTGGTTGCTGATCACTTTGTTGTCCCACAACAGGTTGTCACCACTCTCATAAAGCGTGATGCCGTCGGTGTGGTTCTTGTAGATCTCGTTGTAGGCGATGATGTTGTTGACGCTGTTACGGTCGATCACCAGGCCCGAGAGTTTGTTGTCGTAGCTGCGGTTGTTGAAGATGAAGCTGTCGTTGACCTCACGGGAAATGATGATCCCGTGCTTCTTCTTCGTCCCGTAGACGGTGTTGTCGGCAATGATCAACCGATGGGACCGGTCGTGGGGGTCGATACCGTAGACGATGTTGTCCTTGTAGGTGTTGCCCTTGATGACGAAGTCGCGGGTCTCGTAGCAGTAGAAGCCGTACCACATGTCCGAGAACTCGGAACCGATGATCCAGCCGGTCGGTTCCGGGCGCTTGAGGACCTTGGCCATGTTCGGCGTGTACTGGGAGATACTCACCCCGTACGACTTACTGTTGGCGTAGCCGAAGCTGGCCATCTTCGAGTTGACGATGTAGGTCTCGGTACCGCCCCAGGCCAGCAGGAACGGACGGAATTCGTTGGCCGAACGGAAAGTGGCGGGGCCGTTTTCCTTTTCGCGCCAGCCGGTGACCTTGGTGTCGTGGATGAACATCTGGCCATCGTTCACCAGGAACGAGCCGCCTTCCTGGGACAGGCGCAGCTCCTGGGTCTGCTTGTCGATTTCCAGGATGCCTTTCTGGCCGACCACGATCGGGATCCTCGCCAGGAAGACGCCTGGCGAGGTCTCGATGATGTATTTGGGCGCCTTCCTGGCCACGTCCTTGAGGTTCATGTAGCCATCGTCGATGAAGATGGCCTGGGGAATACCGTGCTGGCGCACGACCCACTCGGCCATCTTGTTGTCACCGCCGATGAAGTCCTTCAGGGCGTTTTCCTGCATCATCCGGCGCACGCTGACCTTGCCGGGCTTGCTGCGCACGATCTTGGCCACGGCCGCTTCGGCGGTGAAGCCCTTGAGGTCGGGCAAGGTCGGCTTGGCCAGTTCCAGCGGGGCGGTCGGCGCACTGCTGACGGTGTAGGTCTTGGCCGCTTGCAGTTCCTTGGCCACGTTGCCCGGCTTGACCACCGGTTCAACGTTGGCGAACGCCGGCGAGCCGGCCAGCAGCATGGCTGCGACCAACAGGCTGATCGAACCTTTCATCGCCTGGCTGTTCCTTTGGTAGCGGTTCATATCGGGCACTCCCATGGCCGTTCGCATCAGAAGCGCCAGATCACGTCGACAAAGGCGCGATGCATGTACGAATCGACCTCTTTGCCGTAGGCGTCGCCTGGCTTGAACACGCCGCCACGAAAGCGCACCAGCGCCGACGGCTCATCGATGGACTGGCTCAGCGCGGCCGGCAGCAGCCCTTGCTTGAAGTACTTGGTGACCACCAGATCGACTTCCTGGCCCAGGTCCTTGTCGCCGTCACGCAGCGGCAGGGTGGAGGTGGACAGGATGGCGCCGGTCACGTCGTCGGTGTTGTTCTGTACGGCGTTGATGCCGTTGCTGCCCACCGGCTTGTTGCCGTCCACGCGCCAGAACTTGTGGTACACCAGGCTGGCGTCGTATTCGTCGCGCAACTGCCAGGAGCCGAACAGCGAGGCGCTCTGGGTGTTGCTCATCTCGCCACGGAACGCCTCGCCGAAACGATGGACCCGCGAACGAGTGCCGGTGAAGTTCGAGCGGTTGCTCTGCAGGCCATTCTGTTCATAGTCCTCGCTGGCGCGGGCATAGGCGGCACCGACTTGCCATTGCGGATCCAGGCGCAGGCGAATACCCAGGTCGGTGGCCCAGCCATCCACGTCGTCGCTGCGCTTGGCTTGCGCCGGACGGGTGCCGTCGGCGTTGAGCGGGTTGACGGTGTCGCGGTCGCCGGTCATGCCGGTGATGCTCGCCCAATAGTTGACGGTATTGGTGTTGCGCCAGTTATAGGCATCGCTGTTGGCTTCCAGGCCGAGCCAGGACAGGTCACCGTTCTCGGTCTTGTCCAGGACATCGGTGGGTTCGCCCGGGGTCGGGTAGTCGAGGCTGCCGTTGTCATGGGTGTGATGGGCGCGGATACCGGCCCACTGGCCTGGCATCCACTGGTAGCCCACGTCGCCGTAGACGTGCAGGCGATCCTTGTCCTTGGGCGACAGCTCCTTGAGGTCGGTGCGGTATTCGCTGAAACGTTCGGCCACGCCGAGGTTGGCCCGCAACAAGGTGGTGTCGAAGGTCCAGTTCAAGGCCTCGATGTTGGTGTCGCGCCACTGGCCGTCATCGTTGCGCAGGCGCTGGCGGCCGAACTTCAACTGCTCGCCCGGGTACGGGGTCAGGCCGCGATAGCCAATCCAGAATTCGCGCATGGCCAGGTAGCTCTTCTTGGCTTCGCGATCGCCGCTGTCGGTTTCCTGGGTGCTGCCATCGGACTGTTGCAAGGTGTCAGTCTCGATGATGTCGGAAGACGTCACGGCCTGGGCCATGGCGTAGGCGCTCCAGGCACCGCTTTCGCTTTCGCCGTAGACCCAGGGACGCAGGTCCAGGCCGACACCGTTGACGTCGCCACCGCTCTGGGTGCCGAGGTCACGGTCGTCTTCGGACTGGCCGGTGATCTTCACTTCCAGGCCGAAGTTCTTGGTGTCGGTCAGGGCCGCCAGGGTCGGGCAGGACCACAGCAGGGCGCAGGTCAGGCCAATTCCGGCCTGCACAAAAGGATTGAGCTTCAAAGGCTTCATAGAGGTTCCTCGCCGTTATCTTCTTTTAGGGCTTGCAGTTCCAGCGTATCGGGGCTCATGGCACCACGAATGGCCTGCTCTTGTTGTAGCAGGCGTTGCGCTTGGGCAAGCTGTTGCGGCGGTAATTGGGCTTCGAGGGTCTGGGCAAGCTCGGTGGCTTGCGGGGTGTTCTGGGCCTTGGCCAACTGGCTGAACACATAGGCGTTGACCGGGTTGGGCTTGGTGCCCTTGCCCTGGGAGAACAGCTGGGCAATGGCATAGTCAGCGCTGTTCTGGCCGTTACGGGCAGCCTTGAGCAAGTGGTCCAGGGCTTTTTGCGAGTAGACCTGGCCCAGGTAACCACGGCGATAGATCTGGCCGAGGTAGTAATCGGCGGCCACTTCGCGGCCGACGGCTTTCTGGAAATGTGCCTCGGCGACCTTGGCGTCGGCCGGTACCCACTTGCCTTCGTAGTAGAGTTTGCCCAACAGCAACTCGGCCCGAGGCTGGTCGGCGGCACGGCCGTTTTCCAGGTACTGCATCATCTTGTCGACGTCGCCCAGCTCGGGGAAATCGTAGAGCAACTGCGCCAGGCTGACCCAGGCGGCGGGGTAGCCGGGGGCGATGCCTTCGAGCAGCGACTGGGCTGTCTTCTCGTCGGTCTTGCCGAGGCTGGGATCGGCCAGCACGCGCGCGACGCTGTCCACGCGCTGGGCAGAAACCACGCCACGACTGTGGCCGGCCTGCATCTGCTTGAGCAACTCGGCCTGCTGTTCCGGCTGGCCGCGTTTCTGGTAGACCGTGGCCAGTTCGACGTAGCAGATGTCGGTGGTCGCCAACGCGGCCTTGCACACCTTCTCCACTTCAGCCAGGTGCTGGTCGTAGGTGCCCTGGGTGCGATAGAGCAGAATCTGCGCCAGGCCTGCCTCCGGATAACCGGCGTTGCGCCACTGGTCGATCTGCTGCTGGGCGTTGACGTTCGGGAAGCTGTGGGGGTATTGCAGGTACAGCATCGCCAGCGGGATCAGGGTGTTGCCCTCACCGTTGGCGAAGGCTTTCTTCAACAGGCCCTCGGCCTCGTGCTTTTCAGCCTCGGTGGAACCGGGCTTGGCCACCAGCAGGCGACCCAGGCGAGCCTGGGCCCGTGGCGAGATATCGGCGGCAGCGCGGTAGGTCGCCTCGGCCTTTTTCATCTGCTCGGGGTCGCGGCTGTCCACCTGGATATCGGCCAGGCCCACCTGGGCTTCGCTGTAGCCCAGGTCTGCCAGTTGCTGATAGTTCTGCTGCGCCAACGCCGTGTCGCCGCGCTTGAGGGCTTCGTTGGCCAGGCGCTGGTCGGGCAGGCCCGCGCAACCGGCCAGGCTCACGGCCAGTGCCAAGGCACACAGTGTCCCCACTTGGGAACGAGCTTGCGGCGTATCATCCTGACCGCATTGATCCTTTCGCGAGCGAGTCGGATTGCCGAACCGTCGCTCCCACAGACTCTGTGGGGTATTCAGGATTTCTATAATGGTCACGGGCATATCCTCGACTTAAAGACCGACGGCCATGGCTTTGTCGATCAGCCAGTTCAGGCTTGGGCCACGGTCGCTGTGGACTTCTACCGGACGACCGGCCAGGGAGCTGTCCAGCGGCTCGTCAGGCTTGATCATCACGCGGATATCCGAAGACAGGTCCGCGCTCTTCAGGCTGGTGCTGCTGACGATCTTGCCGGTGCGGGTGACGTCTTCGCCGGCAACCTGGAAGTTGACCGCGGTGCCTGGGCGTACGTCGCCGAACTGGCGATAGGAGAAGCGAGCTTCGACATTGGCCTCGGTGCCGCGCGGGACCAGTTGGAAGATGACGTCGCCCTTGCTTGCGTACTGGCCGTCGGCAACCAGTTGCTGGGATACGATGCAGTCGCAAGGGGAGGTGAGGGTACCGGTCATCTGCTTGCCGAACAGTTCCTCGACCTTGGCCGGTTGCAATTGGTTGTCGTCCAGGTGGCCCTTGAGGACGTCGAGCATGCTGGTGCTGAACGTCGCCAGTGGGGCGCCCTTGGCCGCCACGCCGTCGGCCTTGACCAGGCTCTGCACGGTGCCGTCGCGCGGCATGGTGATGGCCATGCCCGGTACGTTCACCAGGCCTGCCTGGGCATGGCTGACGAAATACATGCCGTACACCGACTTGAAGATGAAACCGAACGCCGCCAGGCCGACAACGAAGATGCCCAGGCTGAAGGTCACGGCCCGCAGGCGACCCAGGGCGCTCATGCCGCCGGTTTCGTCCTTCTGCTTGCGTGCCTTGGTGAAGTTGTCGCGCTGCAGCGTCGCCAGTACGTCGCCCACGCTGACGATGTCGCCTGCCAGGTGCGAAGTGATGATGTGACGCAGTGTCGAGATGTCCCGCGGTTCCAGGTTCTGGAACTGGCAACCGGTGCGGCCGGTCTGGCGGTCGTGGGAGCGGATCTGCAGCTCCACGTCCATCGCCAGGCCGAGGTTGTCGATCACGAACTGCAGGCGAGCCTTGTACGACTCGCCGACCTTGAGCGGCATCTGACCGGCGTTGAAGCACAGGCCGCCGGCGGACAGGTCCAGGACCTTGACTTCCATCGGCGTACGGTCGGGACCGAAGAAGCGCAGCTTGGCCGGGATTTTGACCCGGGCGTGTTGGCGCTGGGCTTCGGATTCATGCACTACGTTGACATTCACGGCGGTGTTCATAGAGGCGATTTCCTAGTTAATTCAGGCGAGTTCGGTCAGACCATCGTCAGCAGCACGGCGACAAAGATGCTGCCGGCGGAGAAGGTCATGGTCCGAGACGACCAGGTGTTGAACCAACGTTGAAAGCTGGCGAGATCACGGGTCAGTGAGGTGGGCTGGCGTGTCCAGGACTGTTGGTCGAGGCGGAAGAACACGTAGATCTTCACCAGCGCGCCGACGATCTGGTTGTAATAGAGAATCATCGGGTAGGCCGGGCCGATCCGGTGTCCGGAGCACGACAGCAACAGGGTCAGCAGCAGCCGCGTGATGCCGATCCACAGCAGATACACCAGGATGAAGGCGGTGCCGTACTTGAAGCTGGCGATCAGTGCCACGGTCAGGCCCAGCAGCGACGTCCACATCGACACACGCTGGTCGAGCAGCACCACGGAGGTGAACAGGCCCAGGCGCCGCATGCCCAGGCCCAGTGCCCGGGAGTTCTGCCGAAGGTTGTTGCCGTACCAGCGGAACATCAGCTTGCGACTGGCCTTGATGAAGCTCTTTTCCGGCGGGTGCTCCACGGTGTTGATCGCCGCGTCCGGCACGTAGAAGGTGTCGTAGCCCAGGCGCATCAGGCTGAACCAGCTCGACTTGTCGTCCCCGGTCAGGAACTTGAAGCGACCCAGGCGCCAGTGTTGCAGCGAGTCGCTTTCCACGTCGGCGATGAAGTCCGGGTTGGTGACCACGGTGGCGCGGAACACCGACATGCGGCCGGTCATGGTCAACACACGCTTGGACAGGGCCATGGAGCACATGTTGATGTGGCGCTGGGCGAAACGCAGCTTGTGCCATTCGCTCATGATGTAGCCGCCGCGCACTTCGCAGAACTCGTTGGTAGTCAGGCCGCCGACGTTGCCGAACAGCTGGAACCACGGCACGGTCTTGCGCACGACGCCCTCGCCAAGCACGGTGTCGCCATCGATCACCGCAACCACGGCACGGTCGTCCGGCAAGTGGCGGGAGATGGCGCGGAAACCGTAGGCCAGGCCGTCACGCTTGCCGGTGCCGGGGATGCGCACGAAGTCCAGCTTGACCCGCTCCGGCGGGTTCATGCGGGCCCAGAGGCTCTTGACCAGCAACTCGTCGGACATTTCCACGATGGAGCAGACCACCGTGGTGGGCAGCCCGCACTCGATGGCTTCGCGAATCACCGAGCCGTACACCTGGGCCGTGGTCAGCGCGTCGATCCGGAAGCTGGTGACCATCAGGAACACATGCGACGGGTCGGCGGCCTTGCCCAGCTTGCGTACCTTGCGGCGCAGGTGTGGGTAGACGATGTACAGAAAGATCATGCCGCGTACGAAATGCGTCGCGCCCATGGAATAACGCCAGATGCCCACGGCGCCGATCAGGAAAATGAAGTCCTTGGATTCGGAGTCGAACGTAGACGTGGGCAGCGCCGTGGCGATGCCCATCAATAAACTCAAGTAAAACAGCCAACCGGCGGCCTGAAGCAGGCCGTGCTTTAGCCTGTGCATAATCTGCATCCGTCTCTATCTCGGGCGGGCCTTGTGGGCGGCCCGATGGGTTAAGGCAGGCGAAAGGCCGGCCAGGGCGAGCCCCGGCCGGCAAACAGACTTACCAGCAGATGCCTTCTGTCCGGCCATTCGGTGATGTGGCCTTGGACATGAAACCAACCAGGTCGATGACCTGCTTGCCTTCCGGTACGTTCTCGGTCAGCGAGCGGAATTTCTCGTCGCGGTTGCCGAGGATGATGATGTCGGAGTTGTCGATCACCGAGTCGAAATCGGAGTTGAGCAAGGACGAGACGTGAGGGATCTTCGACTCGATGTAATCCTTGTTCGCACCGTGGACGCGGGCGTATTCGACGTTGCTGTCGTAGATGCGCAGGTCGTAGCCCTTGCCGATCAGCATTTCCGCCAGTTCCACCAACGGGCTTTCGCGCAGGTCGTCGGTACCGGCCTTGAAGCTCAGGCCCAGCAGGGCGACCTTGCGTTTGTCGTGGGCGGAGACGATGTCGAAGGCGTTCTGCACCTGGGATTCGTTGCTGCGCATCAGCGAGTTGAGCAGCGGCGCTTCCACGTCCAGGCTGCTGGCGCGATAGGTCAGGGCGCGAACGTCCTTGGGCAGGCACGATCCGCCGAAGGCGAAGCCAGGGCGCATGTAGTACTGGGACAGGTTCAGGGCCTTGTCCTGGCAGACCACGTCCATCACTTCACGGCCATCGACGCCTACGGCCTTGGCGATGTTGCCGATTTCGTTGGCGAAGGTCACCTTGGTGGCGTGCCAGACGTTGCAGGTGTACTTGATCATCTCGGCGACGGCGATGTCCTTGCGGATGATCGGCGCATCGAGCTCTTCGTACAGCGATTGCAGAACGTCGCCGGAGGCCTTGTCGAACTCGCCGATGACAGTCATCGGTGGCTGGTCGTAGTCCTTGATGGCGGTGCTTTCACGCAGGAACTCAGGGTTGACCGCGACGCCGAAATCGACGCCAGCCTTTTTGCCGGAGCAGTCTTCGAGGATCGGGATCACTACGTTCGCTACGGTGCCTGGCAGAACGGTACTGCGAACCACGATGGTGTGGCGGGTCGTCTTGTCGCGCAGGACAAAACCGATTTCGCGGCACACGGCTTCGATGTAGTTCAGTTCCAGGTCGCCGTTTTTCTTGCTCGGTGTACCGACGCAGATCATCGACAGATCGGTATCGCGAATGGCTTCGGCGAAGTTGGTAGTACCGCGCAAACGGCCCGTTTGAATACCTTGTGCCAGCAACTCTCCAAGACCCGGTTCAACGATCGGCGACTTGCCGGCGTTGATCATATCGATCTTGTCCTTGGCGACATCAACGCCAACCACATCATGGCCCCGTGCAGACAGGCAACCGGCACATACTGCACCGACGTAACCCAAACCAAATATGCTAATGCGCATCGCATTTACCTCTGTTTTCACGCCATTAAATGGCCGGAGTTAATAGTGTTCAGCGGTCATAGTGCACTCGGAAGTGTGGAATGCAGGCGCCACAATGCCGTGTGCAGGCATACTAAGTTCCGAGTGTCTAAATAATTGCACTCAAGTTGTGCGCAAAGCGGCCTAGTTGTTATGACCTGCCCTGTTATGCAGCCGGTCCTCGTTGTCGGGGACGTCCGTGCAAAGGTCTTACACTTCTGATTCCTGGCGAAAAGCCCACAAAATCAGAAGGTTGTGTGCTCGGGTGAACACGTTATAGGGGCGCAGCCTTGGCCTTTGTAGGGGATAGTGATGGTGCGTTATCTCCTGTCCTTTCATATTGGATCCCAATAGACGACCGTTTCGCTTAGTTGTCGTGACAACTTGGTTACTCTGGCCGACGTCCTGCGTAAGTTATCTCGTACACGAGTGCCGAGAATCGTTACGGGTGGTATGAGCCGTGCATTTGGACATAGTTCCGATCCGCTCATCGCGATTTCAGAAATTTTTCGAAATATCTGCCTAGATGGCACTGCTCTCACAGTGATGGCACTTGCGGTTTTGGCCTTTAGTTACGGGGAGTTAAAAGGCTTAGATAGTTTTGTGCCACTATCGTTGAAAATTTTCCGTGCCACTACGGAAAAAACTGACATCTGTCGAGTGAAAGAAAAGTTAGCGCGGGAGTTGTCTTTTATATTGACGCCAAGAAAGTGACGAAGTGGGCGGGGGAGTGAGATGACATGCAGGCGGTTGATCGAGGCCCCCGATTAGGGGGCTCGAAGGGGAACGCGTCATTGCGGTGCGTGATCGCGCAGGAAGACCAGTTTTTGCGATGAAGACTGTTGCGCACTGAAGCGATAACCCTGCACATCGAACTGCTTGAGCAAGTGCGGGTCGTTGATGCGTTCCTGAATGACGAAGCGGCTCATCAGGCCTCGGGCTTTCTTGGCGTAGAAGCTGATGATCTTGTACTGGCCGTTCTTCAGGTCCTTGAACTCGGTATCGATGACGCGCGCTTTCAAGGCGCTGCGCTTGACCGCCGAAAAGTATTCGTTGGACGCCAGGTTCAACAACACATCGTCGCCCTGGTCGGCCAACGCTTCGTTCAGCCATTCGCTGATGCGGGTACCCCAGAAGGCATACAGGTCCTTGCCTCGGGCATTGGCCAGTTTGGTGCCCATTTCCAGACGATAGGGCTGCATCAGGTCCAGCGGCCGCAACAGGCCATACAGGCCGGACAGCATGCGCAGGTGTCGTTGGGCGTGATCGAAATCGGCTTCGCTGAAGCTCTGCGCGTCGAGGCCGGTGTACACGTCGCCCTTGAAGGCCAGCAGCGCCTGCCTGGCATTGTCCGGGGTGAATGCCGGTGTCCAGCTGCCGAACCGCGCGGCATTCAGGCCGCCGATCTTGTCGGAGACATGCATCAGTTCGCTGATCTGGGCCGGCGAGAGTTCGCGCAATTGCTCGATCAGCTCCTGGGAGTGGTCCAGGTATTGCGGCTGGGTAAAGCGAGCGGTGGCCGGCGGTGTTTCATAATCGAGGGTCTTGGCGGGGGAAATCACCATCAGCATGCAATCGTCTCCTTCAAAGTTGCCGCGATTCTAGGGGGTTGTCCGGGTGGACTCCAGCTATCGAGGCAATAGGTGATCGGTGGTGGGGGATAGCGGTAGGGATTCATGCGCATGGCCTCGCCACAGGATCGGCTATGATGCCGCGCGGGTTTCGTTATGGAGACATCCCTTTTGCGCATTGCTCTTCTTTTGTCGGCCTGGCTGTTGAGCCTCGGTGCCATGGCCGCGCCCAACGATATCGCCACCCTGGATCGCAGCACCTGGCCGGAGCAACTCACCAGTGCGACGTTGTTCGATGTGGCTTCCCGGGCCGAGATCCTGATGTTCGCCAGGGTCCTGCTCGACACCGATGCGATGGACGAAATCGCCCTCAAGCAGTACCTGGGCCTGCGCTCGATCAACATGGTGGCGATCGATAACCTCCGGGCACGGCTGTGGCAGCGCTTGTTGAGCAGCTACAACTTCGCCCAGCGCAGCTGTGACCAGGATGCTTCCTTCTGTTATCTGGTGGAAGACATGGCTTCCCTGCGCCAGGAGGCGGGTCGCTTCCATCTCGACGACAATTCCTTCTACATCAAGTGGGCCGGACCGAGCCGGATCTTCCATACCCAATACAGGGACGAGCTGTTGCGCAAGGCCGCGCTGTTTCCCCAGTCCAGCAGCGAGGTCGAGCGTTTCGGCGATTACGAGCGCAATGGCGAGGGCATGCACGACCGGCTGTTCCTGCTGACCTTCGACAGCGGTGCCAACGTTGTTCCGGACAACACGCCCTGGCTGACCGATTACCTGCGCAAATCGAACATGAACGGCACGTTCTTCGTGTTGGGCAAGGACATCCAGGCGCGCCTGGCGGATCGTTCGGTCAACGACCTGCAATCACTGTATTCGGGGCAATGCGTGGGGGTGCAGGGCTGGGAGTTCCGCTCCCACAGCTATTGGAAAGACTGGCAGGACTCGGTGCGGCGCAGTGTCGAGCTGGTCAAGGGCAGGCTGCCGGAGAACTACGTGCCGCTGTTCCGTCCCCCCCAGGGACAACGTCGTGGCGATGCCCAGGCCTTCTTCCGCAACCAGGGCCTGCAGGTGGCGCTCTGGGACATCGATCCCATGGACAGCAGCAACCGGCTCAAGCCCGAGCAAAGCGCCCAGCGCGCATTGACCCTGATGCTGCTCTGGCGCCATGGGGTGATCAACTTCAATGCCAAGCAGGATGCGGTGAAGACGGCGTTGCCCTGGCTCATGACGCAAACGGCGCAAAGCGGGATCGGCTGGGAAGATTGTCAGGAGGCGTTCCGCTGAACCCGCAAGGGCCCGGAAACATTGGGGAAAAGGAAAATCTTCGGGCGCATTCGTGGCGACCGGACTTCCGACTTTAACGGGGTAGCGACGGTACGCCAAGGGCTTTTCGTCACTCTGAAAAATAAACTTCAAAAAAGCGTCAAAGTGCTTTTTCCTGTCATGGTTTTTGGAGTATCAAGAAGTCAGACCGCCGAAACCTGCAACACAGGTGGCGTCTTCCAAGACCCAGTTTGTGTGCAGTTCACCTGAGCCCTCGCGGGTGAATTCGGTGGCTACCTCGAGGCGCAGCACCGTCATGGTATTGCGTCGAATGGCCCCCACAAAGGTGACCGAGTATGGATGACCACGGACGTAGCCCTTCCTCCAACAAGCCAATCCTTTATGTACTCGATACCAACGTATTGATCCACGATCCAAACGCACTTCTGAACTTCGAAGAACACCACGTTGCCATTCCGATGACCGTGCTCGAAGAGCTGGACAAGCTCAAGAGCGGCCATCACAGCGTGGCGGCCGAGTGCCGGCAGGCGATTCGCCTGATCGACAAGACCCTGGGGGATGCTTCTCCCGAGGATGTCGAGCTGGGTGTGCCGATCCAGCGTGGCAAAAGCGGCCCCAAGGGCCTGCTCTCGATCCTGATGAGCAAGCGCACCGAACCCAACCTCGTACTGCCCGAGCACCTGAACGACAACATCATCATCAACCAGTTGATCGACCTGCACGCCCGCAATACGGACCAGGCCGTGGTGCTGGTGACCAAAGACATCAACATGCGCCTCAAGGCCCGCGCCTGCGGGATCGCGGCAGAGGACTACAGCACTGACCAGCTGGTGGACGACGTCTCCCTGTTGCCCAACGGCTATCACACCATGGCCGGCTCCTTCTGGGACCGCGTGAGCAAGGTCGATACCCGCCAGGACCACGGCCGTACCTGGCACCAGGTGCAATTAATCGACAACCTGCCGGCGGTGCACATCAACGAGTTCATCATCGATGAGCAGGGGTTCGTCGGCTGGATCAAGGAAATCGAGGACGACAAGCTGCTGATTCTGGACCTGCACCAGGAGCCTTTGCTGCATCAGGAAGCGTGGGGGCTCAAGCCGCGTGACATCTACCAGAGCCTGGCCCTGTTCGCCTTGCTCGACCCCGATATCCACCTGGTCAACCTGTCCGGTGCCGCCGGCTCCGGCAAGACCATCCTGGCCCTGGCCGCCGCCATCGAGCAGACCATGGTCAGCAAGCGCTACCGGCGCATCATCGCCACCCGCAGCGTGCAAGGCCTGGACCAGGAAATCGGCTTCCTGCCCGGCACCGAGGCGGAAAAAATGGAGCCCTGGCTGGGGGCTATCACCGACAACCTCGAAGCCTTGCACATGGATGACGAAAGCACCCATGGCAGCGTCGACTACATCCTCAGCAAAGTGCCGCTGCAGTTCAAATCCCTCAACTACATTCGAGGCCGCAGCTTCCAGCAGAGCCTGATCCTGATCGATGAATGCCAGAACCTCACCCCGCACCAGATGAAGACCATCATCACCCGTGCCGGCGCCGGTTCGAAAGTGGTGTGCCTGGGGAACCTGGCACAGATCGATACCCCTTACCTGTCCGCGACCAGCTCCGGGCTGACCTACCTGACCGAACGCTTCAAGGACTTCCCCAACGGGGTCCACATCACCCTGCAGGGCGTACCGCGCTCGATCCTGGCCGAATACGCCGAATCGCACCTGTAACCCAACCGGGCGGCCTTCAAGCCGCCCGGTTTTTTATGGTTTTACAAAAAAACTGTGGGAGCGAGCTTGCGCGCTCCCACAAGGGGGGTCGCAGTGACTTCCGAATCCAAGACGCAAGTGGGTGCGACAATCAACCCTGCCGGAATCTGACTCACGGGTTTACAATCGAGGCTCCTGATCAGGAGTAACCCTGTGCTGACTCATCTCGATTCCCAAGGTCGCGCCAATATGGTCGACGTGACCGACAAGGCCGTGACATTCCGTGAGGCCACGGCCGAAGCCTTTGTGCGCATGTTGCCCGACACACTGCAGATGATCGTCAGTGGCGGCCACCCCAAGGGCGATGTGTTCGCCGTCGCGCGCATTGCCGCCATCCAGGCGGCCAAGAAGACCAGCGATCTGATCCCGCTCTGCCATCCGTTGATGCTCACCAGCGTGAAAGTCGAACTCAGCGCCGAAGGCCAGGAGCGGGTACGCATCGTTGCCCGATGCAAGCTGTCCGGGCAGACCGGGGTGGAAATGGAGGCCCTCACCGCCGCCAGCGTCGCCGCGCTGACTATCTACGACATGTGCAAGGCCGTGGACCGGGGCATGACCATCGAAGGTGTGCGGGTGCTGGAGAAACTCGGCGGCAAGAGCGGCCACTTCCAGGCGGATGCGCCATGAAGATTACCGTGAGGTTCTTTGCGCGTTATCGCGAGGCGTTGGGCGTGGACTCGGAGCGGGTCGAGGGTGAGTTCGGCACGCTGGACGATGTTCGCGTTTTCCTGGCGGCGCGCCAGGGGTTCGAGGTGTTGAGCGAGCAAAACCTGATGTGCGCTCGCAACGAAGAACTGTGCCAGCTCGACGAGCCGCTGGCGGACGGCGATGAAGTTGCATTCTTTCCCACCGTGACCGGGGGCTGAGCCATGGCGATTCGTGTGCAGGTCGATCCGTTCGACCCGGGTACCGAAGTCAACGCGATGCACGCCGCCAATGTCGGTGTGGGGGCGGTGGTGAGTTTCGTCGGCTACGTGCGTGATTTCAATGACGGCCTCGATGTGTCCGGGATGTTCCTTGAGCATTACCCGGGGATGACCGAAAAAGCCCTGGGCAAGATCGCCACCGAAGCCGAGCAGCGCTGGCCGTTGTTGAAGCTCGAAGTGTTGCACCGCATCGGTGCCCTGGAGCCGGGCGAGCCGATTGTCTTCGTCGCGGCCGCCAGCGCCCATCGCCAGGCAGCATTCGACGCTTGCGCCTTTGTCATGGACTACCTCAAGACCCGCGCTCCGTTCTGGAAAAAGGAAAACACCATCGATGGTCCGCGCTGGGTCGAAGGGCGGGACAGTGATCATGCGGCGGCGGATCGCTGGAAGCGGTAAGTCCCCCCTGTAGTTTTTCCGCAGGCCATGAGTCCGTCATCGCGAGCAAGCTCGCTCCCACAGGGGATCCTTGATGCATAAAGATCCCGTGTTGGGGCGAGCTTGCTCGCGATGAGGCCATCAGCCACCCATCCCATTGCCCTGCCTGCCGATTGACGATGTGTACATTAAAGTCCAGTATGGATTTATAAGTATACGTAAGTCATCGCCTCACCTTTCTCTGCCAAACCAACAACAACCCGCGAGAGAACACCATGAAAAAACTCCCCCTCATCACCGGCCTGGCCTTGGGCCTGTTGGCCTCCAGCAGCCTGCTCGCCGCCGAGAAAACCTTGAGGATCGGTATCGAGGCAGCCTATCCACCGTTTGCATCCAAGACCTCGGAAGGAAAAATCGAAGGTTTCGACTACGACATCGGCAATGCCTTGTGCGCCCAGATGCAGGTCAAGTGCGAGTGGGTCGAGGGGGAGTTCGATGGGCTGATTCCATCGCTGAAGGTGAAGAAGATCGACATGGCCCTTTCTTCCATGACGATTACTGAGGAACGCAAGAAATCGGTGGATTTCACCCACAAGTATTACTTCACCTCATCGCGACTGGTCATGAAGGAAGGCGCGGTGGTCGATGACCAGTACGCCAGCCTCAAGGGCAAGTCCGTGGGCGTGCAACGAGCCACCACCACGGATCGCTACGCCACTGAAGTGCTTGAGCCCAAGGGCGTGACGGTCAAGCGCTACAGCAACAACGAAGAAATCTACATGGACCTGGCGTCAGGTCGTCTGGATGCGATTTTCGCCGACACCATCCCGCTGGAAGACTTCCTGTCGATGCCCCGTGGCAAGGGCTACGCGTTTGTCGGTCCTGAACTCAAGGACCCGAAATACGTCGGTGAAGGCGCCGGCATCGCGGTGCGCAAAGGTAATACCCAACTGGTGGCGGACTTGAACAAGGCCATCGATGGGATTCGGGCCAGCGGGAAATACCAGGAGATCCAGGCCAGGTATTTCAAGTCGGATATCTACGGCGACTGATTGATCGCTATCGCGAGCTGGCTCGCTCCCACAGGGGATTTGGGTCGTACCCGATCAGTACGATGAGATCGAATGTGGGAGCGAGCCTGCCCGCGAAGGCGCCAGGCCAAGCTATACGAATCCTACCCCTTCAACTCCTTCAAATGCTTGTACACCGTCGCCCGCCCCATGTTCAGCACATTGGCCACATAGTTGGAGGCGCTCTTGCCCTTGAAAGCGCCCTCGGCGTGCAGGGCCAGCACCAACTCGCGTTTGTGATCGCGGGTAAGCAGGTTCAGGCTCAGCTGGCGTTCACGCATCCAGGCATGCAGGAAGGTGTTGATACGCTCCTGCCAGTCATCGCGAAACAGTGAATCCGGCTGCGGGATCAGCTTGCCCGGCGACAGGAACAGGTCCAGCGCGGCCTTGGCATTTTCCAGCAGTGAAATATTCAGGTTGATGCACAACACCGCCAAGGGCTGGCCGTTCGCATCGCGCAGCACGCTGCTGAGGCTGCGAATCTTCTGGCCGTCCCAGTTGAGCTTTTCGTAAGGCCCGATGTTACGTTCGCTGACCCCTTCGCTGAGCATGTCTTCCAGGGACGAGTCATCGCCAATCACGCGCTTGGACAGGTTATTGGCGATGTAATCGACTTTCTGTGTGCGCAGGTCGTGCAGCACCACTTCGGCGTGGGGGTAGAACAGCGTGGCGATGGCATCGGCGATGATGTGGAAGTTATCCAGCGCCGGATCGGTTTGCGGGGCGTTCATGACAAGGGCTCCAGGCAGCGTCAGCGCCCCGTGAAGCGGGGGCGCTGGGAGTTTGCCGCAATCGTGGCGATGCGTCACTCGCAGGACGATCAACCCAGGCGCGAGGGCGACAGCATTTCGCTGCTCAGGCCGAAGCGAACCAGGGCCTCGGGCAGCGGTTCGCCGCGAACCAGCGCCGCACTGGCCTGGCCCATGGCCGGGGAAGTCTGGATGCCATAGCCGCCCTGTGCCGCGACCCAGAACAGGCCTGGCACCTGTGGATCGAAGCCGCAGAGCAGATCCCCATCGCGCACGAAACTGCGCAGCCCGGCCCAGGTCCGGGTCGGGCGGCGAATGGTCAGGGTCGTGGCTTGTTCGATCTGGTAGATGCCCATGGCGATGTCCAGTTCTTCGGGCTGGACGTCATGAGGCTCCACCGGATCGGCATTGGCTGGGGAGCCGAGGAACATGCCGGCGTCGGGCTTCATGTAGAAGGACTCGTCGAGGCTCACCAGCATGGGCCAGTCATGGATGTCCACGCCGTCGGGGCCGGCGAAGATGAAAGCCGCGCGCCGCTTGGGCTGCAGGCCCAGCGCCCGGGCGCCGGCCAGTTGTGCCACCTGGTCGGCCCAGGCCCCGGCGGCGTTGATCAGGACCTGTGCGGTAAAGGTCTGGCCGGTGGTCTTGACCTGCCACAGGCCCTGGGCATCGCGGCTCACTTGCAGCACTTCGCTGTCGGTGTGCACTTCACCGCCGCCGCGGCGGATCCCTCGCAGGTAGCCCTGGTGCAAGGCATCGGTGTCGATGTCGGCGGCCGTGGGATCGTAGATGGCGCCATGCACGTTTTCTCGCCGCAGTATCGGCAGCCGCACACAGGCCTCTTCGGCGCTGAGCAGTTGCATCTGCGGCACCGTGGCCTTGGCGCTGAGGTATTGATTGTTCAGCTCGGCGGGATCGCCGGTGAAGTCCACGGTCATTTCACCGCGCGGGCTGAGTAGGGGGTGTTCGCAGAAACCGGGCGGCGGTGCGTCGAAGAAATCACGGCTGGCCTGGGTCAGCGCACGTACCTGGGGTGTGCCGTAGGCGGCGGTGTACAGGGCCGCCGAGCGTCCGGTGGAATGGTAGGCCGGGTGGGATTCGCGTTCGAGCACGATGACCCGCCCGTGGGGAGCCAGCCAGTAACCGGTGGAAGCTCCGGCAATGCCGCCGCCGATGATGATGAAGTCTGCTGAGGTCATGAAGCTCTCCAGTGGAGCACGGTGCTGGGAGTTTAGAAATAACCGTGGGGGCGAGCTTGCTCGCGATGCGGCCTGACAGTCGACATTACTGGTGACTGAACCACCGCTATCGCGCGCAAGCTCGTTCCCCCAAGGGAATGTGGTATGTCAGTTGTGAAGTCGGTAAAGCGCATTCGCCAATGCAATATCTTCCAGGCCCAGGCCGATGGAACGGAAGAACACATGGCGTTGATAGTCCGGGCGGGCGACCTGTCCACTGAGCAACCCGGGCAAGTCGCCAACGATGCTCGACGTCTGCCAACCGTGCTGTTCGCCAGCGATCAGCATTTCACCGGCCGAGCCCGGGGTGGTCTGACGATAGTCGCAGAACACGTCCATGTCGTTGAGGCTCTGCGGCGGCACTTCGTGGGCGCGCGGGGCGTTGGTGCTGATGGAGGTGATCAATGCCGGTTTGCCCAAGGTCTGCGGGTCGAACACAGCTTTGGCGGACGAAGTGCAGAGCATCACCACGTCGGCGTCGAGCAGCGCCGTTTCAAGGCTGTCGGCAATTTCCAGGCGAGGGTCCAGCCCGGTGATCGAGGCCACGGCCTGCGCTGTCTTGTGCTTCAGGCCCGGCGAGTAGAGGCGGATGCCTTGCCAGTCCCGCAGCCCCTTGACGTACTGCACGTGGGCTCGGGCCACCGCGCCGCTGCCGATGACCGCGAGGCGCCGGGACTGGAGCGGGGCGAGGGCATCGACAGCGACGGCCGTGGTAGCGGCGGTGCGGGCGGTCGTCAGCTCGGCGGCATCACATAGCAACAGCGGCTGGCCGGTCCGCATCGACATCAACAAGGTCCAGGCGGTCACCAACGGGCCCTGTTCGCGCACGATATAGGGCGAGGTCTTGATCCCGTAGACCTGGTCTTCAGCCAGGACGCCCAGGTAGTTGATGAAATCCCCGGCGCCCTGGGGGAACTCCACGAGTTGCTGGGCCGGTTGCACGGCTTGCCCGGCGGCGAGATCGCGGAACAGCTTGCGCAGGATGTGCGGCACGTCGATGCGCTGGAGCAGTTCGACGGCTTCGGCCTGGGTCATCACATAGGGCGTGCTGGGCATCGGGGCTCCGGGATCTTAAACTATTTTGTCCATTATGGACTTTTAGTTTATCCAGGCAATATCCCCGAGACAAAAAAAAGCGCAGCCTCGATGGCTGCGCTGTTTCGTTACCGTACTGCGTTCCTGCGTTCGGTTCAGGCCGTTACGGACGCTTGCGCTCAACCGGGCGCAGCAGGTGGGTCGGTGGCATCTCGCAACTGATCTTGCGACCCAGCAGCGCCTCGATGGACGGCAACTGATAGGAGTCGTCCTCACCGGCGAAGCTGATGGACACGCCTTCGGCACCCGCGCGCCCGGTACGGCCGATCCGGTGCACGTAGTCGTCCGGCACTTCCGGCAGGGTGAAGTTGATCACGTGGCTGATGCCGTCGATGTGGATGCCGCGCCCGGCCACGTCGGTGGCCACCAGCACACGGATCTTGCCTTCGCGGAAACCTTCCAGCGTCTTGATGCGCTTGTGCTGGGGCACGTCGCCCGAGAGCTGGGCGGCGTTGACGCCATCGCGCACCAGGCGCTCCTCGATGCGCCGCACTTCGTCCTTGCGGTTGGCGAACACCATCACCCGCTCCCAACCGTTGTCGTTGATCAGGTTGTAGAGCAGCTTGTATTTGTCGGCGCCGGCCACGGCATAGATATGCTGTTCGACGTTTTCGCTGGCGACGTTCTCGGCTTCGATCTCGACGATGGCCGGGTCGGTGGTCCATTGCTTGGCCAGGTTCATCACGTCGTCGGTGAAGGTGGCGGAGAACAGCAGGGTCTGGCGTTCGCTTTTCGGCGGGGTCTGGCGAATGATCTGGCGAACCTGGGGAATGAAGCCCATGTCGAGCATGCGGTCGGCTTCGTCCAGCACCATCACTTCGACCATGTCCAGGTGCACGTCGCCACGCTGGTTGAAATCCAGCAGCCGGCCTGGCGTCGCGACCAGGATGTCGCAGTGGCGGGCTTCGAGGTGCTTGAGCTGTTTGTCGAAGTCCATGCCGCCGACGAATGTCATGACATTCAGGCCGGTGTACTTGGTCAGGTCCGCGGCGTCCTTGGCGATCTGTACCACCAACTCACGGGTCGGCGCGATGATCAGCGCCCGTGGTTCGCCCATATAGCGTTCTTTGGGCGGCGGGGTCTGGAGCAGCTGGGTGATGATGGAAATCAGGAACGCGGCGGTCTTGCCGGTACCGGTCTGGGCGCGGCCGATGGCGTCCTTGCCGGCGAGGGTGTAACCCAGCACCTGGGCCTGGATCGGCGTGCAGTACGGAAAACCCAGGTCCTGGATGGCGTGCATCAGCTCCGGGGCGAGCTTGAAGTCATGGAAGCGGGTCTTGCCTTCCTGGGGTTCGACGACGAAGTCCTCGAGTTTCCAGGCGACGGCCGGCGGCTTGGGTGCGCGTTCCCGGCGTGGCTTCGGGGATTCGCTGCGTGGCTTGTGCGGCGCTTGCGGGGGGACAGGCTGGGCCGCGGGCTCCTTCGCCTCTGCAACAGGCGCGGGGCGGCGCGATTGCTGCGGCGCTTCGGTACGGCTCGGGCCGTGTACGGGAGCGCTGGCGCCAGGCGCGAGTTGCTCGGCCTCGCTTTTACCGAACATCTTCTTGAGTGCTTTGAGCACGGTCATCTCATCGATTGGTTAAGGAATGTACGCCGGCCAGTGTAATGCAAGAAACGGGCGCGGCGTAGTGGGATTGTCACGGGGGCTGATGTGGCGATCTGCCTCTTAACGCAACCGCTCGGCGAGCCAGGTGCCGATGTCGCGAATCTCCTCGGGTAACACTTCGTGGCCCATTGGGTATTCCTGCCATGTCACGGTGACACCATGGTGCTTCAGATACTCCTTGGCGGTCCGCCCCATGGGATTGAGCACCACTTCGTCATATTGGCCGTGCAGTGCCAGGACCGGGATGCGTTGCTGGCTGGCCGACAGTTGCAGGTCGTCGCTGAACGTCGGTGCGTAGGTCGAGAGCGCGATCACGCCACCCAGCGGCCCCTGCCATTTCACGAAGGCGGTGTGATACACGACCGCGCCGCCCTGGGAAAAACCCGCCAGGAAAATCCGCGAGGCGTCTATTCCGCCGGCTCGCTGGCTAGCCATCAGGTCGAGGACTCGCTGCGCCGAGGCTTCCAGCTGCTGCTCGTCGATGGCACGTGCCGGGCTCAGGGCGCGGATGTCGTACCAGCTGGGCATCGCATAGCCGCCGTTGATCGTTACTGGCTGGGTCGGCGCCTGGGGCAGAACGAAACGTGTCGTGTGCAGGCTTTGCTGCAGCATCTCGGCGACCGGCATGAAATCATAACGATCGGCGCCCAGGCCGTGGAGCCAGATAACGCACGCGTCGGCGGTGCGGCTGGGCTCGAGAATCAGGGGGTCGGTCATGGTGTGCTCCAAATCTGTGCGGGTGCGCCCAATCAGTGCGTGATTACGGTGCGCGCCTGGTTCCTCAGTTAATTAGATGTCGCAAACTTGCAACTTTTTGTCTTGACGTGTCTCGCAAGGGCCAAGCGTAGCGGTCTGGTACGGGCTTTGCTATGGGGTTGCTGAGTGATGATTCTTACGCTGCGCGGTAACACTATCAGCTCGACGCGACGCTTGGGATATCAGAAATCCGGTGATGGATGTTCGCCAATAGCCGCTACGGGCTTCGCGAACGTGAAGGGCTACAGCCCGTTCGGCCGATTGGTGAGAAGTGAGTATGGCCCACCGACTGTGGACGTTCTCATTAATAGACTCATAGCGAAGGTCCAGACGTCGGTTGACCCTAAAAAAAGCCAACGAGGGTCGGCAATGCCCCAAAAGGGTGCGATAGGACTCGAGCTCCGACACAACAAGAGCAAAACTGGAGGTTTGAATGAAATTACTGAAATCCACCCTGGCAGTCGTGACTGCAGCCGCAGTGCTCGGTGTCAGCGGGTTCGCTCAGGCGGGTGCAACCCTGGATGCCGTGCAGAAGAAAGGCTTTGTACAATGCGGCGTGAGCGACGGCCTTCCGGGTTTCTCGGTGCCTGATTCCACCGGCAAGATCGTCGGCATTGACGCTGACTTCTGCCGTGCCGTAGCCGCCGCGGTATTCGGCGACGCCACCAAGGTCAAGTTCAGCCAGTTGAACGCCAAGGAGCGTTTCACCGCTCTGCAATCCGGCGAAATCGACGTACTGTCGCGCAACTCCACCATGACCAGCTCCCGTGACGCGGGCATGGGCCTGAAATTCCCGGGCTTCATTACCTATTACGACGGCATCGGCTTCCTGGCCAACAACAAGCTGGGCGTCAAGAGCGCCAAGGAACTGGACGGCGCGACCATCTGCATCCAGGCCGGTACCACCACCGAGCTGAACGTGTCCGACTACTTCCGCGCCAATGGCCTGAAGTACACCCCGATCACCTTCGACACCTCCGATGAAAGCGCCAAGTCGCTGGAATCCGGTCGTTGCGACGTGCTGACCTCCGACAAGTCCCAACTGTTCGCCCAGCGCAGCAAGCTGGCCGCGCCGAAGGACTACGTGGTCCTGCCGGAAACCATTTCCAAGGAACCACTGGGCCCGGTCGTGCGTAACGGCGACGACGAGTGGCTGGCCATCGTACGTTGGACTGGCTACGCCCTGCTCAACGCGGAAGAGGCCGGCGTCACCTCGAAAAACGTCGAGGCTGAAGCCAAGTCCACCAAGAACCCTGACGTCGCTCGGATGCTGGGCGCCGACGGTGAATACGGCAAGGATCTGAAACTGCCGAAAGACTGGGTGGTGCAAATCGTCAAGCAGGTCGGTAACTACGGCGAAATGTTCGAGCGCAACCTGGGCAAGAGCACTCCGCTGGAAATCGACCGCGGCCTGAACGCTCTGTGGAACGCTGGCGGCATCCAATACGCACCACCAGTGCGCTGATGGTTCTATCACCCGGTGGGCCAACCACCGGGTGATGTTCTGTTCCATTCTTTGCGGGGCACTTCATGCAAAATTCAATCGGCGCACCTAAGCAGAGGCTCAGCCTCAGCGATCCACGAGTGCGTGCGTGGGTATTTCAGATCGTCACGATCGTGGCGGTCGTTTCTCTGGGCTGGTATCTGTTCGATAACACGCAGACCAACCTCGAGCACCGGGGTATCACCTCCGGTTTCAGCTTTCTGGAGCGCAGTGCCGGGTTCGGCATCGCCCAACACCTGATCGATTACACCGAGGCGGACAGCTATGCCCGCGTCTTTGTCATCGGGTTGCTCAACACTTTGCTGGTGACGTTCATCGGCGTGATCCTGGCGACCATCCTGGGCTTCATCGTCGGCGTGGCGCGGCTGTCGCCCAACTGGATCATTGCCAAGCTGGCGACGGTCTACGTGGAGGTTTTCCGTAACATCCCGCCGCTGCTGCAGATCCTGTTCTGGTATTTCGCGGTGTTCCTGAGCATGCCGGGACCGCGCGCCGCCCATAACTTCGGCGATACCTTCTTCGTCAGCAGCCGGGGCCTGAACATGCCGGCCGCGCTGGTGGCCGAAGGGTTCTGGCCGTTCGTGATCAGCATCGTGCTGGCCATCGTCGCCATTGTGCTGATGTCTCGCTGGGCCACCAAGCGTTTCGAAGCCACTGGCGAGCCGTTTCACAAGTTCTGGGTCGGCCTGGCATTGTTCCTGGTGATCCCGGCTTTGAGCGCGCTGCTGTTCGGTGCGCCGGTGCACTGGGAAATGCCGGAACTCAAGGGCTTCAACTTCGTGGGCGGCTGGGTGCTGATCCCCGAACTGCTGGCCTTGACCCTGGCCTTGACCGTGTACACCGCGGCGTTCATCGCCGAGATCGTGCGTTCGGGCATCAAGTCGGTGAGCCACGGCCAGACCGAAGCCGCCCGCTCCCTGGGGCTGCGCAACGGTCCGACCCTGCGCAAGGTCATCATCCCGCAGGCGCTGCGCGTGATCATTCCGCCGCTGACCAGCCAATACCTGAACCTGGCGAAGAACTCTTCCCTGGCGGCCGGTATCGGTTATCCGGAAATGGTTTCGCTGTTTGCCGGTACGGTGTTGAACCAGACCGGCCAGGCCATCGAGGTGATCGCGATCACCATGAGCGTGTACCTGGCGATCAGTATCAGCATTTCCCTGCTGATGAACTGGTACAACAAGCGCATTGCGCTGATCGAGCGGTGAGGAAACGCGCATGACGACTCATACTTTCAAACCTGACATGCCGCCGCCGGCCAGCAGTATCGGCGTGGTGGCGTGGATGCGCGCCAACATGTTCTCCAGCTGGCTCAATACGCTGTTGACGCTGTTCGCGTTCTACCTGATCTACCTGATCGTGCCGCCCCTGGTGCAATGGGCGATCCTGGATGCCAACTGGGTCGGCACCACTCGCGCCGACTGCACCAAGGAAGGCGCCTGCTGGGTCTTCATCCAGCAGCGCTTCGGGCAGTTCATGTACGGCTACTACCCGGCGGACCTGCGCTGGCGCGTGGACCTCACCGTATGGCTGGCCGTGATCGGCGTGGCCCCGCTGTTCATCTCGCGCTTCCCGCGCAAGGCGATCTACGGCCTGAGCTTTTTGGTGCTGTACCCGATCACCGCCTGGTGCCTGCTGCACGGCGGCGTGTTCGGCCTGGACACCGTGGCGACCAGCCAATGGGGCGGCCTGATGCTGACCCTGGTGATCGCCACCGTCGGTATCGTCGGCGCCTTGCCGCTGGGGATCGTCCTGGCGCTGGGTCGTCGCTCGAACCTGCCGGCGATCCGCGTGGTCTGCGTGACGTTCATCGAGTTCTGGCGTGGCGTACCGTTGATCACGGTGCTGTTCATGTCCTCGGTGATGCTGCCCTTGTTCCTGCCCGAAGGCATGAACTTCGACAAGCTGTTGCGGGCCCTGATCGGGGTGATCCTGTTCCAGTCGGCCTACATCGCCGAAGTGGTGCGTGGCGGCCTGCAAGCGATTCCTAAGGGACAGTACGAAGCGGCCGCGGCAATGGGCCTGGGCTACTGGCGCAGCATGGGCCTGGTGATCTTGCCGCAAGCCCTCAAGCTGGTGATTCCCGGCATCGTCAACACCTTCATCGCGCTGTTCAAGGACACGAGCCTGGTGATCATCATCGGCCTGTTCGACCTGCTCAACAGCGTGAAACAAGCTGCCGCCGACCCGAAATGGCTGGGCATGGCCACCGAAGGCTATGTGTTCGCCGCCCTGGTGTTCTGGATTTTCTGTTTTGGTATGTCGCGCTATTCCATGCATTTGGAACGCAAGCTCGACACAGGCCACAAGCGTTAGGAGTTAAGTGATGAGCGAAGCGATCAAACAGCCTGTGGGCCCTGAAGGCATTATTCAGATGCAGGGTGTAAACAAGTGGTACGGCCAGTTCCACGTGTTGAAAGACATCAACCTGAACGTCAAGCAGGGCGAGCGTATCGTCCTGTGCGGCCCATCGGGCTCGGGCAAGTCCACCACCATCCGCTGCCTCAACCGTCTGGAAGAGCACCAGCAGGGCCGCATCGTGGTCGACGGGGTGGAGCTGACCAACGACCTGAAGCAGATCGAAGCGATCCGCCGCGAAGTCGGCATGGTGTTCCAGCACTTCAACCTGTTCCCGCACCTGACCATCCTGCAGAACTGCACCCTGGCACCGATGTGGGTGCGCAAGATGCCCAAGCGCAAGGCCGAGGAAATCGCCATGCATTACCTGGAACGCGTGCGTATTCCAGAGCAGGCGCACAAGTACCCGGGCCAGCTTTCCGGTGGACAGCAGCAGCGTGTGGCCATCGCCCGTGCCTTGTGCATGAAGCCGAAAATCATGCTGTTCGACGAACCTACTTCGGCACTCGATCCCGAGATGGTGAAAGAGGTCCTGGACACCATGATCGGCTTGGCTGAAGACGGCATGACCATGCTCTGCGTGACCCACGAAATGGGCTTTGCCCGCACCGTGGCCAACCGCGTGATCTTCATGGACAAGGGCGAGATCGTCGAGCAGGCCGCGCCGAACGACTTCTTCGACAACCCGCAGAACGACCGCACCAAGCTGTTCCTGAGCCAGATCCTGCACTGATCCGGCCTTAGGCTTCGAAATAGACCCGGACTTGTCCGGGTCTGTTTTTTTCTGCGGCTGCAGCCCAGTGCCGCAGCGGGTCGGCAGGACCGCCTTGGGATCCGGCCGCTTGTCCTCCTCGACGAAGCTGACTAACATGTCAGGAAATTCGCCCCGCGACAGATGGACTGCCAGCGCAGTGGCCGTTGTTTTTTTCAACTGATCGGGCCAGTACGCCGCCGATGACCTGACCTTCGCGCTGCAACCTCAGTGCCGTTTTCCTCCTCTACATGTATCCGTGCTGCGCGCTGAAGTTCCTCGGCCGTCGAACAACAGGATCCGCAACAGGCCAGGGCTGTTGCCATCCATTGCTCAATGAATCTTGAACCAGAATCCTGAACCAGAGCTTTCCATGTCCCGTGATCCGTTTGACCGTACCCCCTCGACGACACCCAGGCGCGCCGCCGAACTCGAAGAATTGCTGATCGACGCCGAGGCCGACGACGAACAGGCCCGGCAGGTCCAGCCACGGGTGCGTCGGCCCTGGTTGCTGTTGCTCGGATTGATCCTGGTGGCGCTGAACCTGCGTCCGGCATTGTCGAGCATGGCGCCGCTGCTCAGCGACGTGTCCAGGAGCCTTGGCCTGTCGGCCGCCCAGGCAGGTCTGCTGACCACGCTGCCGGTACTTTGCCTTGGCCTGTTCGCGCCGCTGGCGCCGGTGCTGGCCCGGCGCTTCGGTGCCGAACGCGTGGTGCTGGGGATCCTGCTGGTCCTGGCCGGCGGGATCGTCTTGCGCAGTTCGCTGGGGCAGGTCGGGCTCTTTGCCGGCAGCATCCTGGCCGGTGCCAGCATTGGCGTGATCGGCGTGTTGTTGCCGGGGATCGTCAAGCGCGATTTTGCCAGGCAGGCCGGGGCCATGACCGGTGTCTACACCATGGCGTTGTGCCTGGGCGCGGCAATGGCTGCCGGGGCGACCGTGCCGCTGAGCGAGCAGTTGAACCACAGTTGGGCCATGGGGCTGGGTTTCTGGATGCTGCCGGCGCTGCTGGCCGCGCTGTTCTGGCTGCCCCAAGTGGGCCAGAAACACGGAGCCCATCAAGTGGCGTATCGGGTTCGCGGTTTGCTGCGTGATCCGCTGGCCTGGCAGGTGACCTTGTACATGGGGCTGCAATCGTCCCTGGCCTATATCGTGTTCGGCTGGCTGCCGTCGATCCTTATCGGCCGTGGCCTGACGCCGACCCAGGCCGGGCTGGTGCTGTCCGGTTCGGTCATCGTCCAGCTGATCAGCTCGCTGGCCGCGCCCTGGCTGGCGACCCGCGGCAAGGACCAGCGGCTGGCCATCGTGCTCGTCATGGTCATGACCCTTGGCGGCCTGTTCGGTTGCCTCTACGCGCCTATCGAAGGCCTGTGGGGCTGGGCGATCCTGCTGGGGTTGGGGCAGGGCGCGACGTTCAGCCTGGCGCTGACCTTGATCGTGCTGCGTTCGCGGGACGCCCATGTGGCTGCGAATCTTTCCGGCATGGCCCAGGGTTTCGGCTATACGCTGGCATCGCTGGGGCCGTTCGCCGTGGGCGTGGTGCACGACTGGACGGGGGGCTGGCAAGCCCTGGGCTGGATTTTCGGCCTGATCGGCCTGGGGGCCATCATCGCCGGCATCGGCGCAGGCCGAGCGTTGTATGTCGGGGTCAGCAGCGAGAAAGTCACCGGCCTTCGCTGAAGCCATTTTCATGGCGAATGACGATAGTGTTCCGCACGACGACGGATTATTGTGCCGGCTCTACTGAAACGTTTTCGGAGCCTGTCCATGAGTGATGCCCACAACGCCCTGATCACCCGGTTCTACCAGGCCTTCCAGCGCCTGGACGCCGAGGCCATGAGCGCCTGCTATACCGAAGACGTGGTATTCAGCGACCCGGCCTTCGGTGAGTTGCGCGGGCGTGATGCGGGCGATATGTGGCGCATGCTCACCACCCGCGCCAAGGATTTCTCCCTGACCTTCGACAGCGTGCGCAGCGATGAGCGTTCCGGCGGTGCCCATTGGGTGGCGACTTACCTGTTCAGCCAGACCGGCAACACCGTGGTCAATGATATCCAGGCGCGCTTCGTATTCCGTGACGGCAAGATCTGCGAGCACCATGACAACTTCGATCTGTGGCGATGGTCCCGGCAGGCGCTGGGCACCAAGGGGGTGTTGCTGGGCTGGACGCCGCTGGTGCGCAACGCCGTCAGGGCCCAGGCCCTCAAGGGGCTGCGGGCATTCCAGGGCAGTCGCTGATAAGATCGCGGCTTGTTTCCTTCGTCCGTTGAACATGCCGTGACCAACGCCAACCTATCTGCCGATCCGCCTGTGCACGCCGCGAGCGAACCGCCCAAGCCCTGGTTCGTCTACTTGGTGCGGGCCGCCAACGGCTCGCTGTACTGCGGCATCAGCGATGACCCGGTGCGGCGTTTCGCCAAGCATCAAAGCGGCAAGGGCGCACGCTTCTTCCTTTCCAGCCCGGCGGTGGCGCTGGTGTACACCGAAGCTTGCCGCGACAAGGGCGAAGCCCTGCGCCAGGAACGGCTGATCAAGAAGCTGCGCAAAAGCGCCAAGGAATGCCTGGTGGCGAGTGCAGCGCGGTCTCATCAGCCAGACTGATAGGCCCTCATCAGCAGGGTAGGCCTGCCGTCCATGGCACGCTAAGCTGCGCAGCTTCCTCCCTGCAGTGGCGAATCTCATGTCAGAGCTGATTCTTCATCATTACCCGACATCTCCCTTTGCGGAAAAGGCCCGTCTGTTGCTGGGTTTCAAGGGGCTGTCCTGGCGTTCGGTAGGCATCCCACCGATGATGCCAAAACCCGACCTTACGGCCCTGACCGGCGGCTACCGCAAGACACCGGTGCTGCAGATCGGTGCGGATATCTACTGCGATACGGCGTTGATGGCACGTCGGCTGGAGCAGGAAAAGGCCTCTCCGGCGCTGTTTCCCGAAGGCAAGGAAATGATCGCCGCGTCCTTTGCGGCGTGGGCCGATTCGGTGGTGTTCCAGCACGCGGTAAGCCTGGTGTTCCAGCCGGAATCGGTGGCGGTGCGTTTCGCCAGGCTACCGCCCGAGGCGATCAAGGCTTTCATCGCCGACCGCGCCGGGCTGTTCAGTGGCGGCACGGCCACGCGCCTGGCGGCCGAGCAGGCCAAGCATCAATGGCCGACGATCATGGCTCGGCTCGAACAGCAGTTGCAGCGAGAAGAGGGGGATTTCCTGCTGGGAGAGCCATCCATCGCCGACTTCGCCATGGCTCATCCGCTGTGGTTCCTCAAGGGAACGCCGGTGACTTCGCCGTTGGTGGATGCTTACCCGGCGGTCTCGGCCTGGCTAGGGCGGGTGCTGGGGTTCGGCCATGGTGCGTCGAGCGAGATGAGTGCCCAGGAGGCGCTGGACATCGCCCGCGACTCGACACCGGCGGCGTTGCCGGACGAGGCGTTCGATGAGCCGAACGGCTTCAAGCTGGGCCAGCGAGTCACGATTGCGGCCACCGACTACGGCGTCGATCCGGTGGTTGGGGAGTTGCTGTTCGCTGGCAGCGAGGAGCTGATACTGCGCCGCGAGGATGAACGTCGCGCAGTGGTACATGTGCACTTTCCGCGGTTCGGGTTCCGCATCGGCGCGCAATGAGCCGACCTCATGGCGAACAGGTTCGCTCCCGCGCGGGTCGATGGCATGGGCCGGTCCCTTGAACCGCGTGGGAGCGCTTGGACTTCAGGTGCGGCGTTTCAACTGATCGGTCAGCGACGTGGGCAACCCCTTGATGATCAGTGTGCCGGCTTCTTCGTCATACTCGATCTTGGAGCCCAGCAGGTGCGCTTCGAAGCTGATGGACAAGCCTTCGGCCCGGCCGGTGAAGCGTCGGAACTGGTTGAGGGTACGTTTATCCGCCGGGATTTCCGGTGACAGGCCGTAGTCCTTGTTGCGGATATGATCGTAGAAGGCTTTCGGGCGATCCTCGTCGATCAGCTCGGACAGCTCTTCCAGGCCCATGGGTTCGCCGAGCTTGGCCTGGCTGCTGGCGTAATCCACCAGGGTCTTGGTCTTTTCCCGGGCATCGTCTTCAGGCAGGTCTTCACTTTCGACGAAGTCGCTGAAGGCCTTGAGCAGGGTGCGGGTCTCGCCGGGGCCGTCGACGCCCTCCTGGCAGCCGATGAAGTCGCGGAAGTACTCCGAGACCTTCTTGCCGTTCTTGCCCTTGATGAAGGAAATGTACTGCCGGGATTGCTTGTTGTTCTGCCACTCCGACACGTTGATCCGCGCCGCCAGGTGCAATTGGCCCAGGTCCAGGTGACGGGATGGCGTGACGTCCAGTTCATCGGTGACCGCAACGCCTTCGCTGTGGTGCAGCAGGGCGATTGCCAGGTAGTCGGTCATGCCCTGTTGGTAATGGGCGAACAAGACGTGGCCGCCCACCGACAGGTTGGACTCCTCCATCAGCTTCTGCAGGTGCTCCACCGCCACGCGACTGAACGCGGTGAAATCCTTGCCGCCGTCCAGGTACTCCTTCAGCCAGCCGCTGAAAGGATGGGCGCCGGATTCGGCATGGAAGAACCCCCAGGCCTTGCCTTGCTTGGCGTTGTAGCTCTCGTTGAGGTCGGCAAGCATGTTCTCGATGGCCGTGGACTCTGCCAGCTCGGAGTCTCGGGCGTGGAGCACTGCGGGGGTGCCGTCGGGTTTTTTGTCGATCAGGTGGACAATGCAATGACGGATCGGCATGGGCTTCTCGGCTGTTGAAAAGAGGGGAGGGCGTGCTCCCCGAAAAAGCCGCAGTGTACCGCAACCATTGGTTTTGGCGTGCTGTGAAGGTCCTTTCAGACCCATCCGACACGCCATATGCATTTTTTTACCGATTTAGCTCAATAAAGCTGACCAAATGGGTAGCTAAAGGCGGATATTTCAGAGGCGTTGTGCTAGTTTTGCCCGGTCTTACGCGAAGGCACTGCGTTAAGCGTGCATTCAGCATTTGTCAGGTCGAACCAAACCCGGATTTCGGCATCTATTACCCCGACCCGTCGTGGTAATGATCGAGGGCGCCTGATCCGAGAAATCGGGCTCGATGGCTGACATTGCACTCTGCAATCCATATGAATTTGATAGGGAAGGAACACTACATGGCTCTTACTAAAGACCAACTGATCGCTGACGTTGCTGAAGCTATCGACGCGCCGAAAACCACCGCGCGTAATGCTCTGGACCAGTTGGCCCAAATCGTTGCCGACCAACTGGAAAACGGCAGCGAAATCACCTTGCCAGGTATCGGCAAGCTGAAAGTCACCGAGCGTCCTGCCCGTACTGGCCGCAACCCTTCGACTGGCGCCGCCATCGAAATCGCTGCCAAGAAAGTCGTCAAGTTCGTTCCAGCCAAAGTGCTGACCGACGGCATCAACAAGTAAGATCGAGCTTGAAAAAAAACCGTGCCGCGGAGCGATCCGGGCACGGTTTTTTGTTGCCTTGGATAAAGTGGCCTGTGGCGGGGGATGCATCTGCGCTGGGGCGCGCAACGCTCCCGGAGACTGGGCCGATTCAGCCCTTGCGGGCCCAGTGCGCCTGGCGCCAGGCTTGTTGCTGGGCTTCGGTGTGGAAGGTCCAGGCCACGAAGCGGCTCTGTTTCTGCCCCTGGGACATCTCCACCACCTGGCTGTGGACCGCGCCGGCCTTGTTCAGCGCGGACTGAATCGCCGGCAGGTTCGAGGCCTTCGACACCAGGGTACTGAACCACAAAACCTGCGAGGCCACTTGCACGCTTTCGCCGATCAGTTGCGTCACGAAGCGCGCCTCCCCCCCTTCGCACCACAGTTCCGCGGCCTGGCCGCCGAAATTCAGCACCGGCAGCTTGCGTTTCGGATCGGCCTTGCCCAAGGCGCGCCATTTGCGCTGGCTGCCCCGGGTGGCTTCTTCCAGGGACGCATGGAAGGGCGGGTTGCACATGGTCAGGTCGAACCGCTCGGCATCGTCCAGCAGCCCCAGGAGGATCTGTTTGGGATTGGCTTGCTGGCGCAACTGGATCGCCTTGTTCAAGCCATTGGACTGGATGATGGCCTTGGCCGAGGCGAGGGCGGTCGGGTCGATGTCCGAGCCCAGGAAATGCCAGCGATAATCGCTATGGCCGATCAGCGGATACACGCAGTTGGCGCCGGTGCCGATGTCCAGCACTTTCACTGCCGCACCCCGTGGAATCTCACCGTCGTTGTGGCTGGCCAGCAGATCGGCCAGGAAGTGCACATAGTCCGCGCGACCTGGTACCGGAGGGCACAGGTAGTCCGCCGGAATGTCCCAGTGGGCGATACCATAGAAGGCCTTGAGCAGCGCCCGGTTGAAGACTCGCACGGCCTCTGGGCTGGCGAAATCGATGCTTTCCTTGCCATACGGGTTGATGATCACGAACCTGGCCAGTTCCGGCGTGCTCTTGATCAGCGCCGGGAAGTCGTAGCGGCCCTGGTGGCGATTGCGCGGGTGCAGGCTGGCCTTCTCCCGTGGCGCCACGGGCTTGGCCTGCGGGGCAGTCTTGGGCTTTGGACGGGCGGGTTTGGATGTGCGAGGGGCGGTCATGGGCGGGTCGGTTCGGGGATGGCTCATAAAGTGACGGGCATTGTCCCACATCCAGCCTGATCTTGATGACGGTACCGTTCAAATGCGGACGTGAGCTTGTTCGCGATGGCGGCGCACCATCCAGCATTGATGCAGGCTGATCCACCGCTATCGCGATCAAACGCGCTCCCACAGGAAGTGTTCAGCCTGAGCAAGAACGTGCCAGGCAGAAAAAAGGAGGCCACCAGGGCCTCCTTCTTCAGTGGACGAATCACCCTTACAAACTGGCAATCCGCGCGTGCTGCTCGGCCAGCTTGCCCAAGGCCTGTTCAGCCTCGGCCAGTTTGGCCCGCTCCTTCTCGATGACCTCGGCCGGAGCCTTGTCGACGAAGCCTGCGTTGGACAGTTTGCCACCCACTCGCTGCACTTCGCCCTTCAGGCGCAGGATTTCCTTGTCCAGGCGCGCCAGCTCCGCCGCCTTGTCGATCAGGCCGGCCATCGGTACCAGCACTTCCATCTCGCCGACCAGGGCGGTGGCGGACAGTGGCGCTTCTTCACCGGCGGCCAGCACCGTTACCGATTCCAGCTTCGCCAGCTTCCTGAGCAGCGCTTCGTTCGCTTCGAGGCGGCGCAGATCTTCGGCGTTGGCGTTTTTCAGGAACAGCGTCAGCGGCTTGCCCGGACCGATGTTCATTTCGGCACGAATGTTACGCAGGCCCAGCATGAAGGTCTTGAGCCATTCGATGTCGTCTTCGGCGGCCGGATCGATACGGGTTTCGTTGGCCACCGGCCATGGCTGCAGCATGATCGTCTTGCCTTGGATGCCTGCCAGCGGTGCGACGCGCTGCCAGATTTCCTCGGTGATGAACGGCATGAACGGATGGGCCAGGCGCAGGGCCACCTCCAGTACGCGCACCAGGGTGCGACGGGTGCCGCGCTGGCGTTCGACCGGTGCGTTCTCGTCCCACAGTACTGGCTTGGACAGTTCCAGGTACCAGTCGCAATACTGGTTCCAGATGAACTCGTACAAGGCTTGCGCGGCCAGGTCGAAGCGGAACTGGTCCAGCTGGCGGGTCACTTCGGCTTCGGTGCGCTGCAGTTGGGAGATGATCCAGCGATCCGCCAGGGTCAGCTCGTAAGCTTCGCCGTTCTGGCCGCAGTCTTCACCCTTGTCCAGCACGTAGCGCGCGGCGTTCCAGATCTTGTTGCAGAAGTTGCGGTAGCCCTCGACGCGGCCCATGTCGAACTTGATGTCGCGACCGGTGGACGCCAGCGAGCAGAAGGTGAAGCGCAGGGCGTCGGTGCCGTAGCTGGCGATGCCCTCGGCGAACTCCTCGCGGGTGGCTTTTTCGATCTTCTTCGCCAGTTTCGGTTGCATCAGGCCCGAGGTGCGCTTCTGCACCAGGGTTTCCAGGTCGATGCCGTCAATGATGTCCAGCGGGTCCAGGACGTTGCCCTTGGACTTGGACATCTTCTGGCCCTGGCCGTCGCGCACCAGGCCATGGACATAGACGGTCTTGAACGGCACTTGCGGGGTGCCATCCTCGTTCTTCACCAGGTGCATGGTCAGCATGATCATCCGGGCGACCCAGAAGAAAATGATGTCGAAGCCGGTGACCAGCACGTCCGTGGAGTGGAATGTCTTGAGGAATTCAGTCTGCTGCGGCCAGCCCAGGGTGGAGAACGTCCACAGGCCCGAGCTGAACCAGGTATCGAGGACGTCGTTGTCCTGTTGCAGCGCCACGTCCGGGCCAAGGTTGTGCTTGGCGCGGACTTCGGCTTCATCGCGACCGACGTAGACCTTGCCCGACTCGTCGTACCAGGCCGGGATGCGATGGCCCCACCACAACTGGCGACTGATGCACCAATCCTGGATGTCGCGCATCCACGAGAAGTACATGTTCTCGTACTGCTTGGGCACGAACTGGATGCGGCCATCTTCCACGGCGGCGATGGCCGGCTCGGCCAGGGGCTTGGTGGAGACGTACCACTGGTCGGTCAGCCATGGCTCGATGATGGTGCCGGAGCGGTCGCCTTTCGGCACTTTCAGGGCATGGTCGTCGACGCTGACCAGCAGGCCGGCGGCATCGAATGCGGCAACGATCTGCTTGCGCGCCTCGAAGCGGTCCAGGCCGGCGTATTCGGCCGGGATCTTGCCGTCGATGCTTTCGTTCAGCGTGCCGTCGAGGTTGAACACCTGGGCCGCCGGCAGGACGCTGGCGTTCTTGTCGAAGATGTTCAGCAGCGGCAGGTTGTGGCGCTTGCCGACTTCATAGTCGTTGAAGTCGTGGGCTGGCGTGATCTTCACGCAGCCGGTGCCGAATTCCGGGTCGCAGTAGTCATCGGCGATGATCGGGATGCGCCGGCCCACCAGGGGCAGCTCGACGAACTTGCCGATCAGGGCCTGGTAGCGCTCGTCGTTCGGATTCACTGCCACGGCGGCATCGCCCAGCATGGTTTCCGGACGCGTGGTGGCGACGATCAGGTAGTCCTTGCCTTCGGCCGTGGTAGCGCCGTCGGCCAACGGGTATTTCAGGTTCCACAGGAACCCCTTCTCGTCGTGGTTTTCCACCTCGAGGTCGGAAATGGCGGTGTGCAGCTTGGTGTCCCAGTTGACCAGGCGCTTGCCGCGGTAGATCAGCCCGTCTTCGTGCAGGCGCACGAAGGCTTCCTTGACTGCTTCCGAGAGGCCGTCGTCCATGGTGAAACGCTCGCGGCTCCAGTCCACGGACGAGCCCAGGCGGCGGATCTGACGGCTGATATTGCCGCCGGACTCGGCTTTCCATTCCCAGACTTTTTCGAGGAATTTTTCGCGGCCCAGGTCATGACGACTCTGGCCCTGGGCTTCGAGGCGGCGCTCCACCAGCATCTGTGTGGCGATACCGGCGTGGTCTGTGCCTGGTTGCCACAGGGTGTTGCGGCCTTGCATGCGGCGGAAACGGATCAGGGCGTCCATGATCGCGTTGTTGAAACCGTGGCCCATGTGCAGGCTGCCGGTGACGTTCGGCGGCGGAATCATGATGGTGTAGGAATCGCCCGCGCCTTGCGGAGCGAAATAATTCTCGGACTCCCAGGTGTTGTACCAGGAAGTTTCAATGGCGTGCGGCTGGTAGGTCTTATCCATGCGCGGCGGGACCCTATTGGCATTTATTCAGGAAAAGCCGGGAAGTATAGCGGGAGGGGCTGGTGCAAGCCACAAGCTGCGAGCGAGAAGCCGGATGGGGGGAGCGCAGTTGAACCTGTGGGAGCGAGCTTGCTCGCGACGGGGAGCACATTCGATACCCATGCAGGCTGAACCAGCGCTATCGCGAGCAAGCCCGCTCCCACAGAAAGTGCCATCGCTCAGGCGTCGGCTGTTACTCGTACTGGCTCAGCAGCCGCTCCATCCGGGCATCCAGTCGACGCTTGATCTCGGTCTCGATGTGCGGCGCGAAGTCGTCGATGACGTCTTGCATGATCAGTTGCGCGGCCGCGCGCAATTCCCTGTCCAGGTGCAGCAGGGCGTCAGGGCCTTTAGGCTCGGGCTGGGGAGCCGGCCTGGGTTCGGGCTGACCGTTGATCGGCTCGAACAGCAAGGGGATCTGTTCCTCATGGACCGGCGGATGCTCCACCGTTTCGGTCAGCAACGGTGGCTGCAAGTTGTCGTCGCCGAGCAACTGGCGGATCGACTCCAGGTCGTCCAGCAGGTGAGGAGGCTTTTGCGGTGTCTTTGGAGTATCCATCGTAGGCTCAGAGTCGCTGTAAACGGTGGTCTTGCAGAGGATAGCCCTGTTCGCGGTAGAAACGGAAACTCTCCCGCGCGGCTTGCCGGATGGCCGGGTCTTCCACCACCACCTCCGCCACGCGGGCGAAGCGTTGGGCAAAGGCCGGTACTTTCAGGTCAAGGTTGACCAGCAGGTCCTGGTGCTGGCCGCAGTCATCCCCCAGTCCAAGCACGATCAGGCCTTGCGGCTCGCTTTCGGCCAGGCTGTGGGGCACGAAGCTCTCGCCCTTGAAGGACCATAGACGTGCGTCCAGCGCTTCGCGCTGGGCGGCATCGCTGCAATGCAGGTAGATGCGGTGGCCCATGCGCCAGGCCTTTTCGGTGAGCTTGCAGGCAAAATCCAGCCGTGCCGCCGGATCGGCGCTGGGCAGGATGTAGAAATCGACTTTGGTCATTGCGGTTCCTGAGCCACCGGTGACGCCACCCTGGGGTGACGTCGCCGGCGGTCATCGGTGTCAGGCCTTGGCGCGATCCAGCAGATACTGGGTCAGCAGGGGCACCGGGCGACCCGTGGCTCCCTTGTCCTTGCCGCCGCTGGTCCAGGCCGTGCCGGCGATGTCCAGGTGCGCCCAGTTCAGGTTCTTGGTGAAGCGCGACAGGAAGCACGCGGCAGTGATGGTCCCGGCTTTCGGCCCGCCGATGTTGGCGATGTCGGCGAACGGGCTGTCCAGTTGCTCCTGGTATTCGTCGAACAGCGGCAGTTGCCAGGCGCGGTCGTCGGCTTGCTGGCCGGCGCTGAGCAGTTGGCCGATCAGCTCGTCGTTGTTTCCCAGCAGGCCCGAGGTATGGGCGCCCAGGGCCACCACGCAGGCACCGGTCAGGGTTGCGATGTCGATCACCGCTTGCGGCTTGAAGCGCTCGGAGTAGGTGAGGGCGTCGCACAGCACCAGGCGGCCTTCGGCGTCGGTGTTGAGGATTTCCACGGTCTGGCCGCTCATGGTGGTGACAATGTCACCCGGACGGGAGGCCGTGCCGCTTGGCATGTTCTCGGCGCAGGCCAGGATGCCCACCACGTTGATCGGCAGTTGCAGCTCGAGCACGGCACGCAGGGTGCCGAATACGCTGGCGGCACCGCCCATGTCGTACTTCATCTCATCCATGCCGGCGCCTGGCTTGAGGCTGATGCCGCCGGTGTCGAAGGTGATGCCCTTGCCGACCAGCACGTACGGCTTCTCGGATTTCTTGCCGCCGCTGTATTGCATGACGATCAGGCGTGGCGGCTGGGCGCTGCCCTGGCCGACGGAGTAGAACGAACCCATGCCCAGGTCCTTGATCTTCTTTTCATCGAAGACTTCGACCTTCAGGCCTTTGAATGCCTTGCCCAGTGCCTTGGCCTGTTCGCCGAGGAAGGTCGGGTGGCAGATGTTCGGTGGCAGGTTGCCCAGGTCGCGGGTCAGCGCCATGCCGTTGGCAATCGCGGTGGCGTGGGTCACGGCGCGCTGGACTTCGGCTTGCGCCGCCTTGATGGTCAGCAGGGTGACTTTTTTCAGGGCGCGGGGTTCGGCTTTCTGGCTCTTGAAGCGGTCGAACTGGTATTCGCCGTCCACCAGGGTTTCGACCAGCAGACGGTTCTTGCCGTAGCTGTCGCGACCCTTGAGTACCAGCTCGTCCAGCGCCAGGGCGGCGTCGCCCCCACCGAGGCCCTTGAGGGTCCCCAGCACGCCGGCGATGATCTTGCGGAACGGACGGTCGCCCAGCTCGGCGTCCTTGCCCACGCCCACCAGCAGCACGCGGTCGGCCTTGAGGTTGGGCAGGTTGTGCAGCAACAGGCTCTGGCCGACCTTGCCGGCCAGGTCACCGCGCTTGAGCACGGCATTGATGGCGCCGCCGCACAGGGCATCGAGCTGGGTGGCGACGACGCCGAGCTTGCGCTCTTCACCGACGGCGACCACCAGCGTGGCGGTTTTCAACGTTTCTGGGCTGACGCTTTTTACAACCAGTTCCATGTCCGGATCCCTGAATGAATGGTCAAGATGCCAGGCGCCTGCAATGGCGCGCTGAGCGTGCTTCTTCTATATAGAGGAAGCGCCGGTGTCTGCCGGCGACAAAGGCCGCAGTTTGAACCTCGGCGCCCGAGGCTGACAAGCCATCCGTAGCGCTAACTTGTGGCTTTAGTCGCCGGCTTAAAGCGTGCGAAGTGACAGGCGCCCTCAATCACAGGATAATGCGGCTCTTTTTTCGGCGGCTCGTCTTGGCGGGTCGGCTCGATACGTTTGCTTGTTTGGCCGCCTTAGGGTTTGTACGAAAATCGCCACGCAGGCGTTTTCCTGCAAAACCTAGCCTGACAACCCTGGAGTGTCTGGTTTGATCGTCTTTCGTTACCTGTCCCGCGAAGTCCTGCTGACCCTGAGCGCTGTCAGCGCCGTGCTGCTGGTCATCATCATGAGCGGGCGCTTCATCAAATATCTGGCCCAGGCGGCCTCCGGTGCCCTGGATCCGGGCTCGCTGTTTTTGATCATGGGGTTCCGCCTGCCCGGCTTCCTGCAGCTGATCCTGCCGTTGGGGCTTTTCCTCGGCATTCTGCTGGCCTACGGTCGCCTGTACCTGGACAGCGAGATGACCGTGTTGTCGGCCACCGGCATGAGCCAGCAGCGACTGTTTCGTATCACCCTGTTTCCGGCTGCGCTGGTGGCGCTGCTGGTGGCCTGGCTGAGCCTGAGCCTGGCGCCCCAGGGGGCCAATCAGTTCCAGCTGCTGATCAACCAGCAGGATGCCCTGACCGAGTTCGATACCCTGGTGCCGGGACGCTTCCAGGCCTTGCGCGACGGTACCCGTGTCACCTACACCGAGCAGCTTTCGGATGACCGGGTGGACCTGGGCGGGGTGTTCATCACGCAAAAGAACCTGTCCTCGGACAGCAAGAAGGACCGCGGCATCTCCGTGCTGGTGGCCGAGAAGGGGCGCCAGCAGATCAACCCCGACGGCAACCGCTACCTGATCCTGGAGAACGGCTACCGCTATGACGGCAAGCCTGGACAGGCCGATTACCGGGCCATCAAGTACGACACCTATGGCGTGCTGCTACCCAAGCCGGAGGTCAGCGAAGAGGTCACTGACCGTGACGCGATGCCGACCTCCAGCCTGCTGGGCAACAATGACATCCGCGCCCGCACCGAGCTGCAATGGCGCCTGTCGCTGCCGTTGCTGGTGTTTATCGTGACCCTCATGGCGGTCCCGCTGGCTCGGGTCAATCCGCGCCAGGGCCGTTTCCTCAAGCTGCTGCCGGCGATTCTTTTGTATATGGCTTACCTGACCATCCTGATTTCCGCCCGCGGCGCCCTGGAAAAAGGCAAGATCCCGCCGCTGCTGGGGTTGTGGTGGGTGCATGGGATCTTCCTGGCCATCGGCCTGGGGCTGCTCTACTGGGAGCCGCTGCGCCTGAAACTGGCCAGTCGCCGCAGCGCGCGGGAGGTGGCCCATGGTTAAGCTCGACCGCTACATCGGTAGCAGCGTGTTCATGGCGATCCTCGCGGTGCTGGGGATCATCCTCGGCCTGGCGACCCTGTTCGCGTTCGTCGACGAGATGGGCGACGTCAGCGACACCTACACCTTGATGGACGTGGCCAGCTACGTGCTGCTCACCGCGCCACGACGCCTGTACGACATGCTGCCGATGGCCGCGCTGATCGGCTGCCTGATCGGCCTGGGCAGCCTGGCCAGCAACAGCGAGCTGACGATCATGCGTGCCGCTGGCGTGTCCATCGGTCGGATCGTCTGGGCGGTCATGAAGCCCATGCTGGTATTGATGCTGGTGGGGGTGCTGATCGGCGAATACATCGCCCCGGCCACCGAGAACACCGCCCAGGCCAATCGCTCCCTGGCCCAGGGCGGCGGTGATGCGCAAAGCGCCAAGCACGGCCTCTGGCATCGCCAGGGCGACGAGTTCATCCACATCAACTCGGTCCAGCCAAACGGCGTCCTGTACGGTGTGACCCGTTATCGCTTCGACGACCAGCGGCACATGCTGTCGTCGAGCTTCGCCAAACGCGCCACCTTCGTCGAGAATCACTGGCAGCTGAGCGACGTCACCACCACCGTGTTCCATGACAAGCGCACCGAAGTGGTCGCGGCTCCTCAGGAACGCTGGGATGTGGCATTGAGCCCGCAATTGCTGAGCACCGTGGTCATGGCCCCGGACTCCCTGTCGATCACCGGCCTGTGGGGGTATATCCACTACCTGGCCGACCAGGGCCTGAACAACGGCCGTTACTGGCTGGCATTTTGGGTCAAGGTGCTGCAACCGCTGGTCACCGCTGCCCTGGTCCTGATGGCGATCTCGTTCATCTTCGGCCCGCTGCGTTCGGTGACCCTCGGCCAGCGGGTGTTTACCGGTGTGCTGGTGGGCTTCACCTTCCGTATCGCCCAGGACCTGCTGGGGCCATCGAGCCTGGTGTTCGGCTTCCCGCCGCTGCTCGCGGTGCTGGTGCCGGCCGGTGTCTGTGCCCTGGCCGGGCTCTGGCTGCTGCGCCGGGCCGGTTGACCCCGATTCCTGTGACGAGCAGGCTTGTGGCGAGGGGATAAATCCCCTCGCCACAATGGCGTCCGTATCAGGTACAATTCCCGGCTATTTTTCGGCGGGCCTTGCCTGCAGCCTTTTTGAGTGTTGATCCGTGAGTGATTTGAGTCATATCCGCAATTTCTCCATCATCGCCCACATTGACCATGGCAAGTCGACGCTGGCTGATCGTTTCATCCAGATGTGCGGCGGCCTGACCGAACGCGAAATGGAAGCCCAGGTCCTGGACTCCATGGACCTGGAGCGTGAGCGCGGGATTACCATCAAGGCCCACAGCGTCACCCTCTATTACAAGGCCAAAGACGGCATTACCTACCAGCTGAACTTCATCGACACCCCGGGCCATGTCGACTTCACCTACGAAGTCAGCCGCTCGCTGGCGGCCTGTGAAGGTGCGTTGCTGGTGGTCGATGCCGGCCAGGGCGTCGAGGCCCAGTCGGTCGCCAACTGCTACACCGCCATCGAGCAGGGCCTGGAGGTCATGCCGGTCCTGAACAAGATCGACCTGCCCCAGGCCGAACCGGAGCGCGTCAAGGAAGAGATCGAGAAGATCATCGGGATCGACGCCACCGACGCGGTCACCTGCAGCGCCAAGACCGGCCTGGGGGTGGACGAGGTGCTCGAGCGCCTGGTGAGCACCATTCCCGCGCCCACCGGCAATATCGAGGATCCGCTGCAAGCGTTGATCATCGACTCCTGGTTCGACAACTACCTGGGCGTGGTCTCCCTGGTTCGCGTGCGCCATGGCCGCGTGAAAAAGGGCGACAAGATCCTGGTCAAGTCCACCGGCAAGGTCCACCTGGTGGACAGTGTCGGCGTCTTCAATCCGAAACACACCGCCACCACCGACCTCAAGGCCGGTGAAGTGGGCTTCATCATCGCCGGCATCAAGGACATCCACGGGGCGCCGGTAGGCGATACCCTGACCTTGAGTTCCACCCCCGACGTCGATGTGCTGCCAGGCTTCAAGCGGATCCAGCCCCAGGTCTATGCGGGCCTGTTCCCGGTCAGTTCCGATGACTTCGAGGACTTCCGCGAAGCCCTGCAGAAGCTGACCCTCAACGATTCGTCGCTACAGTACACCCCGGAAAGCTCCGACGCCCTGGGCTTCGGCTTCCGCTGCGGGTTCCTGGGCATGCTGCACATGGAAATCATCCAGGAGCGCCTGGAGCGCGAATACGACCTGGACCTGATCACCACGGCGCCAACGGTAATCTTCGAGCTGCTGCTCAAGACCGGTGAAACCATCTACGTCGACAACCCTTCCAAGCTGCCGGACCTGTCGTCGATCGAGGACATGCGCGAACCGATCGTGCGCGCCAACATCCTTGTGCCCCAGGAGCACCTGGGCAACGTCATTACCCTGTGCATCGAGAAGCGTGGCGTGCAGCACGACATGCTGTTCCTCGGTACCCAGGTGCAAGTGACCTACGATCTGCCCATGAACGAAGTGGTGCTGGATTTCTTCGATCGCCTGAAATCCACCAGTCGCGGCTATGCTTCTCTGGACTATCATTTCGATCGCTACCAATCGGCTAATCTGGTGAAGCTGGATGTGCTGATCAACGGCGACAAGGTGGATGCCCTGGCATTGATCGTGCACCGTGACAACGCGCACTACAAAGGTCGTGCGTTGACCGAGAAGATGAAGGATCTGATTCCGCGGCAGATGTTCGACGTGGCAATCCAGGCCGCCATTGGCGGGCAGATTGTGGCGCGTACAACCGTCAAGGCGCTCAGAAAGAACGTATTGGCCAAATGCTACGGCGGCGACGTGAGCCGTAAGCGCAAGCTGTTGGAAAAGCAGAAGGCCGGTAAAAAACGCATGAAGCAGGTCGGTAACGTGGAGATTCCACAGGAAGCCTTCCTTGCGGTGCTCAGGTTGGATAGTTAGGTCCTATGTCGCTAAATTTCCCGCTGTTGCTGGTTATCGCCGTATTCGTCTGCGGCCTGTTGGCGTTGCTCGATCTGTTGTTCCTGGCGCCCCGGCGCCGGGCCGCCATCGCCTCCTATCAGGGCAGCGTCAGCCAGCCTGATGGTGTGGTGGTCGAAAAGCTCGGCAAGGAACCTCTGCTGGTGGAATACGGCAAGTCGTTCTTCCCGGTGCTGTTCATCGTGCTGGTGCTGCGCTCGTTCCTGGTGGAGCCTTTCCAGATCCCATCGGGTTCGATGAAGCCGACCCTGGACGTGGGCGACTTCATCCTGGTGAACAAGTTCTCCTACGGAATCCGCCTGCCGGTGATCGACAGGAAGGTCATCGAGGTGGGTGACCCGCAACGCGGCGACGTCATGGTGTTTCGCTTTCCGAGCGACCCGAACGTCAACTACATCAAGCGGGTGGTTGGCCTGCCGGGCGACAGGATCCGCTACACGGCCGACAAGCGACTCTACGTCAATGGCGAACTGGTGGCCGAGCAGTTGATCGGCTCCGAGCCTGGCACGCTGGGCAGCGCCGAGCTGTATCAGGAAAAGCTCGGCGAGGCCGAACACCTGATCCGCAAGGAAATGAGCCGCTACCGTGCCACGCCGGACCATTCGTGGACCGTGCCGGCCGGGCACTATTTCATGATGGGCGACAACCGCGACAACTCCAACGACAGTCGCTACTGGGATGACCCGAACATTCCCCGGGACATGCTGGGCATGGTTCCCGACCGGAATATCGTCGGCAAGGCCTTCGCGGTCTGGATGAGCTGGCCGGAACCCAAACTCAGTCACCTGCCGAATTTCTCGCGGGTCGGGCTGATCAAGTAAACACACACGGCGCTGTTGAACACAGCGCCGAATGCATTTCTGGAGCCTGCACAAGGCGCCAACGATAGTCAGGACGTCATTTTTGAACACAGCGTTATTTGTCCCAAGCCCGCGGTGCCTTGCCGTCGTGGCGGTGGAATCCAGCCACGAACTCAGCGTGGGTAAACCGTGAGCGTTTCTCTAAGCCGCCTCGAGCGCCAGCTCGGCTACACCTTCAAGGACCAGGAGCTGATGCTCCTGGCGCTCACTCACCGCAGTTTTGCCGGGCGCAATAACGAACGCCTGGAATTCCTCGGCGATGCCATTCTCAACTTCGTGGCCGGCGAGGCGCTGTTCGAGCGTTTTCCCCTGGCCCGCGAAGGCCAGTTATCGCGTTTGCGCGCACGGTTGGTAAAAGGTGAGACCCTGGCCGTACTGGCCCGCGGTTTCGACCTGGGCGAATACCTGCGTCTGGGTTCCGGTGAACTGAAAAGCGGTGGTTTCCGGCGCGAGTCGATCCTGGCCGACGCCCTGGAAGCCCTGATCGGTGCGATCTACCTGGATTCGGGCATGGAAAAGGCCCGGGAGCGAGTGCTGGCCTGGCTGACCTCGGAAATCGACAGCCTGACGCTGGTGGACACCAACAAGGATCCCAAGACCCGCTTGCAGGAGTTCCTGCAATCGCGCAGTTGTGAACTGCCACGCTACGAAGTCGTGGATATCCAGGGCGAGCCGCATTGCCGGACCTTCTTCGTCGAGTGCGAAGTCGTCCTACTGAATGAAAAAAGCCGGGGCCAGGGCGTGAGCCGCCGTATTGCCGAGCAGGTAGCGGCCGCCGCAGCACTGATCGCCCTGGGCGTGGAGAATGGCAATGACTGATACAACCGTTACCCGTTGCGGCTATGTCGCCATCGTCGGCCGGCCGAACGTGGGCAAGTCCACATTGCTGAACCACATCCTGGGCCAGAAGCTGGCGATCACCTCGCGCAAGCCCCAGACCACCCGTCACAACATGCTGGGCATCAAGACCGAAGGCGACGTGCAGGCGATCTACGTCGACACCCCCGGCATGCACAAGGGCGGCGAAAAGGCCCTGAACCGCTACATGAACAAGACCGCCTCGGCGGCGCTGAAAGATGTCGACGTGGTGATCTTCGTGGTCGACCGCACCAAGTGGACCGAAGAAGACCAGATGGTGCTCGAGCGTGTCCAGTACGTGACCGGCCCCCTGATCGTGGCGCTGAACAAGACCGACCGCATCGAAGACAAGGCCGAGCTGATGCCGCACCTGTCCTGGTTGCAGGAACAGCTGCCCAACGCACAGATCATTCCGATCTCCGCCCAGCACGGGCACAACCTCGATGCGCTGGAGCGGGTGATTGCCGAGCACCTGCCGGAAAACGATCATTTCTTCCCTGAAGACCAGATCACCGACCGCAGCAGCCGTTTCCTCGCCGCGGAGCTGGTGCGCGAGAAGATCATGCGCCAGATGGGCGCTGAGCTGCCCTACCAGATCACCGTGGAAATCGAAGAGTTCAAGCAACAGGGCAAGACCCTGCACATCCATGCGCTGATTCTCGTCGAACGTGACGGCCAGAAGAAAATCATCATTGGCGACAAGGGTGAGCGCATCAAGCGCATCGGCACCGAGGCGCGCAAGGACATGGAACTGCTGTTCGACTCCAAGATCATGCTCAACCTGTGGGTCAAGGTGAAAGGCGGCTGGTCCGACGATGAGCGGGCGCTGCGTTCTTTGGGTTACGGCGACCTCTGATCAGCTGACTGGATGTACCAAGAGCCATTGTGGGAGCGAGCTTGCTCGCGATGAGGGCCTGATCTTCAACATGGATGTTGACTGACAGAGCGCTATCGCGAGCAAGCCCGCTCCCACATTGGTTTGGGGTTGTAGAAAAACGCTGTTTGTCTATCGAGAACTCTGATTTCCATGTCCCCAACCCAACCCATCGCTCAATCCGCCTACGTCCTCCACAGCCGCGCCTATCGCGAAAGCAGTGCCCTGGTGGACTTCCTCACGCCGCAAGGGCGGCTGCGGGCGGTGTTGCGTGGGGCGCGGGGCAAGGCCGGGACGCTGGCGCGGCCTTTCGTGCCGCTCGAAGTCGAATTTCGCGGTCGGGGCGAGCTGAAGAATGTCGGCCGCATGGAAAGCAACGGGGTCGCGGCCTGGCTCAATGGCGAAGCGCTGTTCAGCGGCCTGTACCTCAATGAGCTGCTGATTCGCCTGCTGCCTCCCGAAGACCCCCATCCGGCGGTGTTCGATCACTACACCGCAACCCTGCTGGCCCTGGCTGAAGGTCGTCCACTGGAGCCTTTGCTGCGTTCGTTCGAGTGGCGCCTGCTGGATGACCTGGGCTACGGTTTCGCCCTGGATACCGATCTGCATGGTGCGCCCATCATTGCCGACGGCCTGTATCGCCTGCAGGTGGACGCAGGCCTGGAGCAGGTCCATCTGTTGCAGCCCGGGTTGTTCAACGGGGCCGAGCTCCTGGCCATGGCGGAGGCTGACTGGAGCGCGCCGGGTGCCTTGGCTGCAGCCAAGCGCCTGATGCGCCAGGCCCTGGCTGTTCATCTGGGCGGTCGGCCCCTGGTCAGTCGCGAGCTGTTTCGCAAGCCCTGATCAACCCGTATGCTGTGGGCCGAATATCTGTCCATTCAGGAGCGCTTTTCGTGAGCACCAGCAATCGCATTCTTCTCGGCGTGAACATCGACCATGTTGCTACCCTGCGCCAGGCCCGCGGTACCCGTTACCCGGATCCGGTCAAGGCCGCGCTGGACGCCGAGGAGGCGGGGGCTGACGGCATCACCGTGCATTTGCGCGAGGACCGGCGCCATATCCAGGAACGTGATGTGCTGCTGCTCAAGGATGTGCTGCAGACCCGCATGAACTTCGAAATGGGCGTGACCGAGGAAATGATGGCGTTCGCCGAGCGCATCCGTCCGGCGCACATCTGCCTGGTTCCGGAGACGCGCCAGGAGTTGACCACCGAGGGTGGCCTGGATGTGGCGGGACAGCAAGCGCGGATCAAGGCCGCCGTGGAGCGGCTGTCGAAGACCGGGGCCGAGGTGTCGCTGTTCATCGACGCCGACGAGCGCCAGATCGAAGCGTCCAGGCGGGTCGGCGCGCCTGCCATCGAATTGCATACCGGTCGTTATGCCGATGCCGAAACCCCCGGCGATGTGGCCGATGAACTGCAGCGGGTGGCCGATGGCGTCACCTTCGGCCTGGCCCAGGGCCTGATCGTCAACGCCGGCCATGGCCTGCACTACCATAACGTCGAGGCCGTGGCGGCCATCAAGGGCATCAACGAACTGAACATCGGCCATGCGCTGGTGGCCCATGCGTTGTTTGTCGGGTTCAAATCGGCTGTATCGGAAATGAAAGCGCTGATCCTGGCTGCCGCCAAGTCCTGAGCCAGCCACAATCTCTGTGGGAGCGAGCAAGCTCGCTCCCACAGAGATTGTGGCGACTTCACTAAAGCTGCGGGCTTTCCTGGTTCGGCTTGCTCTTGTCGACGCCCGGTACGTGCAGGTTGCCCTCGGCCACCTGGTTGCCTTCCAGCTGCGGCTGCGTGACCCAGGTCAGGATGTCGTAGTAGCGACGGATGTTCGCTACGAAATGCACTGGCTCGCCGCCCCGGGCGTAGCCGTAGCGGGTCTTGCTGTACCACTGTTTCTGGGACAGGCGTGGGAGGATCTTCTTCACGTCCAGCCATTTGTTCGGGTTCAAACCTTCCTTGGCCGCCAGCTTGCGGGCATCGTCCAGGTGACCGCTGCCCACGTTATAGGCGGCGAGGGCGAACCAGGTGCGGTCCGGTTCCTGGATGCTCTCGTCCAGCTGTTCCTTCATGTAGGCCAGGTACTTGGCGCCCCCCATGATGCTCTGCTTCGGATCCAGGCGGTTGGACACGCCCATGGCCTGGGCGGTGTTCTGGGTCAGCATCATCAGGCCGCGCACGCCGGTCTTGGAGGTGACCGCCGGTTGCCAGAGCGATTCCTGGTAGCCGATCGCGGCCAGCAGGCGCCAGTCGATCTTTTCCTTCTTGGCGTAGGTCTTGAAGTGCTGTTCGTATTTGGGCAACCGCTGCTGCAGGTGCTGGGCGAACGTGGTGGCGCCCATGTAGCCCAGGACATCGACGTGGCCGTAATAGCGATCCTTCAGGCGCTGCAGGGTGCCGTTCTTCTGCACCTTGTCGAGGTAGCCGTTGATCTCGTTGAGCAGGCTGTTGTCTTCGCCGGGGGCCACCGCCCAGCTCTGGCTGCGGGCGTCGCCCAGGTCGAAGGCCACGCGGACGTTGGGGAAGTACACCTGGTTCATGGCCACTTCGTTGGAGTCCACCAGGGTCAGGTCGATCTGGCCTTCGTCGACCATGCGCAGCAGGTCGACCACCTCGACCGCGTCGGACTCTTCGTATTCGATGCCCGGGTACTGCTGTTTCAGCTGTGCCAGCTGTTCGGCGTGGGTGCTGCCCTTGAGCACCATGATCTTCTTGCCCGCCAGGGCCGCCGCGTCGGTGGGGCGTGACTGGCCGTTGCGATAGATGACCTGGGGGGTGACTTCCAGGTAGGAATGGGAAAACCGCACCTGTTTCTTGCGCTGGTCGCTGCTGACCAGGCCGGCGGCGGCCAGGACCGGGCCATTGGGCTTGCCGATCTGGCTGAACAGGTCATCGAGGTTGTCGGCGGTCTCGATCTTCAGCTCCACCCCCAAATCGTCGGCGAAGCGCTTCACCAGCTCGTATTCGAAGCCGGTTTCACCGTTGCGATCCTGGAAGTAGGTGGCAGGGCTGTTTCGGGTAACCACCCGCAGCACGCCATCCTCCTTTACGCGCTCAAGTGTGTTGGGTTTCTCAACACAGCCACTGAGCACCAGGAAGAGTCCGGTTGCGATCAGCCATCTGGCATATCGCGGACGCAAAGCCGTTGGGGAAAACATCTGCGCAGTATACGCAAACGGCCCTTACCGCCATATCTCGACAGTGACAGGCCAGTCTGCTAGCGATTGCAAAACATGTCCGCAACACCGGCCGGCCGGCGTGCGCCGGGGATCGGAACGCTGAAAAATATATCCCGTGGGACCCCGGGAACCCGTGGCTGATGGCACCGTAAAGGCAAAGACCGATATTCGGGCTGTATCGGACATGCCGTTTCGGGTGCCGTCAGCGGCGGTTTAGGCTAGAATGCACGGCCTCAAAGCACACCCCTTCCCGAGGCTGTCCCGAAGATGTTGATCCTGCGCGGCGCTCCTGCCCTTTCTGCCTTTCGCCACAGCAAACTCCTTGAGCAACTGAGCCAGAAGGTTCCGGCTGTCAGTGGCTTGTATGCTGAATTCGCTCACTTCGCCGAAGTCACCGGCGGTTTGACCGGCGACGAACAGCAGGTGCTCGCGCGCCTTCTGAAGTACGGTCCCAGCGTTCCCGTCCAGGAGCCGACCGGTCGTCTGTTCCTGGTCCTGCCGCGTTTCGGCACCATTTCGCCCTGGTCGAGCAAGGCCAGCGACATCGCCCGCAACTGCGGCCTGTCGAAAATCCAGCGCCTGGAACGTGGCATTGCCTTCTATGTCGCCGGTGAGTTCAGCGAGGCCGAGGCCCAACTGATCGCCGACGGCCTGCACGATCGCATGACCCAGGTGGTGCTGGGCGACCTGGAGCAGGCTGCCGGCCTGTTCAGCCACGCCGAACCCAAGCCCCTGACCGCCATCGACGTGCTGGGCGGGGGGCGTGCCGCACTGGAAAAAGCCAACGCCGAACTGGGCCTGGCCCTGGCCGAGGACGAGATCGACTACCTGGTCAACGCTTTCCAGGGCTTGAAGCGCAATCCCCACGACATCGAACTGATGATGTTCGCCCAGGCCAACTCCGAGCACTGCCGCCACAAGATCTTCAACGCCAGTTGGGACATCGACGGCCAGAGCCAGGACAAAAGCCTGTTCGGCATGATCAAGAACACCTATCAGATGCACAACGAAGGCGTACTGTCGGCCTATAAGGACAACGCCGCCGTGATCGTCGGCAATGTCGCCGGCCGGTTCTTCCCGAATCCCGAGACCCGCCAGTACGGTGCGGTCCAGGAGCCGGTGCACATCCTGATGAAAGTCGAGACTCACAACCACCCGACCGCGATTGCCCCGTTCCCGGGCGCGTCCACCGGTTCCGGCGGCGAGATCCGCGACGAAGGCGCCACCGGCCGTGGCGCCAAGCCCAAGGCCGGCCTGACCGGCTTCACCGTGTCGAACCTGCAGATCCCCGGCTTCGAACAGCCTTGGGAAAAGCCGTACGGCAAGCCTGAACGCATCGTCAATGCCCTGGACATCATGATCGAAGGCCCGCTGGGCGGCGCCGCGTTCAACAACGAATTCGGCCGTCCGGCCCTGACCGGCTACTTCCGCACGTTCGAGCAGTCCATCACCACCCCGCGTGGCGAAGAGGTGCGCGGCTACCACAAGCCGATCATGCTCGCCGGCGGCATGGGCAACATCCGCGCCGAACACGTGCAGAAAGGCGAGATCGTGGTCGGCTCCAAGCTGATCGTCCTCGGCGGCCCGGCCATGCTGATCGGCCTGGGCGGCGGCGCTGCGTCCTCCATGGCCACCGGCACCAGCTCGGCCGACCTGGACTTCGCTTCGGTCCAGCGGGAAAACCCGGAAATGGAACGCCGTTGCCAGGAGGTCATCGACCGTTGCTGGCAGTTGGGCGAGCACAACCCCATCAGCTTCATCCACGACGTCGGCGCCGGTGGCTTGTCCAACGCCTTCCCGGAGCTGGTCAACGACGGCGGCCGCGGCGGTCGCTTCGAACTGCGCAATATCCCGAATGACGAGCCGGGCATGGCCCCGCACGAAATCTGGAGCAACGAGTCCCAGGAACGCTACGTCCTGGCGGTGGGCCCGGCCGACTTCGAGCGCTTCAAGGCCATCTGCGAACGCGAGCGTTGCCCGTTCGCCGTGGTCGGCGAAGCCACCGCCGAGCCGCAGCTGACCGTCACCGACAGCCACTTCGGCAACAGCCCGGTGGACATGCCACTGGAAGTCCTGCTGGGCAAGGCGCCGCGCATGCACCGTTCGGCCGTGCGCGAAAACGAGCTGGGCGACGATTTCGACCCTTCGACCCTGGACATCGCCGATTCCATCGAGCGTGTCCTGCATCACCCGGCCGTGGCGAGCAAGAGCTTCCTGATCACCATCGGCGACCGCACCATCACCGGCCTCGTGGCCCGTGACCAGATGGTCGGTCCATGGCAGGTGCCGGTGGCCGACGTTGCCGTGACCGCCACCAGCTTCGACGTCTACACCGGTGAAGCGATGGCCATGGGCGAGCGTACGCCGCTGGCGCTGCTGGATGCCCCGGCGTCGGGCCGCATGGCGATCGGCGAGACCCTGACCAACCTGGCGGCGTCGCGCATCGGCAAGATCTCCGACATCAAGCTGTCGGCCAACTGGATGTCCGCGGCCGGCCATCCGGGTGAAGATGCCCGCTTGTACGACACCGTCAAGGCCGTCGGCATGGAGCTGTGCCCCGAACTGGGTATCACCATCCCGGTGGGCAAGGACTCCATGTCCATGGCCACGCGCTGGAACGAAGACGGCGTGGACAAGAGCGTGACGTCGCCGCTGTCGCTGATCGTGACCGGCTTCGCCCCGGTGACCGACATCCGCAAGACCCTGACCCCTCAGTTGCGCATGGACAAGGGCACCACCGACCTGATCCTCATCGACCTGGGCCGTGGCCAGAACCGCATGGGCGCCTCGATTCTCGCCCAGGTGCATGGCAAGCTCGGCAAACAGGCACCGGACGTCGATGACGCCGAAGACCTGAAGGCGTTCTTCGCCGTGATCCAGGGCCTCAATGCCGACGGCCACCTGCTGGCCTATCACGACCGTTCCGACGGCGGTCTGCTGACCACCGTGGTGGAAATGGCCTTCGCCGGCCATTGCGGCCTGAGCCTGACCCTCGACAGCGTCGCCGAAACCGCCGCCGAGATCCCGGCCATCCTCTTCAACGAAGAACTGGGCGCGGTGATCCAGGTGCGCCAGGACGCCACTCCGGACATCCTCGCCCAGTTCAGCGCAGCGGGCCTGGCCGAGTGCGTCTCGGTGATCGGCCAGCCGATCAACAACGCCCACATCAACATCACCTTCAACGGCGATACGGTCTTCGAAGGCCAGCGCCGCCTGTTGCAGCGTCAGTGGGCAGAGACCAGCTACCAGATCCAGCGTCTGCGGGACAACGCCGAGTGCGCCGACCAGGAATTCGACGTGCTGCTGGAAGAAGACAACCCTGGCCTGAGCGCCAAGCTCAGCTACGACGTCAACGAAGACGTGGCCGCGCCTTACATCAAGAAAGGCATTCGCCCGCAAGTGGCGGTGCTGCGCGAGCAGGGCGTCAACGGCCAGGTGGAAATGGCGGCGGCATTCGATCGCGCCGGCTTCAACGCGATCGACGTGCACATGAGCGACATCCTGGCCGGTCGTGTCGACCTGAACGACTTCAAGGGCCTGGTCGCCTGTGGCGGTTTCTCCTACGGCGACGTGCTGGGTGCCGGTGAAGGCTGGGCCAAGTCGGCGCTGTTCAACAGCCGCGCCCGCGATGCCTTCCAGGGCTTCTTCGAGCGTAACGACAGCTTCACCCTCGGTGTGTGCAACGGTTGCCAGATGATTTCCAACCTGCACGAGCTGATCCCGGGCAGTGAATTCTGGCCGCACTTCGTGCGCAACCGTTCCGAGCAGTTCGAAGCCCGCGTGGCCATGGTCCAGGTGCAGGAGTCGAACTCGATCTTCCTGCAGGGCATGGCCGGTTCGCGCATGCCGATCGCCATCGCCCACGGCGAAGGCCATGCGGAATTCGAAAGCGAGGAAGCGCTGCTCGAAGCCGACCTGTCCGGTTGCGTGTCGCTGCGGTTCGTCGACAACCATGGCAAGGTCACCGAGACCTACCCGGCCAACCCGAACGGTTCGCCACGCGGGATCACTGGCCTGACCAGCCGCGACGGCCGCGTCACGATCATGATGCCGCACCCGGAGCGTATGTTCCGCGCCGTGCAGAACTCGTGGCGTTCGGACGACTGGAGCGAAGACGCACCGTGGATGCGCATGTTCCGCAACGCCCGCGTTTGGGTGAACTGAGGCCGTGTACAAGCTCTGCTTCTTCGTCCCGGCCAGCCATGTAGATGTGGTCAAGAGCGCCGTATTCGCCGCGGGTGGTGGGCGAATCGGCGATTACGACCACTGCGCCTGGCAAGTGCTGGGCCTTGGCCAGTTCCGTCCGTTGGCCGGCAGCCAGCCGTTCATCGGCGAGGCGGGACAGGTCGAGCAGGTCGAGGAATGGAAGGTGGAGCTTGTCGTGGCCGATGAGCTGATCCGCGCGGTGGTGGAGGCGCTGAAACAGAGCCACCCCTACGAGACACCGGCGTATGAAGTGTGGCGGCTGGAGGATTTCTGATCCCCCTGGCCGTTGAAATGAAAAACCCGCTGACGGATTCAGCGGGTTTAATGAGATGGTCAGCCTGACCGAGAAGCCCTGCAGGTTTACGCTTGCAGGGCTTTTCTCGTTTTCGGCGGAGGATCTCTCATGAACACGATGACGCTTCTCGGCATCGACATTGGTAAACACAGTTTCCATCTGCACGGCCAGGACGCCAAAGGTCATCAGGTTTTGCGCAAGAAAACCAGCCGCAGCCAATTGCTCGGCACATTGGCCCAACTGCCGGCCTGCACGGTGGTGATGGAGTCGTGTGGCGGTGCCCACTGGCTGGCTCGACAGGTTGAGGCATTGGGCCACGAGGTAAAACTGATTGCCCCGCAATACGTTAAGCCGTTCGTCAAAGGCAACAAAAACGACTTCATTGATGCCGAAGCGATTTGCGAGGCGGCGAGCCGCCCCGCGATGCGCTTCTGCTCGATTAAAACCGCAGAGCAACAAACGCTTTCAGCTTTGCATCGTGTCCGAGATTCCTTGATTGGCCATCGCACCGTCGCGACCAATCAGATTCATGGTTTTTTGCTGGAATTCGGGATCAGCCTGCCCATTGGCGCAACGGCGTTGAACCGCGTGCCAGCGCTGCTGGACGATCCACAACATCCGGTTCCATTGCGCCTAAAGAGCGTGTTGATGCGTCTTCATCGTCAAATCCAACAGCTGAATGATGAAATCAAGGACATCGAGTCCGACCTGAAACAGCAGTTGAAAGAAGACGATGCCGGAAATCGTTTGCAGAGTATTCCTGGCATCGGCCCAATCACCGCCAGTGCGGTATTGGCGGATGTGGGCGATGCGTCGAACTATCGAAGTGGACGCGATTTTGCCGCTTCGCTGGGGCTGGTGCCGAGGCAGTATTCGACGGGTGGGAAGACGGTGCTTCTGGGGATCAGCAAGCGTGGCGACAAGCACATCCGCCAATTGCTGGTACAGGGCGCGCGATCCGTTATTCAGCATATCGATAAGCGAGAGGACGCCTTGGGGCCTTGGGTTCGAGAGCTACTGACGCGTCGCCACTCCAATGTCGTCGCGTGTGCGCTAGCAAACAAACTGGCGCGAATCGTGTGGGCGGTACTGGCCAAAGGCGGCCAGTACGACCCACATCCGAACGCTTGAATGCACAGCGTTACCACCGGCTTTTGCGACGTCACTGACTGATGACAGTAAACGGCAAACGGCCCGACTGAGAACCTGGCAATAAAATCAGCTTTAGAAGCTGAGGGTTTTTTCAGGACAGTCGGGAGCGGCTACTCATCGAGGGCCGAGCGTTGTTGCAGCAACGCTCACAACGAGCCCGGATACATTAGCGCAAGCCAGCTTTACCGAAAACAGCCCATGAGGTTGCAGGAGAAGGGCTGACCATACATTTTATTGGGTGCGGCAAAAGTTGAAACCAGCACCTACCTGCAGGCATGGACCTGTGGCGAGGGATTGGGGTCTAGGCTTTCACATCCGCCTGACGGCTCAGCACCATCGCTTCCAGCGCCTGCCACAACGTCGGCGCCCTCTCCCCCAGCAACAGGTGCCAAACGCCTCCTTCCAAGGCACTGACCCCCTGGCATCCCAGCGTCCGCAGTTGGCTTTCCGACAATTGCCTGCCATCGGCCAGGCGCACCCGCAACCGGCTCATCGCCACGCAGTCGAGTTGCAACACGTTGCCCTCGCCACCCAGCGCATCCATCCATTGCCGGGCTTCGGCGGCGGGCACGACGGGCGTGGCCGCCGTCTCGTTCGCAGTGGCCGCGCCAGTGCTGGCATGGCGGTCGGAGGCAGGCAGTGCCAGGCGGATTTCATCGGCGATGCTGTCGGCCATTGGCCCTACCACCACCTGCAGACTCCCGCCATTGCCAGGACGCACCACGGCCATGGCGCCCAGGGCCTTGAGTTGCGCATCGCAGGCTTTGTTGCGGTCCACCATGTCCAGTCGCAGCCGGGTGGTGCACGCGCCCACGGTGATCAGGTTGTCGGCGCCACCCAGTGCCTGGATATAGGCCCCGGCCCGCTGGTGCTGGGCAACGACCGGCTTGTCCATTGCCGGCACATCTTCCCGGCCCGGGGTCTTGAGGTCGAAGCGGCGGATGCAGAAGTCGAACACCGTGTAATAGATCACCGCATAGACCAGCCCCACCGGCACCACCAGCCAGCCGTTGCTCGACTTGCCCCAGCCCAGCACCATGTCGATGAAACCGCCGGAAAACGTGAAGCCCAGGCGGATGTTCAGCCAGTCGGTGATCGCCATGGACAGCCCGGTGAGCAGGGCGTGCAGCAGGAACAACAGGGGGGCCAGGAACATGAAGGCGAATTCCACCGGCTCGGTCACCCCGGTAAGGAACGACGTCAGCGCCATGGACAACAGGATCCCGCCCATGACCTTGCGTCGCTGGGGCAGGGCGTTGCGATACATGGCCAGGCACGCGGCGGGCAGGCCGAACAGCATCACCGGAAACATGCCGGTCATGAACTGGCCGCCATTAGGGTCGCCGGCGAAGTAGCGGGTCAGGTCGCCGGTGACCACCGCGCCGGTCTGCGGGTCGGTGAAGCTGCCGAAGATGAACCAGGCCATGTTGTTGAGGATGTGGTGCAGCCCGGTGACGATCAGCAGGCGGTTGAAGACGCCGAACACGAATGCGCCGAAACTGCCGCTCTCCATCAGCAGGGCGCCGAAGCCGTTGATCCCGGCCTGGATGGGCGGCCAGATCAATCCGAACACCACCCCCAGGCCGACGGCGCTGAACCCGGTGACAATCGGCACGAAGCGCCGGCCGCCGAAGAATGCCAGGTACTCGGGCAGTTTGATGTCCTTGAAGCGGTTGTACAGCGCGCCGGCCAGCAAGCCGCTGATGATCCCGGCCAGCATGCCCATGTTGATACTGGCGTCGAGCACCTTCAGGGTCGCGATCATCACCAGATAGCCGATGGCCCCCGCCAGGCCTGCCGTGCCGTTGTTGTCTCGGGCGAAACCCACCGCGATGCCGATGGCGAAGATCATCGGCAGGTTGGCGAAAATCGCCTGGCCTGCATCGTGGATGATGGCGATGTTCAAAAGATCCGTGTCACCCAGGCGCAGCAACAGGCCGGCGATGGGCAGGATCGCGATGGGCAGCATCAGGGCCCGGCCGAGGCGTTGCAGCCCTTCGATGAAATGCTGGTACATGGCGTCTCTCCTTGTTGTTCTTCGACGGGGCTCAGCCCAGGGGCCAGTGTTGGAGGCAGGCACGGCGCACGGCCTGGGCACTGCCGAGGTTCAGCAGTTCGGTGCTCAGGCAGGCGCATTGCGTGGCGTCGAGGTGACGCACACGCTCCTTGATTTCACCGATCTGCGGCGGGCTTACCGACAGTTCGCGCACACCCAGCCCGATCAGTACGGGTGTCGCCAGCGGATCGGAGGCCAGGGCGCCGCAGACCCCGACCCAGCGCCCGTGCTTCGCCGCGCCTGCGCAGGTCTGGGCGATCAGCCGCAGCAGCGCCGGATGCAGGGCGTCGACCCGGGCGGCGAGGCCTGCGTGGTCGCGGTCCATGGCCAGGGTGTATTGCGAGAGATCGTTGGTGCCGATGGACAGGAAATCCGCGTGTTCGGCCAACTGTTCGGCCAGCAACGCGGCGGCCGGCACTTCGATCATCACACCCAGTTGCGGTCGCTCCTCCAGGCCCAGCTCGGCGCCCAGGGCATCGAGACGCTGGCGGATGTGCAGCAGCTCGTCGACTTCGGTGACCATGGGCAACAGGATCCGGCAACGCTCCAGCGGACGGGTTTGCAGCAAGGCCCGCAACTGCAAGTCCAGCAGTTGCGGGCGCACCTGGGCCAGGCGAATGCCCCGCAGGCCGAGCACCGGGTTGGCTTCGAACGGCAGTGGCAGGTAGTCCAGCTGTTTGTCGCCGCCCACGTCGATGGTGCGGATGATCACTGGCTTGTCGCCCATGGCCTGGAGCACGGCTTGATAGGCCTGGCGTTGTTCCTCTTCGTCGGGCGCGGTGTGGCGGTCGACGAAAAGGAACTCGGTGCGCAACAGGCCCACGCCGTCGGCACCATTGGCCAAGGCCAGGGCGGCTTCGGCGCTGGAGGCCACGTTGGCGGCCACCTCGACGTGCATTCCATCGATGGTCTGCGCCGGCAGGTGGGCCAGGGCCTGTTGCTCGCCGCGACGGGTGGCTTGCCGGGCTTGTGCCTGCTGCACCTGGGCCAGGCGTTCGGCGCTCGGCGTCAGCTCGAGACGACCGTTGTCGGCGTCCAGCACCACGGCCTGGCCCTGTTCCTGAGTCAACAGGGCATCGCCCAAGGCCACCAGGCACGGCAGGCCTTTGCCTCGGGCGAGGATCGCGACATGGGAGGTCGCCCCGCCTTCGACCATGCACACGCCGGCCACGCCCTGGGCGCTGAGCGCCAGCAGATCCGACGGGGTCAGCTCCTGCGCGGCGACGATGGCGCCGGCCGCCGCTTCCAGTTGCCAGGCCTCGCCCAGCAACGCCCGCAGGACGCGCTGGCGCAGGTCGCGCAAGTCATTGGCGCGTTCGGCCAGCAAGGTACTGCCCGACTGTTGCAGGACCTGGCATTGCACGTCGATGGACTGGCTCCAGGCATGGGGCGCGGCGCTGCCCTGGTCGATGGCCTGATAGGCGGCGTCCAGCAGCACGGGGTCTTCCAGCAGCGCCAGATGGGCTCCGAAAATGGCCTCTTCGTCACGATTGCGCCGGGCCCTGGCCTGTTGCAGGGTGTGCTGGATTTCGTCGCTGACATGCTTGAGCGCGGCCTCCAGGTGCCGACGCTGCGCCTGGACATCATGCCCACCCAGGTCCGGCGGCAACTCGATCGCCCCCAGCTGGACCAATGGCCCGGCCACCAGCCCCGGGGCGGCGCAGACACCGTGCAGCACGCCGTCCTCGGCGGGGCGCACCTGTGGTCGTACTACCGGCGCCGCTGCATGGTCGTCCTCGGCCGGGGCGGTGGACAAGGTCAGCAGCAAAGCCTGTAGCGCCGCTTCGGCATCGCTGCCCCGGCAACTGACCCGGACTTGCGCCTGTTCGGTGACGGCGAGGCCCATCAGCCCCATGACACTGTCGCAGGACGCCGATTTACCGCCGAAATGCAGGTGCGAGCGGCTCTTGAAGCCTTGGGCCGTCTGGCGGATGAGTGCCGCGGGCCGCGCATGCAGGCCGCCGCGGTGGGCAATACGAACTTCGCCATAGACTTGCAGCGCGGTGCCATGGTCGTCGACCTCTGCTTCGCGGGGCGCCTTGGCGACGATATTCAACAGCGGTTCGCCCACCTTGACGCCCTTGAGCGTGATAGGCCGTGCCTGGAAACGGTCGCCATTGGTGACCACCATCAGGCTGACCAGGCTCTTGCAGCGTTGCGCCACCTTGTCCAGGTCATAGCGCAAAAGCGGCTGGCCGTGGCTGACCCGTGCCCCTTCCTTGACCAGCATGGAGAAGCCGTCGCCTTGCAGCTCCACCGTATCCAGTCCCAGGTGCAGCAGCAATTCGACACCGTTATCGGCTCGCAGGGTCACGGCGTGGCCGCTGCGGGCGACATGGATCACCTCGCCGTCACAGGGCGCGTGCAGGGTGTCGTTCAGCGGGTCGATGGCGATTCCGTCGCCCATGACGCCGCTGGCAAATACCGCGTCCGGGACGTTGGCGAGGGTGAGCACCGGGCCGCTGAGGGGGGCGCTGAGGATCAGCTCTTTATTGTTGTTGGGCATGGGGTGCTCTCGTCAGACGCTTGTCAGCCTGGTTATTGAAGGAAAGCCGTCGTATCAGTGGGTTCGGGTGACCTTGCTCAGGTGCCGCGGATGGTCCGGATCCAGGCCCCGGGCCGCCGCCAGGTTCGCGGCCATCGTGTAGAAGCTCTGGATCGCCAGGATCGGGTCCAGGGCCGGGTGTTCGGCACGGGTCAGCGTGAGGTCGCGTTCGACGATGTCATCGGGTGCCGCCAGCACGACCCGGGCACCGCGCTGGCGCATGTCCGCGGCCAGGCTCAACACGCCGGCCTGCTCGGCGCCACGGGGCGCGAACACCAGCAACGGGTAGTTTTCATCGATCAAGGCCATCGGCCCATGGCGGACCTCGGCACTGCTGAAGGCCTCGGCCTGGATCGCCGAGGTTTCCTTGAACTTGAGCGCCGCTTCCTGGGCGATGGCGAACCCGGCGCCCCGGCCGATGACCATCAATCGCTGACAGTCGCGCAACGTTTCGACAGCGCGGTGCCAATCCTGCCGGGCAGCCTCGCGCAAGCCTTCGGGCAGGGCGCTACCGGCTTCCAGCAACTCGGCGTCGCCCTTGCAGTGCGCCACCAGCCGCGCACTGGCGCTGAGGGTGGCGATGAAACTCTTGGTGGCGGCGACGCTGCTTTCGACGCCGGCGCACAGCGGCACGCTGAATTCGCAGGCCGCTTCCAGGGGCGAATCGACGGCGTTGACCAAGGCCACGCTCAGGGCCCCGCGCTTGCGCAGCAGACGCAGGCTGTTCACCAGGTCGGGGCTCTGTCCCGACTGGGAAAAGCCGAACGCCACCTGTCCGCTGACCTTGAGCGGGGCCTGCTGCATGGTCACCACCGACATCGGCAACGAGGCCACCGGCAAGCCCAGTTGCTGCATGGTCAGGTAGGCGAAGTAGCTGGCGGCATGATCGGAGCTGCCGCGAGCGACGGTCATCGCTACCTGCGGCGGTTGGCGGCGCAGGCGCCCGGCGATTTCCACCAGCGTAGGGTCCAGCTGCTGCAACTGGCGCTCGACGGCCTGGGACGAGGCCAGGGCCTCTTCAAGCATTTTTGAAGTCAATGGCTTCTCCTTCGACCGTCACGTCGGTCAGGGTCAGGTAACGGTCCAGGCGTACGCAGTCGGCCCAGGCACCGGGTTGCAGGCGGCCGCGCTCGGGCAGGCCGAGATAGTCGGCGGGGAACTGCGACAGGCGCTGGGAGGCTTCGGCGAGGGGCAAGCCGATTTTCACCAGGTTGCGCAGGGCCTGGTCCATGGTCAGGGTGCTGCCGGCCAGTGTGCCGTCGGCCAGGCGTACACCGCCCAGGCACTTGGTCACGGTATGGCTGCCCAGCCTGTATTCGCCGTCGGGCATGCCGGCGGCGGCGGTGGAATCGGTGACGCAATACAGGCAGGGAATCGAACGCAGGGCCACGCGCATGGCGCCGGGGTGCACGTGGAGCAAGTCGGGGATCAGCTCGGCATAACGGGCGTGGGCCAGGGCCGCGCCGACGATGCCTGGCTCGCGGTGATGCAGCGGGCTCATGGCGTTGTACAAGTGGGTAAAGCTGGTGGCCCCGGCGGCCAGCGCCGCGACACCTTCTTCATAACTGCCCAGGGTATGACCGATCTGCATGCGCACGCCCCGGGCGCTGAGGGCGCGGATCAAGGCGTCGTGACCGGCGATTTCCGGGGCGATGGTGATCACCCGGATCGGTGCCAGGGCCAGGTAACGCTCCACCTCGGCCAGCAACGCGGTGTGCGCGAAATTCGGTTGGGCGCCCAGTTTTCCGGGATTGATGTAAGGGCCCTCCAAGTGCACGCCCAGGACCCGGGCGCTGCTACTCGGGCGTTGTTCACAGAATTCGCCGAGGGCCTGGAGCACGCTGGCGATCTCTTCGCTGGGCGCGGTCATGGTGGTGGCCAGCAGCGCGGTGGTGCCGAAACGCACATGGGTGCGGGCGATGGTTTCGAACGCCGAGGCGCCTTGCATGATGTCCTTGCCGCCTCCGCCATGGACGTGCAGGTCGATGAAACCGGGCAGCAGGTAGGGCAGGTCGTTGCTGGCCGGATCGCAAGGCTGGCCTTCGATGGACACGACCTTGCCGTGCTCATGGAGCAGGCGGCCACGAACCCAGCCGTCGGGGGTGAGGATGTTGTCTTCGGACATGAAAATTCTCTGCTCGTCTAGCGCCGCAGCTCGGCGACAAAGTCGTAGTAGTCGTTGCGGCAATAGGTGTCGGTGACTTCGATGGGGGTGTTGTCTTCCAGGTAACCGACCCGGGTCATCAGCAACATGGCGGTGCCGGGGGCGATGCCCACCAGGGCGGCGAATTCGTCCGAGGCGTTGATGGCCTGGATGTGTTGCAGGGCGCGCACCACGGGTTTGCCGATGCCGTCGAGGAATTCATAGAGCGAGTCGCCCACTGCCTGGGGCTTGGGGATGATGCTGGCGGGTAGGGTGCTCATCTCGATGGCCATGACCGTGTCATCGGCCTTGCGCAGGCGCTTGAGCCGCGCGACCTTGTCGGTGGGCGACAGGCCCAGGCGGATCAGTTCTTCGTGGGTCGGCGGCGTGATTTCCCGTTCCAGCCATTGGGAGCCGGGCACGAAGCCTTTGAGTCGCAGCATCTCGCTGAAGCCACTCAAGCGTGACAGCGGCTGCTCCAGGCGCGGGGTGATGAAGGTGCCCGAACCCTGGTTACGGCGGATCAGGCCTTGTTCGAACAACACTTCCAGGGCCTTGCGGGCGGTGACCCGGGAAATGCCCAGTTGCTCGCTCAAGCTGCGCTCGGACGGCATCGCCTGCTCGGCTTTCCATTGGCCGGCATGAATCGCCGTCTCCAGGTTACGCGCCAGCTGCAGGTACAGCGGCGTGGGTTGGGTGTCGTCAGGGCGCAGGGCCAGGATGTCGTTCATATCGATGTCCGATACGTTGTTGAATTGTTGTCGCTCGGTAATTGGGGTGGAAGCTAATACCACTTGAATACCATGTCAACGCCGCTTTCCCAGGGTTTACCGGTGTATTTCGATGGTTTTTGAGGGGTGGGATTGAAGTGGTATTAGAGGCTGGGAATTCAACAGCAAAGATCGCCGCCTGCGACAACCCCTACGGTGTGAATTGGTATTCATCTGTAGGCAATTTCTGAAGGTGGGATTTTTTTATTTTATTTTTCGATGTTGACGGGCGGTCACCCGAGACTGGGACTAACGGGCCGTTGCGGCGAGGGAGCTTGCTCCCACTGGGGTGCGAAGCGGCCCTAAAACCTGACAGCGCGGTGTGTCAGGTAAATTTGAGTTGGCTACCTTGGGGCTGCTGCGCAGCCCAGCGGGGATAAATCCCCTCGCCACAGAAACTGCGATCTGTCAGACGCACCGAAGTTTCCGACATGTTTTTAGGGTTGTCCCTCGGAAGTGGGGGCTCTAGCCTTGGGTGTCGCTGCCAATTCAGCGACCGGGTTTGACCGTCCGAAAAATCACAGGGCAACAAGCCCGGACGATTTGAGATCGTCACCGTCCCCTGTGGTGAGGGAGCTTGTTTCCGTTGGCGCGCGCAGCGGCCCCACGCTTTTCTGGCCTGACTACCAATAGTCGAAAACCAACTGCGAACTGTCATCTCTGACAGTAGCCAAAGTGTTAGTAACGCTGCTGAATTGGGTCTCCCTATGTCACTTAACGAGGAGAACCATCATGACCACAGAGAAATTGCCCCCTATAGCAATTGTGTGGGTTGGAGTACGGACTCAGGTGCCTTACATTCCAGACGGTGGAACAACAACGGCTAAAAAGATATTTGTGCAGGGCTATGCTCCCATAGACAGTCAAGTTTTGCTGTTCGATGGGGAGGGTCCCAAAGAGTTTGCAAGAACCTACACTGATATCCATGGGATCTGGAAGTTTGAGGACTTAGAAACGTCCATCAAGGAATACAAGCTCAAAGCCCGCGCTAATGGTGAGAGTTCGCGCTCATGGACTTTTAAAGTTGTTGCTCCTGGTGATTCTTAGGAGCTCTAACCATAAGCTCAGCCTTGTCTTTCCACCCTTCAAGGACGAATCTCGATCATCGTCCCATCCGGCACCAGGTTCCAGACTTCGCGCATGTCCACATTGCGCATGGCAATGCAGCCATCGGTCCAGTCCAGGGTGTGGAACAGCTGTTCAGGGTTTTCCTCCGAATCAGGCGTGCCGTGGATCATGATCATGCCTCCCGGTTCCACGCCTTCGCGGCGGGCGCGGGCGGCGTCGCTGATGTTGGGGTAGGAAATGTGCATGGACAGGTAGAAGCGTTCGCTGGTCTTGCGCCAGTCGATCCAATAGAAACCCTCGGGGGTGCGTTTGTCGCCTTCGATCAGCTTGGGGCCTTTCTTGGCGCCCTTGCCCAGGGAGATGCGATAGGTCTTGAGCGGCTTGCCGTCGTTGATCAATTGCAATTGATGGGCGGACTTGAGCACCAGCACTTTTTCGATGACCTTGCCGTTATAGGTTCCCACCGCGGAGGCCTGGGACACAGCGGTGAACGACAGGCAGAACAGGACAAGCAACCAGCGCATTGAAACGATATCCCTTGAGGTGTCGCAGCTATTTGGATGTTATGTGTTGGCAGGCTGGGCCAGCGGCGGGATCGATTCGGATCGCACCGGATAGTCCTCGGCTTGCCGGTCAGCATAGAAGTATTCCAGGGTACGGCCTACTGTGCGGAAGGCCAGTTCATCCCAGGGAATATCCGCTTCTTCGAACAGTTTCACTTCCAGGCTCTCGGGCCCTGCGGCGAAATCCTGGTCCACCAGTTCGGCGCGGAAGAATACATGTACCTGGCTGATATGCGGTACGTCAATCAGCGTATAGATGCTCAGATTTCGTACCCGGGCGCAGGCCTCCTCGGCGGTTTCGCGCACGGCGGCCTGTTCGACCGTCTCGCCGTTCTCCATGAAGCCCGCCGGCAATGTCCAGTAACCGCGCCGCGGCTCGATGGCGCGCCGGCACAGCAGCACCTTGCTGCCCCAGGTCGGTACGCAACCGGCCACGATGTTGGGGTTCTGGTAATGAATGGTGTGGCAAGTGTCGCAAACGAAACGCAGGCGCGAGTCGCCTTCGGGTATGCGCTGGGTCACCGGATTACCGCACTGGCTGCAGAATTTCATGCTTGGATTCCTGGATGCTGCGCCTATCTTGGCGTGCGTGGGCCGGTGCGGCAAGTTGTCGTTTCGCGACACGACGCGGTGCAGGGCTTGGGCCGCCTGGATGATTGGTGCATGATGCAAGGTAGCGAATAAATCGAGAAGTCTCATGCTGGACGAGCTACTGCATCGAGTAAGCAACCACACCCCGCGCGAACTGGAGGTCGACCGACGTTTTCCTGAAGCCGCGGTGCTGGTGCCGATCACTCGCAGTGATGAACCTGAACTGCTTTTGACCTTGCGCGCCAGCGGCCTGTCGACCCATGGCGGCGAAGTGGCGTTCCCCGGCGGGCGCCGCGACCCGGAAGATCCCGACCTGATCTTCACCGCCCTGCGCGAGGCTGAAGAGGAAATCGGCCTGCCCCCCGGCCTGGTGGAAGTGATCGGCCCCCTCAGCCCGCTGATTTCGTTGCACGGCATCAAGGTGACGCCTTATGTGGGGGTGATCCCCGATTATGTCGAGTACCAGGCCAACGATGCCGAGATCGCCGCGGTGTTCAGCGTGCCCCTGGAGTTTTTCCGCAAGGACCCCCGCGAGCACACTCACCGCATCGATTATCAGGGTTGCAGTTGGTACGTTCCCAGCTATCGTTTTGGCGAATATAAAATCTGGGGCCTGACGGCGATCATGATCGTCGAGCTGGTGAACCTGTTGTTCGATGCGGGCATAGACCTGCACAAACCGCCCAGAAGCTTCCTCAATAACTAAAAGAACGGCCTGCGAGGAGATTCATGAAATATCGCCTGGGCGATGCCCGCGTCGAAATCCACCCACAGAGCTGGGTTGCGCCCAATGCCACGCTGGTGGGCAAGGTCCGCCTCGAAGAAGGCGCCAGTGTCTGGTTCAATGCGGTACTGCGTGGAGACAATGAACTGATCCTGGTGGGCAAGGACAGTAACGTGCAGGACGGCACGGTGATGCACACCGACATGGGGTTCCCGCTGACCATCGGCACCGGCGTGACCATCGGTCATAACGCCATGCTGCACGGCTGCACGGTGGGGGACTACAGCCTCATTGGCATCAATGCGGTGATCCTCAATGGCGCGAAGATCGGCAGGAACTGCATCATCGGCGCCAACGCGCTGATCGGTGAAAACAAGGAGATTCCCGACGGTTCGCTGGTGATGGGCTCACCCGGCAAGGTCGTCAGGGAATTGACCGAAGCCCAGAAGAAAATGCTGGAAGCCAGCGCCGCGCATTACGTCCACAACGCGCAGCGTTACGCCCGTGACCTGAAGGAGCAGGAACAATGAACACCCCCGAACGCCCGGTGCCGTCACCCTGTGTGAACATCTGCTCGTTGGACGACCATGACATCTGCACCGGTTGCCAGCGCACGGTGTCGGAAATCACTCGCTGGAGAAAAATGGACAACGATGAACGGCGTCATGTCCTGGCGCTGTGTCATGAGCGGGCCAAGGCCAATGGACTGGTGTGGGCGTTGCCGACCAGCTCCTGACCCGATCCGAAGACATATCCGAAGTAGGGCGGGCCCGTTACCTGGAAGGTCGGCCTGCCCACCGGTCCAGCCCCACCACACCCAGCGCGATGCCGACGAATCCTGCCAAGATCCCTCCGGCATTGAGGAACACTTGTGGATAGCCCAGGTTCGACACGTCGATGAAAGGGTAGGGGTACGCCGCCAGCAGGTCGCCCCTTAGCAGGACATAGGCGAAATACACCAGGGGATAGGCTATCCATAGCCCGATGTGCCTGAGGCGCAAGGTGCCCTTGGGAACGCAAAGCCACCAATAGGCGACGTACAGCAGCGGCATCACGTCGTGCAGCAGTTCGTCGGCCACGAACTGCCAGCCTTCGGGTTGCCACAGATGGCGTAGCAGCAGGTTGTAGGCCAGGCTGACCAGGGCGATGCTCACGGCGATACCGCTGCTTACGCTGGGTAGCAGGAACCAGCGCCGCACCGCTGATTCGCGCGGGGTCACTTCCCAGGTCAGTACCACCGCCACCAGGGTGTTGGTCAGTACCGTGAAGAAGCTGAAGAAATTCACCAGGCCGCCCAGCAGGCTCGCGCCGAGGCTCCAGCGACCGAGCAGGATCAGGTAGAGCTGGATGCTCAACCCCAGCCAACCGAGCAATGCCGCCAGCGACACCAGGCGTCGGCGCAAGGCGTTATCGATGTCCACGGCTCAGACGGGCCGCTTGGTGCGCATCAGCTTGATGTACAAGCGCTCGACTTTCTCGCGTGCCCAAGGGGTCTTGCGCAGGAAGGTCAGGCTCGACTTGATGCTCGGGTCGCTCTTGAAGCAGCGAATGTCAATGCGTTCGGCCAATCCCGACCATTCGTAGTGCTGAACCAGCGCATTGAGGATCTGCTCCAGCGTCACGCCGTGCAGCGGGTTGTTGTTGGGTTCGGTCATGGGAGGCCTTTTACCGTGAAGATGTAAAGCCGCGCACCTTAGCCGAGGTGCCCCTCGAGGGGGAAGCATAGATGCGTCTTGAGTGGGGCACACTGTTACCGGAATCGAAAGGATCCATGTCAATAAAAGATCTTTCTCTATTGGTAACAGGACATTATCCTTGCGCCGCCTGCTGAAACGCTTCTTCTGGCGTGCCAGAGCCATTGCCTTCAGCTCACTTCTGTATCCGGACCCAAGAACGCTTGCACTATGTTCAATGTTCAGACTTTGAAAGACAGCGCTGTCTCAATCTGCGTGACGAGCCGATTTCTGTGGGAGCGACCAGGCTCGCGATAGCGATTGCACACCCAGCATTGAAGTCGGCTGACACGCAGCCATCGCCAGAAAGCTCGCTCCCACAGGGGCCGCGTCAACCGAATTTGCCTTTTTCAACTGAACCATGCCCCTTCAAGATCGTCATCTAAAGTGACAACTTGCGCGGGACTCTTTAAAACCTCACGGAGAATCACACTATGAGCACTGAGGGTGCTTTGAGTCGAAGCCGTCTGCTACCGAGCCTGCTCGGCATTCTGCTTCTATTGATGGGCCTGGCCCTGTTGGCCGGCGGTGTCAAGCTGAGCATGCTGGGCGGCTCGCTGTATTACCTGCTGGCCGGTATCGGCCTGGCCCTGACGGGTGTGCTGTTGATCATGGCTCGTCGTGCGGCCCTGGGCCTTTACGCATTGGTGTTGTTCGCCAGCACCGTCTGGGCCTTGTGGGAAGTGGGCCTGGACTGGTGGCAACTGGTGCCGCGCCTGGCGATGCTGTTTGCCTTGGGCATCGTCCTGTTGCTGCCGTGGTTCCGCCGTCCATTGCTGAGCGCCGAGGCATCGAACATGGGCACCCGCGCCCTGGGTGCCGCCGTGGTCATCGCCGGTGTCGCGGCACTCGCCAGCCAGTTTACCAACCCGGGCGAGATCAAGGGCCAGCTGGACCGCGATGCGGTGCCGGGCATGACCAACACCGCACCGGCGATGCCGGACGGCGACTGGAACTCCTATGGCCGCAGCGCCCATGGCGACCGTTATTCGCCGCTGGCACAGATCACCCCGCAAAACGTCAGCAAACTGGTACCGGCCTGGACCTATCGCACGGGCGACCTGCCAGGGCCGAACGATCCGGGCGAGACCACCGCCGAAAACACCCCGCTGAAAGCCAACGGCATGCTCTATGTCTGCACGCCTCACAGCCAGGTGATCGCGCTGGAGCCGGAGACCGGCAAGGAGATCTGGCGTTTCGATCCGAAGCTTTCCACCCAGAAGGCGGAGAATTTCAAGGGCTGGGCCCACATGACCTGCCGTGGCGTGACCTATCACGATGACGCAGTCTACGCTTCTGCCGAACAGAGCCCCACCGGCACTGCCAGCACCACGCCGGCGAGCACGGTCTGCCCACGGCGGATCTTCCTGCCGACCGCCGATACCCGCCTGATCGCCCTGAACGCCGACACCGGCAAGATGTGCGAAGACTTCGGCGACAAGGGCCAGGTCGACCTGACCGCCAACATCGGCAGCTTCACGGCTGGCGGCTACTATTCCACTTCGCCACCGGCGGTCACCCAGAACCTGGTGGTGATCGGTGGCCACGTGACCGACAACGTCTCCATCGACGAGCCTAGCGGTGTGATCCGCGCCTACGACGTGCACACCGGCAAGCTGGTGTGGAACTGGGACAGCGGCAAGCCGGACGACACCACGCCGATCGCCGAAGGCCAGGTCTACACCCGCAACTCGCCGAACATGTGGTCCATGTTCAGCGTCGATGAGAAGCTCGGCATGCTGTACCTGCCGATGGGCAACCAGACCCCCGATCAGTTCGGTGGCCTGCGTACCCCTGAATCGGAAAAATATGCCGCAGGCCTGACCGCGCTGGACATCGCCACCGGCAAGGTCCGCTGGTACTTCCAGTTCACGCACCACGACCTGTGGGACATGGACGTGGGCGGCCAACCGACCTTGATGGACCTCAAGACTGCCGACGGCGTGAAGCCGGCCGTACTGGCTTCGACCAAGCAGGGCAGCATCTATGTGCTGGACCGCAGCAACGGCCAGCCGATCGTGCCGATCAAGGAGATCCCGGTCCCCCAAGGCGCGGTGGAAGGTGACTACACCTCGCCGACCCAACCGATGTCCGACCTGAACTTCGTGCCGCCGGTCCTCAAGGAAAGCGACATGTGGGGCGTGACCCCCTTCGACCAGATGCTCTGCCGCATCGACTTCAAGTCGCTGCGCTATGAGGGCATGTTCACGCCGCCATCGCTGCAGGGCTCCATCGTCTACCCGGGCAATTTCGGCGTATTCGACTGGGGCGGTATCTCGGTGGATCCGGTGCGCCAGATCGCGTTCGTCAACCCCAGCTACATGGCGTTCAAGTCCAAGCTGGTACCGGCGGCGGAAGTGGCCGGCGGTCCGGGTCGCAAGAGCGAAACCGAAGGCGTGCAGCCGAACAAGGGGGCGCCCTACGGCGTGATCCTCGAAGCGCTGCTCTCGCCGATGGGCCTGCCGTGCCAGGCGCCGGCCTGGGGGTATGTGGCGGCGGTCGACCTGACCAACAACAAGACCCTGTGGAAACACAAGAACGGCACCGTGCGTGACAGCTCGCCGGTACCGATTCCGTTGAGCATGGGCGTACCGAGTCTGGGCGGCACTTTCACCACCGCCAGTGGCCTGGCGTTCCTCAGCGGTACCCTCGACCAGTACCTGCGTGCCTACGACGTGAAGAACGGCAAGCAACTGTGGGAAGGCCGCCTGCCGGCCGGCGCCCAGACCACGCCGATGACCTATACCGGCAAGGACGGCAAGCAGTACGTGCTGGTCGTCGCCGGCGGCCACGGTTCCCTGGGGACCAAGCAGGGTGACTATGTGATTGCCTACAAACTGCCGGACTAAGCGGCACCGGCGTTCATGAAAAAGGCGACACCTTTGCGGGTGTCGCCTTTTTTTGAGCTTGTCTGTTGTGGCAAGAAATCTCCTCACCACAGGGGACTGTATCCCGCCCGGTTTTACAACTCGATCTTAACCGCCTGTGAAGCCCGGGTCGCCTTGGCGCGGGCCGCTTCGATGGATTCGTCGCGGGCCAGGGCCACGCCCAGGCGGCGCTGACCGTTGACTTCCGGCTTGCCGAACAGGCGCAGGGCGGTGTCCGGTTCGCTCAGGGCGGCGCCAAGGTTGGCGAAAGCGGTCTGGGTCGACTGGCCTTCCACCAGCAGCACTGCCGAAGCCGATGGACCGAACTGACGGATCAGCGGGATCGGCAGGCCGAGGATGGCCCGGGCGTGCAGGGCGAATTGCGACAGGTCCTGGGAAATCAGGGTCACCAGGCCGGTGTCGTGGGGGCGGGGCGATACTTCGCTGAACCACACCTGGTCACCCTTGATGAACAGCTCGACGCCAAACAGCCCGCGACCGCCCAGGGCCTCGGTCACCGCCTTGGCGACACGCTCGGATTCGGCCAGGGCCACCGGGCTCATGGCCTGGGGCTGCCAGGATTCCTGGTAGTCGCCTTTCTCCTGCCGATGGCCGACCGGCGCGCAGAACGTGGTGCCGCCGATATGACGCACGGTGAGCAGGGTGATCTCGTAGTCGAAATCGATAAAGCCCTCGATGATGACCCGGCCCTTGCCGGCGCGGCCACCTTCCTGGGCGTAGTCCCAGGCCTTCTGCACGTCATCGACGCTGCGCAGCAGGCTCTGGCCCTTGCCCGAGGAACTCATGACCGGCTTGACCACGCATGGGAAACCCAGGGTCTGGACGGCCTTGCGGTAATCTTCCACGGTGTCGGCGAAGAAATAAGGCGAAGTCGGCAGGCCCAGCTCTTCGGCGGCCAGGCGCCGGATGCCTTCGCGGTTCATGGTCAGTTGCGCGGCGCGGGCGGTGGGGATCACGGTGAAGCCTTCGGCTTCCAGTTCCACCAGGGTGGCGGTGGCGATGGCTTCGATTTCCGGCACGATGAAATGCGGCTTCTCGGCCTCGATCACGGCACGCAGGGCGGCACCGTCGAGCATGTTGATCACATGGCTGCGGTGGGCCACTTGCATGGCCGGCGCGTTGGCGTAGCGGTCCACGGCAATCACCTCGACGCCCAGGCGCTGCAGTTCGATCACCACTTCCTTGCCCAGCTCACCGCTGCCACACAACAAAACGCGGGTCGCGGTGGGCGACAATGGAGTTCCGATACGGGTCATCTGAAGGTCCTCAAACAGGAGCGGATCATCGAGGGTTGCGCGCCTTGCGAGCTTCCCATGGAGAGAAAACGCGGCATTTTACATGAACCGCGGGGTTTGGCTTCAACTGGCCACTGCTTGCCGGCGTAAACGCCAGGCCATGATCAGCCAGACGGCGGTGACCCCGGCGAATTTCGAGGCCAGGGCGGTGATGACCACACCCGGTGTCAGGGCGTCGATCAAACCGAAGAAAATGAAAGTGTCCAAGGGGATGCTCAGTGCCGAGCTGATCCACAGGCGATCATGCAACGGACGCCGGGTGATGGTGAACACCAGCCAGTCGATGCACTCGGACACGGCAAACGCGGTGGCACTGGCCAGGGCGATGGTCGGATCCGAGGTCACGTAGGACAACACCAGGGCCGCCAGCATCGCCACGATGGCGCCATGGCCGAAGCGGGTCTGCACCATGTCCCGCAGGATAAACACCAGCCCGCCCCACGCCGACCAGATGATGTCCAGGTGTGGCGCGGCGGAAAACGCGAAGTTGATCAGCACGACGCTGGCGATGTAGGCGATCAGGAAGAGCATGGAGCGGGGTACCGGGTGGAAGGTTCGATCATCTTAGCTGATAGAGCGCACTGGGATTGATCGTTCCCACGCGCAGCGTGGGGGGACGATCAGTCATGGCTCGACGAAAGATGGGCCCTCAGCAATACCAGTGAGAGCTGGACGCGCTTCATTCCTCCTCGCTCCCCTGCGCCTTCCAGTACCCCACAGCCTTCACGAAGTCCTGGTCCAACCCTTTCTCCTCCAGCAACACCTTGCGAATCTGCCGCGATACTTTGCTTTCGGTCGCGACCCAGGCGTAGAGCTTGCCAGGGGGCATCTGCAGTTGGCGCACGGTGGTCAGCAGGGTGTTCTGGCGGCCTTCGCGCAGTACCCAGATCACATGGACCTGCGCCGGGCTCTGGAGCACCTGTTGTTCGGCACCGTTGGCAACTTCCACCACTACCAGGGCCCGCCGGTTCGGCGCCAGGCCTTCGAGGCGGCGGGCGATGGCGGGTAGGGCGGTTTCGTCGCCCACCAGCAGATAGCTGTCGAAGATGTCCGGTACGATCATCGAGCCTCGCGGCCCGGCGATGTCCAGGAACTGTCCCGGCATTGCCTGGGCTGCCCAGGTCGAGGCGGGGCCGTCGCCGTGAAGCACGAAGTCGAGGTCCAGTTCCAGGGTGTCCAGGTCATAGCGGCGCGGGGTGTAGTCGCGCATTTCGGGCATCGGCCCTTGGGCCTTGCCGGCACTGGGGTCGAAGGTGTCCAGGGCGGCCCGCTCTTCGGCGCTCTGCGGGAAGAACACCTTCACGTGGTCGTCCGTGCCCAGGCTGACGAACCCGGCCAGCTCCGGTCCGCCGACCGTGATGCGGCGCATGCGTGGGGTGAGGTCCATCACCCGCAATACTTGCAGGCGTCGTCGCCTGATTTCGTGGCTGACACGGTGAATGATGTTTGGATCGGTCTCTGTCATTGGCTTGTTTCCGCAACGGGTGGACGACCGGGGCCGTCGATGATGGCTTGGGCGGTGGCGTTGAGCAGGTCGCGTACTCGCATGGTTTCTTCCGGGCTCCAGTGGCCATGATGCTGGTACAGCGCATGACGCAAGTTATACACCGCTTCGTGGATTTCCGGGGGGCGCTCATGGCCACGCAAGGAGCGTTTGCCCGCTTCGATGCGCATCCGTACGCCTTCCAGCGCCGTGGATTGTTCCTCAAGCAATAGACGTCCGGCGTCGGTCACGCTGTAGCGTTTTTTTCCGCCATCGTTGTCGCCCTGGATCATTGCGCTCACCTCAAGCGCGGTCAGGGTCGGGTAGATCACACCGGGGCTGGGGCTATAGGCTCCTTCGAACATGTTTTCGATCTGGCGGATCAAGTCATAGCCGTGGCAAGCCTGCTCGGCGATCAAGGCCAGCAACAGCAATCGCAGGTCACCGGCGGCGAAGATGCGTGGGCCACGACCACCGCGTCCACGGCTCGCCGGGTGCCGTGGGTAACCGTTGCAATCGGAATGAAGATGGGAGGCTGGCATATATCTGTTCTCCGTTATAAATAAGTTGAGGTCGAGATATATCTTAATTTCAAGATATATCTTTTGACGTTAGATATATCGCGGAACTAAGATGTCTCTCGAGCTAGGTTCGCTAGTTGAGTTCGCTAGAACCTTAGCTGATTACCTCATGCCTACGGGCAGCATAATTGCCTGATCTTTCAGTAGTGCTGGAACCGCCGGGCGGCAAGGGATGCGGGTGTGGGTAGTTTCTTACATCCAAACTTGTGTTTCATAAAAACACGAGTCTTTTTCTTTGTTATGGATGCTGGTTTTACTACGCATCTGTGGGAATTTGCCTGCTTATTTTTAATTAAAGAGCGACGATCATGCTCCGGCGTTGTGGGGTAGCCCCGGTCTTCATCGGGCTGCAACTTCAACCCTTCTCTTTATGCAAAGAACAGGTGTGACAAACATGCTCAAACAATTCGTATCCGGTACTGCCCTGGTCGCCGTGGCCCTGGGTTCTTCGCAGGCGTTTGCCCTCGACGATGCACGCTCCTCCATCCATATCAGCGCAACCATTCCCACCAAGCAGTTCCATGTGCTGCCGCGCGATCCGGACTTCGGTAAGGATGAGGTCATGAATTACAACCCTGTGACCAACACCCTGAGTTCCGTGCGCCAGACCTTCGACGTGAAGAACACCGATGGTTCGGTCCATGCCTATCTGTTGGGTGGCCAGGCTTCGCTGACCAATGGTACGGATTCCATTCCCCTGCTTACTCGGTTCAACAACGTCACCCTGACCGAGTTCCCCCAGGAAGTCGTCAGTGACGCAGCGTCCACACCAGGTACCCAGGCCGACATGCTCATCATGGCTTCCACCGTCCCTCTGGAGAGTCAGGTAGGCCAATACACTGCCGACTTCACCGTGATCTTCGACGCGGTGCCGCGTCCGTAAGCCCTTCGACGCCCGATGAGTCTCTTCTCTTCCCGCGGGCATAGACACAGGTCGGCCATCCGGCCGGCCTGTACCTGGAACGTCCGTTAGCTAGCTGATATGAGAATCCGTTGATGTTTCCGAAGACACCCATCGCGGGTGCCCTCGCGCTGATGCTGTGCGCGAGTGCATTGGCTGCGCCGGCGGCCCCCGGTACGACACCCAGAAGTCTGTTGTCCCAGGCCAAGGGGCTACCGGAGGAGTTTGAAACCCACTTTTTCGATGTGCCACTGGCGGTTCGTATAGAACTCGATCAACAGTACCTCGGCGAAGCCATGGTGGTGTTGACGCGGGACGATCGCATAACCCTGCTGGAATTCACCGACACCCAGGACAGCCCGATCTCGGCAGCCGACCGTGGGCAATGGGAGCACCTGCTCAAGGCGGGGCGTCCCCTGGGGGCTTGTGAAGCCCAATGCACCTCGGGGCTTCTGGCGGTGCACTACAGCCTCGAACATTCGCTGGTGTCGATTCTGACCCAGAGTGTCGAACGCGGCACCGCGCAAAAGCGTTATCACGACCTGCCGCAAGACGGCAGCCTTGGCCTTATCTTCAACAACCAACTCAACCTCAATGGCGGCCAGGAACAGGACACGGGGGGGCGTTATGGCCTCAACGCCAGTTCCAGCCTGGGCAACTGGAGCCAGTCGTTCGACTTGCAGCTCTCCCGCCTTGGCGGGCCGGATGACAAGCTCTATCACGCCGTCCATGAACTTTTTACCCAGCGCGAAATGGAAGACACGTTCTTTCGCCTGGGTTACTTCATGCCAGGATCCGATGGCCTGAACCGGCAGATCCGCTCGTTCGGGGCCAATCCGGACACCGCGCTGGGGGTCATGTATGGCAGCTCCGACAGCCTGCTCATCAATAATCCCAAGCCCAGCGTGTACCCGATCTATGTCACCGCCAGCCGTCAGGCCGCGGTAGAGATCTACCGCAACGGCCTGTTGATCAATACCCAGGCCGTCAGCGCCGGCTTGCAGAGCCTGGACACCCGGCCACTGCCCGGCGGCATCTATGAAGTGGAGGTGCGGCTGATCGAGGACGGACAGACCACCGCCACCACCCAGGAGCTGGTCTACAAACCCAACAATTGGCGCAGTGCCGACGATCGCTGGCGCTATAACCTGTTCGCCGGCCGTGAAAGCAGACTGTTGAGCAACTGGGATGACCAACCGAGCGGTTTCACCACCGCCGGTTTCGGCCTCAATTACCTGGCGCACCCTCGGGTGGTACTGGGACTTTCCACGCGACAGGTGCAGGACAAATTGCAGTACGGCACCTCGGTGGACTGGACATTGGCCAGCAGCGCGAGTCTGTTCGCCAACGTCTACCAGACCGAAAAATACGGCACCGGGATGGACCTGCAAGGGCTCTACAGCTATGGCCTGGGCAGCGTGGTGGCCAGTCATAACCGCAGTTGGCTGGACACCCGCAACACCTACGAGACCCTGCCCGACGGCACTCGCGTGCGCCAGCGCAACGTGTTCGTCGGCCATACCAGCAATTCGTCGCTGTCGATCAACCATCGGTTGAGCAACAAGGCATCCGTCAACGGACGATTGTTCTATAGCGAGGGTAACGTCCAGGGCACCGGCCTGGACCTGGGTTGGAATCAGCGTGGCAAGCTGGGTGGCAGCGACGCCAATTGGCGATTGTCGGTGTTCGACCGCCCAGGCACGTCAAGTACCGCCGAGCGCCGCAATCGTGGCCTGGACCTGAGTGTCAATGTCGCGCTGGGCGGGCCGGGGGAGTACTGGACCGGCAGCATCGGCACGCGGACCTCCCGCGACGGCGACCGGGACAATAATGCCTCGCTGACCTATCGCCGGGATCTTGAGGATCACGTACTGCAAAGTGTTTCCGCCACGGCCCTGGCCGATACCTACGGCATGGGGCTGTCAGGCCTTGCCAGTTTCGAAACCGATGGGTTGTATGGCGACGGCTTCATCCAGCGTTCTTCCTACAACGACAACCTCACCGGCGGCTTGAACCTGAGCAGTACGGTGGCCGTGGGCGGCGGGAAGGTCGCCTTCTCCGGCCTGCCGCAGAGCGGCGGCGCGGGCATGATCGTCGATGTGGAGACAGACCTGGACAATATCGTCCTGCTTGCCGACGACCTGACCGGCGGCACCACCACCCTGCGTCCCGGGCGCAACTTCGTGGCCACCAGCGCCTACCAGAACAGCATGGTGACGTTCGACTTCGACGGTATCCATCCGCCGGCGGCCAGCATCTCCCCTGCGCGCACCCGCTACCACTTGAACAAGGGCGGCGTGGACTACCGCAAGGTGAGTGTCATCAGAACGGTCACCGTTCTGGGGCGCCTGTTGGATGAACAGGGCAAGCCGCTCAAGGGCCATCACGTCATCAATCACGCCAGCCGCGGCGTCAGCGAAGTGGACGGATTTTTCTCCATGGAGATGAACGCAAGCTCGCCGACGCTGGAGGTGCGCTACGGCAACGACTTGCTTTGCCAGTTCCGACTCGACCCGGACAGCGCCAGCCGCGAGGGCGATGTATTGATGATCGGCGATCTGCGTTGCACGCCGGACACACTGGCCGGCAACGATCCTGTGCGCCAGACGGCGGGTTGAGCCTGATTTCCACCTTCAAAACGTATTCCCTGAAACGGTCGTCATCGACTGTCTTCGATCCATGAGGTTTGGCAATGAAACGCTTATTGGCTTTGTGTGGTTTTTCGCTGTTTTCCATGACGGTCCAGGCCGGGCCGCAGATTAACGTCGGCGTGGTCTACGACTACCTTGACGGCAACAAAAGCACCTACATGAAAAGGGTTTTCAACGGCGGTACATCCACGGCGTTCGTGAAGGTCGAGATCATGGAAATTCTCTACGCCGAGGATGGCAGCTACCAGGAGGTGCCGCTGCAGGACCAGGTCGACGCCATGACCAGGAATGGCCTGATGGCGAGTCCCGCGCGCCTGATCGTGCCGGCCAATGGCGTGCAGGGCACTCGCTTGCTGTTCATGGGCGATCGCGACAAGGAACGCTACTTCCGGATTCGCTTCGTGCCGGTGGTGCCGGAGGCCGAGGACGAGTTCGCGATCAGCGCCGAGGAACGCGAGGACTACAAGAAGGAGCGCATCGCAGCCGGAGTGAAAGTGCTGGCCGGTTTCGGCACGGTGTTTTTCGTAAGACCCAGGGACACCCGTTTCGAGACGGTCATCGACGACAGCGCCGCACGCTACCAAGTGCGCAACAACGGTAACAGCGTGGTGGTGATCGATGAGTTCAAGGATTGTGCCGCGAAAAAAGAAAACGATTGCAGGCCGACGACAAAGCACCACGTCATGGCCGGTCGTACCTTTGCATTCGATAAGGAGCCGGGGCGTGAATACCGTTTCGACCTGATCGAAGGCCCAGGGAAGAAAGCCGTCGAAATCAAAGGCTGACGACTTGCCGTCGCTGACGCCAAAGGTATCCATCATGTTCAAGACACTGGTCCGCTCCTTGCTGTTCAGCATCCTCACACTCCCGGCTCTCCCGGCATGGGGAGCCGTGGAGCGGGAAATATTCGAAGTTCTCGTCACCCTGCCGACCGTCGACTTTCACGTCCTGCCGGTAGACCCGCAACTGGTCGAGCGCGAGCAGCCGATGCAGTTCAACACCCTGACCTCCGGGCTCTTGCCGTTACGGGCCAACTACGAAGTCAAGAACGCCAACGGCGCCATCGATGCCCGCCTGGCCGAGCAGGCGTATTTGTCCAACGGCCGTGATCGCATCGACCTGCATGTCTTGTTCAATAACGTTGAATTGAGCCTCGATTCGAATCGGGTGGTTTCGGCCGCCGAGGCCCGGCCCGGGCGCCGCGTTGGCCTGGAGGTTTCCGCCGTCAGGACGGATGAGGATTATGCCCCCGGCAATTACCACGGCACCGTGCACATGGTGTTCGACGCGGTGGCCCCGTAGCTATTAATCGGAGAGAGTATGAGCCCTTCAAACACCATCGGACGCGGGCGTTCGTTGTGTCGCGTCGCCACGATTCTTGCCCTGCTGCTGGCCGGCATGTCGACGGCAAGCGCAGTGACCATGGACATCAGCGCAAGTTTCCGGCCCGACCCTTTGAAGCCCAGGGAGAACACGTTCACCAACACCACGCCGCTGGGGGGCTATTGTTTCCTCCATGCTGCGCAATGCAACGCCTTGGGTATCTCCAGCGTTTTTTTCCCCATTGATGTCAACGCCTCAGGTCCCATCCAGGACAACCACGCCTCCATTCGCCAAGGCGCGATGTTCAAGGTACCGGCTCAATGGCGCACGGTTACAGTGACCCACGCCATCACCGGAGAAAGCAGCGTCGTGGAAATGCGCGTGGCAGGCATCGGTGCGCAGTATCGGGATCTGGATGTCACTGCTCTGACGGGGGTGCCAAATGTGAACGTCGCGCACGGCTTGCTCTGGGGGAGCGCCTGGAACGAGGCCCCTTCGCCGTGTCGCAGTTCAGGCCTCGGGGCGGGGGTATCCGCGGTGACCTATTCGTTTTTCTGGCATTTCCCCCAAACCGGTGTATGCGCAAAACAAGCCAGATACCTGATCCCTTCGTTTCGTTATGACCAGGTCAGCTTCTCCTACGAGTTGCGTACCCCCAATCCCTTGAAGATGTCCGCTGGTCGCTACACCGGCACGATGTCTTATTCCATCGGGCCGGGCGGGGACTTTGATTTCGGCGATGTCATGGTCGCGAATGACTCCTTGCTGACGCTCAATTTCGAGCTGGAGGTCGAGCACACGCTCAGGGTCGAAGTGCCTCCCGGCGGGAACAAGGTCGTGCTGGAACCCCAGGGAGGCTGGCAGGCCTGGTTGAACCACGGGCAGAAACCGACACGGCTGTTTCGTGACCAGACTTTCCATCTCTGGGCCTCGTCGCGTTTCAAGATGAACCTGCATTGTCAGTTCGCCGACGCCAGCGACAACACCTGCATGCTCTGGGCGCCCAGCTCCGGACTTCTGGTGCCGGTCAATATCAGTGTGACCCTGCCCAGCGGCCTGACCGACGCTGCCGGCCAACCGGTCAACCGCCGTCGGCTCTATCTTGACGGCAGCGGCACGGAGCTGTTCCAGCCGGGGATCTTCATCGATCGCAAGCCGGGCATCCTGCATTTCGAAGTCGGCCGCGACCAGGTCGGGCAAATGCTGACAGGGAATGCCAAGCAGTACGGTGGCACGGTGACAGTGATCTGGGATTCGGAGGTGTAGCCCTTTCGTCCGATACTGCCGGTTATTCAAACGACGTTGTGCACACCCTCGATTCCACGGCGGTGATCCTTACCGACGAGCCACCAACGGCTGGCATTGGGTATGGGTGCCGGGTTGCAGGTAAGGGGAGAGTATGGGCGCCATGCCCTTGAGAACCTGCACCGGCAGGGCCGAAGTGAATTTGAAGTTCTGCGCCGAGGCGCCCGGAACGTAGGCGGTGAGCGTGCCGAAATGGCTGTCGCCGATGTAGAACACGAAGGTGGCGGTGCGGTTGATGGACTTGGAACTGATGACCCGTCCGCCGGCGCCGACGGCCTCGATGCGGTTGTCGCCGGTGCCGGTCTTGCCGCCCATCTGCAATGGCGTGCCATCGGCCAGTTTGAAACTCCCGGCCACCCGCTTCGCGGTGCCGGCATCGACCACCTGGGACAATGCCCCGCGCAACGCCCGCGCCACCTCGACGGGCATCACCTGCTTGCCGTTGTCCGGGTCATTGACCAACTGGGTTTCATAGGGGGTGTTGGCGGCGAAGTGCAGGCTGTCGACCCGCAGCGCCGGCAGCCGGACCCCGTCGTTGAGGATGGTGCCCACCAGCTCCGCCAGCGCGGCGGGGCGGTCGCCGGAACTGCCGATGGCGGTGGCCAGCGACGGTACGAGATGGTCGAACGGGTAGCCGACTTTCTGCCAGCGCTGGTGGATATCCAGGAAGGCTTCGATCTCCAGCATGGTACGGATGCGACTGTCCCGGGCGCTCTTGTGTCGGCTCTTGAACAGCCAGCTGTAGACCTCCTGGCGTTCGAACTCGCTGGCCTTGACGATCTGGCTGAACTTGGCGTCCGGGTTGTTGAGCAGATAACCCATCAACCACAGGTCCAGGGGATGCACCTTGGCGATGAAGCCCTGGTCCGGCAGGTCGTAGGCGCCGGGACCGTAGCTCTGGTAAAGCCGCTCCAGGCGTTCGTCGGTGAGTTTCTCGGCGCTCTTGGCCGATTTCAGGTGCGAGCGCACGAAGCGGTTGAAGCTCTCCTGGCTGTCGTTGGGAAAGAAGTAGCGGTGCACGGCAGCCAGACGGATCGCGGTGGGGTGCATGCTGTCGAGGAAGGTTTCGAGGCGCTGGCTGGTGTCCTTCTTCTGGTACTTCTTCCAGAACTTGAGCAGGAACGAGGTGCCTTCGCGGTCGGCGAACTGGGCCAGATATTCCTGGCGACGCGGATCCCTGTCGTCCTTGAGCAGCTCGGCGCTGTTGCTGGGGCCGGCGTAGGTCGCGTAGCGCACCAGGTCGCGCATCAGGCGAATGAACGGCAGGTTGATCGATTCGCGCAGGGAGTCGCGCAAGGTGGGGTTGCGGCCGTTGTCTTCGCTGCGGAAGTTGTGGAAGGTATGCAGGCCGCCGCCGGTGAAGAACGCCTCGCCGGGGCTGGCGGAATAGGTCCGGTCCAATGCCGCCTCGAGCATTTTCGGCAGGTTGCGGTCGCTGTTCTGGATCAGGTAGTCGACGGCCCAGCGGGACAGGCGGTCCTGCTCGGCGATCTCGGTTTTCTTCAACTGCGCCGGGGATTGTCCGGCATAACGTTCGTGCAGTTCGGCGATGATCTGCAGGTAGGTGGTGAGCACCCGCAGCTTGGCGGTGGAGCCCAGTTCGAGCTTGCTGCCTTCGTTGATATCGAAGGGCTGGTCGGTACTGTCGGTCTGCACCCGCACCCGCGAGCCGTCCGGGGTCAGCTCCAGCAGGGTGAAGCTGTAGCGCACCTGGGTGGTGCTGGTGGGGGTCAACAGGCGTTCGCCCATCAGGCCGATCTCGGCCGCGAAGGCCGGGTCGGCCAGGCGCTTGAGGTAGTCGGTGGCCTGGGCCTGCAGATCGCTTTGCAACGTGCTGGTGGCCGAGAGGTCCAGGCGATCGAGGTCGTACAGTGGACGGTTGAGCAGCGTGGCGAGGCGACTGCGGGCGGCGCTGATGCCTTTATTGGATTCGATGGGCTGGATCGTCGGGTCCTGGACCCAGTCGCGATAACTGACCTTGCTGGCCAGGGCGGCCTCGGCCAGGACCGCGTCGATCACTCCGTTCTGCGCCAGCAGCCGGAGGTGGCTGTCGGTCAGGCGCGTCAGCTCGTCGCGGCCCTTGGACAGGTAATGGGAAGGGCGCCGCTGGGCGATCATCAACGACAGCATCTCCCGCAGGGCCAGGCCCTTTTCGGCCAGGCTCCGAGGGTCGGTGGCGTCGCTGAACAACCGTTCGTTGGCCCGTTTGAAATCGGCGCCGTACCAGACCCGCAAGCCTTCTGCCATGCCGTGTACTTCACCATGACCCGGAACGGCGGAGAGCGGCACGCTGTTGAGGTAGTCGCGGATGATCCGTTGCCGCGCCTCGAGGGTTTGCGGGCCGGACTGATAGGCACGCACACTGGCGGAAATCATCTGGCGGATTTTCTCCGCGCCCGAAACGGTGAGGCCATCGGGGGAATGGCGGTATTTCTCCAGTTGGGTCGCCAGCGTGCTGCCCCCGGCCGATTGCCCCGGCAAGCTCAACAACTTGGCCACCTGCGACCACGCCGCCATGCCGAAGCGCGGCCAGTCCACTGCCGGGTTGGCCTCGGGGTAGCGGGGATCGAGCAGGAAGCGGTTCTCGATGAACAGCAGGCTCTGTACCACCACCGGCGGGATGGCGTCGAAACTCGCATACAACTGTTGCGGGTACTTGAACTGATACAGCGGTGCTGCGCGGCAATCGGTGATGGTCAGGCCGGCCTGGATCTTTTCCGGGTAGGGGACGAACAGCCCTTTGTCGACATAGTCCATCAACGCCGGCGAAAACCGCGCCTGGGCCTGGATCACGTAATTGCGCTTGAGCAACCGCGGCAGGAACTCCCCCAGGGCGCTGTAGCCCAACCGCCGGTCGAACGGTCCGTCGCCGGGATAGACGATGGCATCGCTGGGGCCTGGCTGCACCGAATAGCTCAAGGATCCGGCGTACCGGCTCAGTTCACTGGCCTGGAACCTTGAAGTGCGCATCTCCTTGGCGGCCGCCAGGCCGACCACCACCACGATAATCAGCAGCAACAACCAGAAAGCTCGCCAACCATGTCGGACGCGGCGTTTTTCTTGGGGTAAAGGCGCTTCTTCCATACGCTCAGTCGGGACCACAGGTTTACTCGAATCGGTTTGCCACAAAGCGCCCATAGTCACTGATCCATTCACGCAGATTGATCGGACTTGCTTGAAGCTTAGACGGTGGTTGGCGCTGGGGGAGGGGAAATTGGGACAACTCCCTAAGTTTGAGGTAGACCTCTTTGAAATCACTCGGGGAAGGGGAGGCTGGTTTCTATATCATTCCGACCCTTTTGCTCGGCGGTGGCGAGAATTTTTCGGCGGGTTGTCGGAGCGATATCCCAGGATAGCGAAGCACTCAGCGAAACGGTGGCGTACTTTTGCGCCTTTGGAGGCGCATTAATGCACCAGGGGTAGCGTTCAATCCGGTGTTAGGCTTTCGGCCAGTCGGATCACGTCGATCCCATCATTCGCCAAGGAGAATCCAATGGCCGCTTCACGACCTTTCAACGACGACACCGCCTACTGGGGCGTTCCATGGGAAGAGGGCTACGGCTACCCGCAGGCGCGGCGGGTTGGGAGCGAGATCTTCGTCTCCGGCCAGTTCAGCCATGACGAAGAGGGTAATCTGGTAGCGCCGGCCCGGCTGGATGCTGACGGTCGCCCGAGCGATTTCTCGTCGATGGGCGAACAGATGCGGGTTTCCTACGACAACATTGCCAAGTTGCTGGCCCTGTATGGCGCCACGATGCAGGATGTCGTTGAAGAGACGCTGTATGTGTTGGACATGGACGCGGCCTTTGCCGTTGTCGGCAAGGTGCGCAAGGCGGCCTATGGCACTGAGCGCCCGCAGGCGGCCAGTAATATTATCGGTGTGTCGCGGCTTGCACAGCGTCCACAGCTCATCGAGATTGTGTGCCGTGCCGTGATTGGCGCCCAGGCCAAATGACCGACGTTCCCGATTTCTACTAAGAAGCCGGGATGGCCTGCCGACCTTCGACCAGCGGTTTGAGGTCGGCCACGGCAGCCGCGCAGAATGTCATGAAAGCTTTCACTCGCCAGGACTTCCTGATGTCCTGATGGGTAAGCAGCCATAGCTCATCCTGAAGCTCCTGCACCACTGGGCCGGCCCGAAGCAGTCCTGGAGTAATGTCGCCCAGCATGCAGGGAAGGAAACCAAAACCCAGGCCCGCCGCAATCGCGGCGCTCGCTGCAGCCACGGAATCAGTGCGGTAGGCAATGTACTCGGGGGGAACCCGACATTCGACGTAACGGGTTGCCTTCAAGCCGCACAGGCCTCCCGAGTAGGAAACCCACGACTGTCCATCGGCGAATGGATCGGCAATCGCTGCCTGCTTGGCGCTGCCATACGGGGCCCAGGCAATGTTGGCGAGCTTGCGACCTACCAGAGTATCAGCCGGCTTCTTCGTCGCGCGCACCGCAATGTCTGACTCGTCTCTTGCAAGACTCAGCGTCTGGTTGCCGACCAACACTTCAATGGTGATCCCCTCATTGAGGGTTTTGAAGTCCGCGATGATCGGTGTAAGGAAGTACAGCAGAAGCGAGTCGCTGGTGGTAATCCTCAGTTTTCCCAGCGGGCCCTGGCCGACACGGGAAACCCTGCGAGTCACACTGACAATGTCCAGTTCGACTCGCTCTGCCAGTGCACGCAGCTCTACACCTTCGGCAGTCAGCAGATACCCCGCCTTGCGATGATCGAACAGCGCGACCCCCAGCGTTTTCTCCACCTGCGCGACCCGGCGCGAGACGGTGGAGACGTTGATGCCGAGCTTCTTCGCCGTAGCGGCGCGGTTGCCACAGTCACTCAGGATTTTGATGATCCGCAAGTCGTCCCAGGATAGCTGGCTGACCGCTTCGCCGACATCCCATTTCGGGCCAGTGGCGTCAGTGGTTTTTGGCGAGGCGCTTTCAGGTGACTGGTTCACTAACATCATTCCGCGTGTGGTGGACTGATGATACGAGAAGGTGTCCGGTCAACCAAGGCGATGTCCGATCCCCTCGCCACAGATAATCCTCCCGCCCCGACGGTCACAGGCGCCTGAAAGCCTTGTGCCAGAGCCATCGCCCTGGCCCCAGGCATGACGCTGAATCCTCTCTGTGCAATACTGCGCGGCGCTTTTGGAAACGTCTCTCATCCAGATAATACATCTCCAAAAACACGGTTTTCCCTGAGGCTTATCCCTGAATTTCCCTGGTTTTACAGTGAATCTCTCTATCCCCGGCTTTTTATACTGCACGACCCATCGGTCTTGAGGCTCTGGTCTCCAGGACGGTCTGTCCACGAAACAGACCCGGTTTCGGCAAGGCGGCAGGCTTATCGGCCCGTGGTCTTGGAAACCCGGTGGTCAATCCAATAACAAAACGAGGTTGTATCCCTATGCCTGTCGGCAATCATCTGCCCCATGGCGAGACCGCTCAGGGTGGTCCGCTCAAACGTGAGCTCGGCGAGCGCCACATCCGCCTCATGGCGCTCGGCGCCTGCATCGGTGTCGGGCTGTTCCTCGGTTCGGCCAAGGCCATCGAGATGGCTGGCCCGGCGATCATGCTGTCCTACATCATTGGCGGCCTGGCGATCCTGGTAATCATGCGCGCTCTCGGCGAGATGGCCGTGCACAACCCGGTGGCCGGTTCGTTCAGCCGCTATGCCCAGGATTACCTCGGGCCGCTGGCAGGTTTCCTGACCGGTTGGAACTACTGGTTCCTGTGGCTGGTGACTTGCGTCGCCGAGATCACGGCGGTGGCGGTGTACATGGGTATCTGGTTTCCCGACGTACCACGCTGGATCTGGGCCCTGGCCGCACTGGTCAGCATGGGCTCGATCAACCTGATCGCGGTCAAGGCCTTCGGTGAGTTCGAGTTCTGGTTCGCCCTGATCAAGATCGTGACCATCATCGCCATGGTCATCGGCGGCGTCGGCATCATCGCCTTCGGGCTCGGCAACGATGGCGTGGCCCTGGGCATTTCCAACCTCTGGGCCCACGGCGGCTTCATGCCCAACGGCGTGTCCGGCGTGCTGATGTCCCTGCAGATGGTGATGTTCGCGTACCTGGGCGTGGAGATGATCGGCCTGACCGCCGGTGAGGCGAAGAACCCGCAGAAAACCATCCCCAACGCCATCGGCTCGGTGTTCTGGCGGATCCTGCTGTTCTACGTCGGCGCGCTGTTCGTGATCCTGTCGATCTACCCGTGGAACGAGATCGGTACCCAGGGCAGCCCGTTCGTGATGACCTTCGAACGCCTGGGCATCAAGACCGCCGCCGGCATCATCAACTTCGTGGTGATCACCGCCGCGCTGTCGTCCTGCAACGGCGGTATCTTCAGTACCGGGCGGATGCTCTACAGCCTGGCGCAGAACGGCCAGGCCCCGGCCGGTTTCGCCACCACTTCGGCCAACGGTGTACCGCGTCGTGCATTGCTGCTGTCCATCGCCGCGTTGCTGGTGGGTGTGCTGCTCAATTACCTGGTGCCTGAGAAAGTCTTCGTCTGGGTGACGTCCATCGCCACCTTCGGCGCGATCTGGACCTGGGTGATGATCCTGCTGGCCCAGCTCAGATTCCGCAGGGGCCTGAGCACTTCCGAGCGTGCCGCGCTGAAATACCGTATGTGGCTGTACCCGGTCAGTTCGTACCTGGCGCTGGCATTCCTGGTGCTGGTGGTGGGCCTGATGGCGTATTTCCCGGATACCCGCGTGGCGCTGTATGTGGGGCCGGCGTTCCTGGTATTGCTGACGGTGCTGTTCCATGTCTTCAAGTTGCAACCGAGGGGCGTTGCCCAAGGTTCGGTTGGAGCGGCTTCGTAGCCGCCCTGGATGAAACCGCAAGCCCCGATCGATTGATCGGGGCTTTTTCATAAGTGTCCTGTGCGCAAAAGGCCCTAGGCTCGCCCAGGAGCGGGTCTGGTCGTCTGGTCTGGGTGAGAGTGGGTTCAACGCGAGACATTTTCCCGCGGCAGGCGTGGAATTGCGGAGTGCTGGACCGGCAGTCGGGCACTGGTCGTGACGTCGAAGCTTGCCCCATTGGTGGTGGTGGAGCTGCCTCCGACGAACACCTGGAAAGTCCCCATTTCGACGAACCGCAGCAGGTCCGGGCCCAGTAACGCGAAGTCGTCCTGATCCAGCAGGAACTCGACGGTCTTCGTTTCACCCGGGGCCAGTCGGACCTTGGTAAAGCCACGCAACGTACGCACCGGGCGCGTGTAGCTGGCGATGTTCTGCCGTAGGTACAACTGGACGATTTCCTCACCGGCTCGTTGGCCGCTATTGCGCACATCAACCTGCACGCCGAGCGTCTCATCGAAGGTCAGTTGCCGTTTGCTGAGCTCAGGTGATCCGTAGCTGAACGTGGTGTAGCTCAAGCCGTGACCGAAGGGGTAAAGAGGGGTCCATTCTTCATCCGTGTATCTGGAAGTGAAGAGATTGGCTTTGTCCGGCGGTCGTCCGGTGTTTTTATGCGCATGGTAAAGAGGAATCTGGCCGACGGTGCGCGGAAACGTGACAGGAAGTTTGCCGCTGGGGTTTACATCGCCAAACAGCACATCGGCCACGGCATTTCCCATTTCGGATCCCAGGAACCAGGCCTCGATGATGGCGGGCACTTGTCTGTCCATGGCCTGTATGGCCAACGGGCGGCCGTTCATGAGAACCACGACCATGGGTTTGCCAGTGCTTTGCAATTGCGCCCAAAGCGTGTCTTGCGCCCCGGGTAAATCAAGGGAGGTGCGGCTGCGCGCCTCTCCACTCATGTTGGCCGTCTCGCCGAGCACCGCAACAATCACATCGGCGTCGCTGGCGGCGTCCCGAGCCTCTTCGAGACCGGAAATATCGAGGCTGTCGGGAGAGGCGCCAGCCATATGGACAACGTCAGTTGTGGGCGATACCGCACGTCTTATGCCCTCTAGTACCGTTATCGACTCTTCGGCACGACCGACGCCGAACCAGGGGCCCAGGGTGGACTGGGCATCATTTGCCAAGGCGCCGACCACGAGAATCTTTCGCAGGCTTTTCGACAGCGGTAGCAAGTCCCCGTCATTTTTTAGCAGCACAATGGATTTCTGTGCGGCCTCTCGTGCCAGCGCGCGCGCATGGGGTGTCATCGTCAGCGCTTTTTCGCGGGCCGGGTCGCTGTATCGATAAGGGTCGTCGAACAGGCCCAGCCGTTGTTTGGCCTCAAGCACGCGTCGCACCGCATCATCGACCAAGGGGGTGGGGAGTCGACCGCTACGTACCAGAGCAGGGAGCTCCGTGGCATAGTTGCCGCTGACCATGGCAATGTCCACTGTAGCGCCCAGCGCCAGTCGGGCTGCCTCTTGCTTTGTCGAGGCGACGCCATGTTGTATCAGGTCACCGATGGCCTGGTAATCACTGACGACTATCCCTTTGAATCCCCATTCACCGCGCAGCTTGTCATTGATCAGTCTTTGACTGGCGTGCATCGGCGTGCTGTCCATATCGTTGTAGCCGGGCATGATCGAATCGACGCCGGCCTGTACGGCGGCACGAAACGGTGGGAGGTAGACTTCCTCGAGCGTTCGCTCGGACATATCCGAGGTGTTGTAGTCACGCCCCCCCTCGGCGGCGCCGTAGCCGACAAAATGCTTTGCGGTGCTCAGGATGGCCGATGTATCGGGAACGCCCTGGCCGCGGAAACCGCCCACTCGAGAGGCTGCCAAGGCTGCGCCCAGGAAAGGATCTTCGCCGGCTCCTTCGACGACTCTTCCCCAACGTGGGTCCCGTGCGATATCCACCATCGGCGCATACGTCCAATGCAAGCCGCTCGCCGTGGCTTCGACGGCTGCTGCCCGGGCGGTTCGTCGAGACAGCTCCGGGTCCCAGGCCGACGCCTCGGCCAGCGGTACGGGGAATACAGTACGGAAGCCGTGGATCACATCGAAGGCGAACAGCAGCGGAATGTGCAGACGCGCATTCTGGATGGCTTCGCGTTGTAGCGCCGCCGTGTGCTCGGCGCCATAAGCACCTATCAGGGAACCTGCCTCAGTGATACCGATGGTGGGTCCATCCTTGACGTCGACAGTGGCTCCCATCGGGGTGATGTGAACGGCCAGTTGGGTCAGTTGACCGGCCTTTTCCTCAAGGGTCATCTGGTTGATCAAGTGTTCGATAAAAACCGCGTCTTCCTGCGGTTTCCCGGCTCGCTCGCCGGCCCGGGGCGCGGGATGAACACCGATCATGACGATCAAGACAACCATCAGGGTCATCGTGGTCACGCGTATGCTCGTCATGGGACTAGGCCTTGGGGGTGACGGGGGATGAGCGAAGGGACGCTTGCTGCGCCAGTGCCTGGGGTTTTGAGTTGAAGGGGTGGTACTGGAAGAGCCAGGTTTCGGAAAGCGTTTCTTTCCCAAGGCGCAAATACAGGCGCATCTCGACCGGCTCGCTGCCCTCGGCAGTCAGATCGAATTGAGCGTGCCAGTGCCCCGGCAGCCCGCTGCCTGGCATGGATGCGGTCAAAACGTTAGAGAACGATCCTCTGGACGCCCATAGCACGGCTTGTGGCTTCGTGTCGCAGGTCAGCGTTTCAAGCGGCGCTCCCATGAACTCCACAACGAATTTGCGTACTCCCTTGGGACGCGGGGAGCCTGGAATGCCCCCAGTCCCCAGGCGTGTGGCTACGCAGCGTGCCAGATTGCTGGGATACGGCTCATCGGAAAGCCAATGCAAACGATATTTCAAGCGGTAGTGATTGCCGGCTTCGGCGGGCTCCTTGGGGACCCACATCGCGACGATGTTGTCGTGGATTTCGTCGTCGGTCGGGATTTCCACCAGTTGTACGCTTCCTTCGCCCCAGTCCTCCAGAGGTTCTACCCATACGCTGGGGCGGCGCTGATACTGGACCCTGTCCAGATAATTGGCGAAAGATCGGTCACGTTGAAGCAGTCCGAATCCGCGGGGATTGTTGTCTGAAAATGCCGAAGCCATGGTACGTGCAGGATTGTTCAGTGGGCGCCAGATGTGCTCGCCCGTTCCCGTCCAAAGCGCCAGTCCATCGGAGTCG